>CABMOY010000030.1 GCA_902388345.1 uncultured Collinsella sp.
GCTGGAGCCGAAGCCTCCTTTGCCTCGGTCGGTTTCGTCTAGTTCTTCTACTTCTATGAGATTGACCGTGGGGACTTCTTGGATGACGAGTTGGGCTATGCGGTCGCCTTTGTTGATTTGGATGTCGTTGGTGGGATCCAGGTTGATGAGGATAACCTTGAGTTCTCCTCGGTAGTGAGCGTCGATGAGGCCCGGCGTGTTGACTATAGACAAGCCCTGCTTGATGGCCAAGCCGCTGCGGGGCTGGACGAAGCCGGCGTAGCCATCGGGCAGGGCGATGGCCAGCCCCGTAGAGACCAGACGGCGTTCGAAGGGCTTCAGGACGCAGTCTTCGTTGGAGCGTAGATCCAAGCCGGCATCGGTGGGATGGGCGTATTTGGGAAGCTCGACGGTGGGGTCGAGACGCTTTATGTTGACGGTAATGTTGGACATGGAATCACCTTAGCTTGTCGAGCTCTTGCAGAAATTCATCGACGTCTTTGAAATCGCGGTAGACCGAGGCAAAACGGATGTACGCAACCTTGTCGATCTTGGCCAAGCGCTTGAGCACCATGTCACCCAACTCATGGGACGTGACGGCCGTCAGTGTGCGAGAGCGCAGCTCGACCTCGATGTCGTCGATAATCTCATTGAGCTTCTTAGTGTCGATATCGCGCTTGATGGTGGCGCGCATCAAGCCGACGAGCAGCTTATTGCGATCGAACCGCTGCTTGGTTCCGTCTGACTTAATGACCTCGATAGGGTCCTCGCATCGCTCGAACGTTGTAAAGCGATAGTTACACGAGCAACATTCGCGACGGCGCTTAATGGTGTTATTTGACTCCTGCATACGGGAATCAACGACGCGGGTATGTGCCTTGCCGCATTTGGGACAGCGCATGGTACCTCCTCTTAAACGATAACAAGGGTACCATGCGCAGCGCGATAATGATTACGAACGAGCAGGAACCTTAAGATGCGCACCGGCGGCGAGCGAACCATGCTCCAGATGATTGACGTTACGGATCATGTCGGAAGTCTCTTGCGTGGAAAGGCCTTCGATTGGATATTCCTCGGCAAGCGACCAAAGAGAATCGCCAGTCTGAACGCGAATGGTCTCGTAAGTAATGTTGGAAACGGACTCGGCATACGCGGCGTGACGAGCGCTAAAGACCGAAGTAGCGAGGACAAAGAAGAGCGTAAGCGCAACGGCGACGGCGACAATCGTCGGAACCTTCAGGGCAACGCGGGCCGGCGCGACTACAGCCTGCTGATTGCGAGCAGGCTTTACGGTCAAAGGTTGAATGCCGGAGCGGCCACCCTGAACAACCGTAAAAGTGGGTTCTGCAGGCGTCTCGAGCTTAAGGGCGAGGTTTCCCTGGACCATATTCGTTGCGTTCATCATGTTCTCCTCTCGCGTGTTTTGCTGAGAACAGTTTTATCAAGCCGCGCGGACAAAAATGTCTAGCGCGAGAACGAATGTTCGGTTATTATTATCTTCGAACAGTTGTTCCTGTCAAGCAAAATTCGAACATTTGTTTGACATGGGTAGAGAGGATGCCCTGATGGCTCGCAAAATTACCAAGCGTCAGCAGCAAATTTACGACTTCATCAAGGAATATCAGCAGGAGAAGGGTTATCCGCCCAGCGTGCGCGAGATGGCTTCTGCCGTGGGCCTTTCCTCCCCCAGCACCGTGCACGCCCATCTCTCTGCCCTGGAGGCGCGCGGGCTACTCAAGCGCGATGCCACCAAACCGCGCGCCCTGGAACTCTTTAACGAGGACGGTTCCTCTGTCTCAATTTCTAAATCTGACGAGCCCACCGCACCTCGCGGAACGGTCTCGCTACCGCTCGTTGGTCGCGTCGCGGCAGGGATTCCCATTCTGGCCGAGCAGAATATTGAAGACACGTTTACTATCCCGACCGAAATCGCCACTGATCAGGGTTCCTTTATCCTTGAGGTGCATGGGAGCTCAATGATCAATGTCGGCATCTTCAATGGCGATTACATCATCGTCCGTGAACAAAAGAGTGCCATGAACGGCGAAATTGTCGTGGCCATGATTGATGGTTCAGCGACCGTCAAGACGTTCTACAAGGAGCAGGGGCGCGTGCGCTTGCAGCCCGAGAACGACACTATGGAGCCCATCTATGCGACGAACCCCGTTATTTTGGGTAAAGTTGTCGGTTTAATGCGCCGGTTCTCGTAATGCAAAAACGCATCACCATCTTTGATACCGTCCGCGGGTTTACGATGATTTCTATGGCAGGTTTTCACGCTTGCTATGATCTCGCCTACCTGTACGGCTGGGATATGCCTTGGTTTACCCAGACTGTCTTTCAAGACGTCTGGCGCGCCAGCATCAGCTGGGTATTTTTGTTTATCGCGGGTTGGATGTGCACTCTTTCGCGCAACAATATCAAACGTGCCGCCAAATACGCCTTAGCAGCACTCGTTGTCTGGTTGGCAACAACACTTGTCTCATTCGACGATTCGGTTAATTTTGGCATCATCTACTGCATGGCCGCATGCACCGGCATCGTGGCGTTGACCGATCCCGTCCTTAAGAAGATAACGGCGAGATGGGGCATGCCCCTATGCCTTGTGTTGTTCGCCCTCACCTGGAGCATCCCCAAAACGATCTACCCTGTCCCCTACCTGGCGTGGCTGGGATTTCCGAGCCCTGGGTTTGTCTCAGGTGATTACTACCCCATCATCCCGTTTATCTTTATGTATCTTGCAGGATACTTCGCCGCACACATAGCGAAGAGTATCGATAAGACCGTCCCTAGCTGGGCCTACGCCAACCCCCTGCCGGCGCTCGCCAGCCTTGGACGTCACGCTCTCCCCTTTTATCTGCTGCATCAGCCCATCATTCTGGGCATTTTGGAGATCGTCTACTCGGTGCGATAACGCTCGAGCCGCGGTGCAATACGAGCCGGCAGTTTCGCCACAATGCGAACGCCGTCCTCGAGATATTCCTCATGCAGAAGGGTTCCCTGCTCATGCACCAGCGTGATGAGAGCGCCCTCACGATACGGGATATCAGCGGAGAGCAACACATCGGTGGCAGCTGCCTCGCGAGCAATCCGGTCGACGAGATCGTCGAGCCCCTCGCCCGTTTGGGCCGAGAACAGAACGGCCTCCGGATAGCGACGACGGAAACTCAATCGATCGACGCTATCGAGAAGATCAATTTTATTGAATACGGTCAGCGTTAAACGCTCTCCGGCGCCGATCTCATCAAGCACGCGGTCGACAGCCTCCAGCTGCCGCTCATAGTCCTCGTCAGACGCATCTACGACTTTGAGAATTAGATCGGCACCCAAAACCTCGGACAGCGTCGATTTAAAGGCATCGACCAGACCATGCGGCAGCTTTTGAATAAAGCCGACGGTATCGGTAATCGTCATGCCGCGACCGCCGGGCAGACGATACGAACGCGTCGTCGGGTCGAGCGTAGCAAACAGCTTGTCCTGCGAAAGTACCGTAGAGCCGGTCAGACGATTGAGCAACGTCGATTTACCGGCATTGGTATAACCGGCTAACGCGACGCGAAACGCCGGGGACTCAATGCGACTCTTGGATTGAACATCGCGACGCTGTTCAACCTGCTTGAGCTCACGACGAAGCGCAGCGATCTTATTACGAATGAGGCGACGGTCGACCTCGAGCTGACTTTCGCCCTGACCAAAACGTGAGCCGATGCCGCCGCGCGTCTGCTCCTTAGCGAGATGGCTCCACATGCCACGCAGGCGAGGCAACAAATATTGAAGCTGTGCCAGCTGTACCTGCAGGCGTCCCTCACGCGTCTGAGCATGCAGGCCAAAGATATCCAGGATCAGTGCAGTACGATCGATAATCTTTACCGGCTCGCCCACGGCTTTCTCCAAATAGGATTGCTGCGAGGGGGTCAGGTCGTCGTCAAAAATAACGACATCGGCATCCATGCGATGCACCAGGCCGCACAGCTCTTCAACCTTACCGGAACCGATAAACGATTTAGGATACGGCTTTACCAAACGCTGCGACAAGCGTGCCACGCACTGGGCACCAGCTGTGTGGGCAAGACGCTCCAGCTCATCAAGCGAGCGATCGAGCGGCCATGCATTGTCGCGCCACTCAACACCAACTAAAATGGCACGCTCGGGCTCGGGTGCCGTGGGAACAAGGGGGAAACGGGGCATTAGGCAGCCTCAATACGATGCAGGATATCCTCAACGACCTCATCGATCGTACATTCATCCATATCAAACCACACGATACGGTCATCGCGCTTAAACCACGAAAGCTGACGCTTGGCATAACGACGCGAACGCATCTTAATGAGTTCGCGAGCCTCATCCATGCTCATCACGCCATTGAAAGCATCAATGATCTCTTTATAGCCAATTGCCTGCATCGACGTCAGGGCATCTCCCAGCCCCTGGCCCATAAGACCGCGGACCTCATCGACAAGACCCTGCTCAAACATCAGATCGACGCGCTGGTTAATGCGCTCGTAGAGCACCTCGCGATTACGCGTCAGACCAAACCAAAGGGCATGATAATGCTCGTGCGGAACACTAAACTGCGACTTTTGCTGCGCATAGGAGACGCCATCATCATGCATCTCGAGCGCACGAATCACACGGCGCACGTTATGGGGATGAATAACAGCAGCCGATTCTGGATCGCGCTCGGCAAGCAAGGCATGCAGTTCTTCCTCGCCAATACGCTCGGCAAGCTCCTGATAGCCCGCACGACGATCGTCCTCAAGTTCACCCGAGGGAAAGTCCATCTCATCGAGGGCGGCCTTGAGATACAGCCCCGTACCTCCGCAAAAAACCGGCAGGCAACCCGAACCAAGGAGACGTTCAACATGCGCGCGAGCGTCGGCCTGATAAAGCGCAGCAGAATATGCCACACCCGGCTCTACAATGTCGACGAGACGCAGCGGCGCCGTGCACTCATCGGGCGCCATCTTTGCGGTACCGATGTCCATGCCGCGATAGATTTGCATCGCATCGCACGACAGCACTTCGGACGAAAGACGAGCTGCCAAACGGTCGGCAACATCACTCTTACCAACCGCCGTCGGACCGACGATCGCAACGGCGGAAAGACCTGCCCCGGGAGAAACCATTAGCGCGGCTCGCCCACAACGGAGCCGGACAAATACCAGGTCTTGGCAACGTCAACGTCAACATCAACGATCTTACCAACAAGCTGATCGATGCTGTAACCCTCGGGGATAGGCGCATGCACGGTCTGATTCTTGGGACTCTTGCCCAGCAGGACCGCGTCGTTCTTTTTACTCGTTCCCTCAATGAGCGCCGGAACCACAGTATGAAGCTCACCCTGGTTATACTCGTGTGCCGTGGTCTCGATAACCTTAACCAGACGGTTGAAACGCTCGAGAATAACCTCATGCGGCGTAGGATCGTCAATCTCGGCGGCCGGGGTACCGGCGCGCTTGGAATAGATGAAGGTATAGGCCTGAGCATAGCGGACCGTCTCGGCAAGTGAGAGCGTCTGCTCAAAGTCTTCTTCAGTCTCACCCGGGAAGCCAACGATAATGTCGGTCGAGAGCGCGATATCGGGCATGCGGTTGCGAATGCGATCGACAAGGCCCAGATAGTCCTCGCGTGTATAACGGCGATTCATCTCTTTGAGGATCCGCGTCGAACCTGACTGGACGGCCAAGTGCAGCTGCGGCATAACGGCAGGCGTCTCGGCCATGGCGTCGATGGTCTCGGGCAACAGGTCCTTGGGATGCGAAGACGTAAAGAAGATGCGCTCCACGCCCGTATCGCCCACGGCACGCAGCAGATCGGCAAAACGCGGCTTGCCAAACAGATCGCGACCATATGAGTTAACGTTTTGGCCCAGCAGCGTAATCTCACGCACGCCCTGGCGCACCAAACCGGTCACCTCGTCGACAATCTCCTCGAAGGGGCGGCTCTTTTCGCGACCGCGCACGTACGGCACGATGCAATAGGTGCAGAAATTATTGCAGCCCGTCATGATGGGCACCCAGGCGTGATACTGAGTCTCGCGATGCCACGGCATGCTCATGGCATCCGTATCCTCATGCTCATTGGTGCGGATATGACGCTTACCATCACGGAACGCCTCGGCAATGAGCTCGGCCACATGTGCAATGGAATGCGTGCCAAAGATGACATTGACGTTATCGACGTTGGTCAGCAGGCCCTCGCCATCGCGCTGCGCGATGCAACCGCCAACGGCAACCACGCGCTTGCCCGAAGGCGAAGGCGGCAGGCTTTTGCAGGAATTGCACTGACCGTACAGGCGAGTATCGGCGGCCTCGCGCACGCAGCACGTCATGAAGACAACGATATCGGCATGCGCGGGATCGAGCGCCATGAGGCAGCCATACGAATCAAGCAGACCGCTCACACGCTCGGAGTCGTGCTGATTCATCTGGCAGCCAAAGGTGCGGATAAAGTAGGTTTTACCGGCAAGAATATCGCGTACGGAACGCTGGTCCATGTGCATAAGTCCTAACGATGGGGAGCGAAACAAGGCAAGCAGAAGCTATGCCACAGGCTTAACATCATCCATGACGACGTTATCCATAGCAGCTCGATTGATCTGGTGAACGTAGATAGAAAGGCGGATGGCCGTGCGCGACTCCCCGTTAATGAGGATGTCGGAGAACACGGGCGCGCAGGAAATATCAAAACCGGTTGGAATCAAAAAACCGCGCGCGATAGCAACGGCCTTAATAGCCTGGTTGACGGCACCGGCGCCGACACATTGGATGTTGACGGGTACACCATCCTTGACCATGCCGGCGATGGCGCCGGCAACGGACGCGGGCGATGATTTGCTTGATACCTTCAGGCAATCCATGAAGAAACTCCTGCATTTAAAAGTACGTTTTAACTGCAACAACTGTATCGTACCGAGTGGACTCGGTAAAGGCACTATTCCTCTTTGGCAAGATCAAAGGTCACGGTGATTCGATCACGCGAAACACGGATCTTTGGGTCGCCGCAAAGGTTGAGATAGTACCGGGCGGCAAGGTCATTAAAGTCGCGTTCCACAGCGCGCGAAAACTGTGCCATGTCATCCTTGGCAATACGTAGCCCGCGACGATCCTTCGCGAGATCGACAGGAGTCGGCGCATGCGAGGACGAATCACGCTCGCGCAGCAGACGCGCGGTCACACCGCGAACGGGCTTAATCTGCCCTGCCAAAATGCGATGGGCCGTGCGCTCGGACATCTCAAGACCCAAACCCGAACAAATACGGATAAAGTCCTCGGCATCAGAAGCAAGGCCTAAACGATCGACAACCGGAAGCTCGCTCTCGTCATCAATGAACAGGAGACGAGACGTATCGAGCCGACTTGACGCTTGAGCATAAAGGGTCGCGGCAATCTCAGACGGAGAACCGAGATAGACATCGCAACCACGCAACTCCTCGAGCGCAAACTCACAAGCAGCGCGAATAATATTATGTGGACCGCGAGCGCAGACATAACGTCCGTCCTCATCCTTGACGGCCTGGGGCCAGCTGGACTGATCGGCACGCTCACTGAGGCGGTCGGCCGCAACGCTCACCTTGAAGGCTGAACCAAGATCGACGCCGGACGTGACCACACGGGCCTCGTCGGCGTTCTGCTTAATCGAAAACAATGCCATGCCACGACCGTGAACGCCCCAACGGTCCATCTTCATGCTCTCGAGCTTGGAGGTAACGCGGGCATCAAAGATTCGCTCTTGCATATCCTGCGGAACGCCAGAACCGTTATCCAGAAAGACAAGCGTGCGGACGCCATCTTCCTTGGTCGTGGCGAGATAGACCTTGTCGGCGCCGGCATCGCGAGCATTACGGAGCATTTCGATGACGATGTCCTCGACATGCTGAATGTCGTGCTTAGCCTGGCGCCGCTCGGCCTCCGAAACGCGGAGGCGGACATACCCCTCGCCAAGGTTCTCCTCGACGCGAAGGTTGCCCTCCCCCGACATCGACGCGATAAATGAGATGAGCTCGTTCGCGTCGCTCATGTTATTTAGCGATATCGACAGCGCGGCTCTCGCGAATCACGACGACGCGCACCTGACCGGGATACTCCATCTCTTCCTCGATCTGATGGGCGATATCGTGAGCCAGAACCGTGGACTGGGCATCGGAAATCTTGTCCGGCTGGACCATGACGTGGACCTCGCGACCGGCCTGCATGGCATAGGTACGTTCGACGCCGTCATGGGAGTTGGCGATCTCCTCAAGCTTCTCAAGACGCTTGATGTAGTTCTCGGCAGACTCGCGACGGGCACCGGGGCGAGAGGCAGAGACAGCATCGGCGGCCTGCACCAGGACATCGAGCACCGTGTTGGGGTCGACATCGGCATGGTGAGCCTCAATAGCGTGGACGATAACGGGCTTCTCGCCATAACGGCGGGCAAGCTCGGCGCCGATGACGGCATGCGGGCCCTCGACGTCGTGGTCGATTGCCTTGCCCAGGTCATGAAGCAGGCCGGCGCGCTTGGCGGTCACAACGTCCAGGCCAAGCTCGGAAGCCATCACGCCGCACAGATCAGAGACCTCGAGGGAATGCTGAAGCACGTTCTGACCAAACGAGGTACGGTAGCGCAGGGCACCAAGGGTCTTGACGATCTCGGGGTGCAGATCGTGGATGCCGGTATCGAAGGCAGCCTGCTCGCCAGCCTCGCGCACGCGCTGCTGAACCAGGTCGGCGGCCTTGTGATACATCTCCTCGATACGGGCAGGGTGAATGCGGCCGTCGGCGATGAGGTTCTCGAGGGCGACGCGGGCGGTCTCACGACGGACCGGGTCGAAGCTCGAAAGAACGACGGTCTCGGGCGTGTCGTCGATCACGAGGTTGACGCCGGAAACCTGCTCGAAGGTCCGGATGTTGCGACCCTCGCGACCGATGATACGGCCTTTGAGGTCATCAGAGGGAATGTGCACGGAGGTAACGGTGACCTCGGCAGTGTGATCGGCAGCGCAGCGCTGAATCGCCAGAGACAGAATCTCCTGGGCGGTCTTGTGGCACTCGGCGCGAACCTGCTGCTCAGACTCGCGAATGATCGTGGCGGCCTCGTGGGTGACCTCGCCGCGAACCTTATCAAGGAGCTCCTTGTGCGCGTCCTCGCGGGTAAGGTCGGCGATACGCTCAAGCTCGGAGGTCTGCTTTGCGCAGAGCTCCTCGAGCTCACGAGAGCGCTTCTCGACCTGACCGGCCTGGCTGGACAGCTGATGCTCGCGCTTGTCGAGAGCGTCGTTGCGGCGATCGAGAGATTCCTCGCGCTGCATCACGCGGTTCTCGAGCGTACGAATCTCGTTCTTACGCTGCTTGTCCTCGGCCTCAGCGGCCTGCTTGTTCTTGATGATCTCCTCTTTAGCCTCGAGCAGAGCCTCTTTTTTGAGGGTCTCGGCCTGACGCTTAGCATCACCGATCAGGGACTCAGCCTGTGCGTGTGCCGACTGGATTTTTTCGTCGGCCTCGTGAAGACTACCCTGCTTGGCGGTGCGCATGTAGGCAATGGCGGCGATGGCACCCAAAATGATGCCAACGAGCGCTGCGATGATAGGCATGCTCACTCCTTTTTATGGATTCGTTACACAACAAAGCGAACCGTCCTTACGAACGGCTCGCGACATTTGAGTAATATGGGCGCAGCTTATGCGGGTCGGATACAGATAAACATATAAACAAACTCATCACAGATGAGCACATATCACAAAGCAAATGACAGTGTTTATCGTACGTTGAACCACAACAACTGTCAAATAAATGGCCCCAGCACGGCGGCTAAAACGCGGTGAACGGCAGGGCCACAAAACGCATACGCCTAAACCGCACATTCCTCACGTTCGGCATCGAGACGTGCCTTAACGGCATCGGCGGCGATGTGATACGAGAAGCCCTTGCCCATCAAAAACCGAACCAGTTTTTCGAATCCGCGCGTCTCTGGAACACGCCGCTTGGCGAGCAGGGCTGACGCACGCGCCAAATCGTCTTCGACGGCAAAATAATCCTCGGGATAACCGGGAATGTCATCGAGCACGACATGACGGCGCTTGAGCTCGGTCTCGATTTTACGCTGTCCCCAACCGCGCCGCTTGCGTTCCTCGATAAAGTACGAGCAAAAGCGGTTCTCGTCTAAAAAGCGATACTCGGTGGCGCGCTCGACGGCGAAATCGATCGCGGGCTGGCGAAAGCCGTAGCGTGCCAACTTGTCACGGACCTCACCCGTCGCATGGTCGCGTCGCGATAGCATCTCGGTCACCATGGTAAGTGCACATTTACGCTCGATGAGCTGCACCGCTTCACGAAAGTTATCCCAATCACAGGGAAGATCGGGGCGATTTTTGACATACAGGCGCGCGACCCGCACGGGAATCCAAATGGACCGCTCAAAACCGCCCTCAAGCTCACAATCGATATGTGCGCAAGGCTTTTTGGACGCATACCCGCTCGAGAACGAGGAGGCCGCCTTCTTATCGGGAAGGACAACCGTGGCCTCGGTCACCGTATACGACATGAGCGTAACCGCTACTCGTCGTCATCATCGAGCATGGCGGAACCATCGATGGCGTAAAGCTCGTCAAACTCCTCAGGCGCAGGCTGATCGGTCAGCTCGACCTCGGACGGAGCATCGTCATCAAACTCAAGCCCGCAGGCAAGGCGGACCTTATGCTCAATCTCGTCGGCGCAATCGGGGTGTTCGCGCAGGAACGCCTTGGCGGCCTCGCGACCGTTGCCGAGCTTGTCCTCGCCATAGGCAAACCAGGAGCCCATCTTCTTGCAAATGCCGCACTCGACAGCCATGTCCAGAATCGAGCCCTCCTTAGAGATGCCCGTACCGTACATGATGTCGAACTCAGCAGAACGGAACGGAGCTGCCACCTTGTTCTTAACGACCTTGGCGCGCACGCGGTTACCGATAACCTCATCCTTAAGCTTAATGCTGTCGATGCGGCGAATGTCGATACGCACCGAAGAGAAGAACTTAAGGGCGCGGCCGCCCGTCGTGGTCTCAGGGTTGCCGAACATGACGCCGATCTTCTCTCGCAGCTGGTTAATGAAGATGCATGTCGTGTTGGACTTGGACAGCGAGCCGGCGAGCTTGCGGAGCGCCTGACTCATCAGACGAGCTTGCAATCCGACCGTGGTATCGCCGATCTCTCCCTCGATCTCGGCACGCGGGGTCAGCGCGGCGACGGAGTCGACGACGATGGCATCGATGGCGCCGGAACGCACGAGCATGTCAACAATCTCGAGCGCCTGCTCACCCGTATCAGGCTGGGAAATCAGTACCTCGTCGATATCCACGCCAATGCGCGCGGCATACGTGGGATCGAGCGCGTGCTCGGCATCGATAAATGCCACCACGCCACCCATTGCCTGGGCTTCGGCCAGGATCTCGAGCGAAAGCGTCGTCTTACCGGAGGACTCAGGACCGTAAATCTCGACGATACGGCCGCGCGGCACACCGCCGATACCCAGAGCGGCATCGAGTGCCAGAGCGCCCGTGGGGATGGCCTCAACCTCAAGCTCGGGGCCGCCGTCACCATACCTCATGATGGAGCCTTGACCGAACTTCTTCTCGATCTCGGCCTTGGTGGTGGCGATCATCTCATCGCGCTCTTTACCCGTCGTGCGAGCATGAACGGTACGTACGGGACCTGAATTCTTGGCCATGAATAGCCCTCCTCTTAACAACCTGCATCGATAATAAACGAACGGCTGTTCGTGGTCAACCGTTCAGGCCAATCATATGCAGGCAGTCTTTCCAAAACCCAACCAAACGCCGACCAAACACTGACCAAATGCTTGACCACAAAGGGGCAAATAAGAACAAGAAAGGCAAAAATACACCTATGACCAGCGCAAACGCTAAATTCGTCAGGGGTCCCTATCTCCACAATTAAGGGGCCCGAAGGCCCCTTAAAACACGTCTATTCCATAGAGTTGAGCACAAGGGCAATGCGTCCCAATGCCTCCGCGACCGCATGGGCACGAACACACGAACGGTCGCCCTCATAGTGGCAGCGCACAGAGTCCACGACCGGCACTTCCCCATCAGCCGCGCGATACGCCCAGCCAATATAGAAAGTGCCAGCCGGATCGTCCTCAGTGCCGCCGCCGGGGCCGGCATAACCCGTTGCGCTCACTGCAATATCGCTCTGGTACAGCTCCAGCGAACCCGCCGCCATCTCGCGCGCGGTCTGATGCGACACCGCGGTATAGCGGTCGAGCGTCTCCTGATCAACACCCAAAACGCGATGCTTGATCTCATCGCAGTAGGTCACCGCACCGCCACGCAGCACCGCCGAGGCGCCCGGGATATCGGCAATCGTCGAGGCGATCATACCCGCCGTCAGCGACTCAGCCGTAGAAACCGTCACGCCCCGAGCGCTCGCGCGCTCGACAATATCGCGCGCCAGCTCCTCGTTATGTGCGGAAATCTGCTCAAAAGAGTCCGCCATACCCACCAGGACCTAGACCGAAAAGACGATCTTGCGGCAGTTCCAGAAGTACTGGGCGCCCGAGATAACGGTCAGGACAACGGCAACAGCGTACAGGAAGCGTGAAACGCCATAGACACCGAGCAACAGCTCCGCAGGCCCCAACTGGAGGCCGGTCATCGCAAAGACGCACAGGTAGCCGCAGATGGAGACCATCGTGGTCGCCGTCTTGTACTTGCCAAGCTTATCGGCGGCAACGACCACGCCGGCGGCACTCGCGACCATGCGAAGGGCGCTCACCAGAAGCTCACGGAACAGGATAATGAACACGGACCACACGGTCACAGCGCCAAAATCCAAGAACAGCAGCAGAGCCGAGAACACCAGCAGCTTATCGGCAATGGGGTCCAAGAATTTACCGAAGTCGGTAATCTCATTGCGCGAACGCGCCAGATAACCGTCGACCTTATCGGTGCACGACAGGATCACATACAGAATGAAGGCAGCGGCGGCGAGCGGGCCGTCGAAGGTGCTCCAATCTGTACCGGCAACACTCGTGTGAGAAAGCGCCGACACGATCATGAACACCGGGATAAAGACGATGCGAACGCACGTCACGATGTTGGCGGGCGTCCAAACACTCGTCAGTTCCTTATTGCTCTCGTTTGCCACGATGCTCTCCTACTCCACAACATGGCCGATAAGCTCATAGCAGAAGCTATCGGTAAACTCGACCGTCAGAATATCGCCCACGGACGCCTCACTGGCGTCCAAGTGCACCGCGCCATCGGAATCGGGCGCCTGGAACCAAGCATGGCCGATCAGCTCGGCGCCGTCCTCGGTCTCCTCGATGCCGTCGACAATCACCTGGGCGCGCTCGCCCACATGTGCGGCGGTGGCGGCAAAACCGAGCGACTCGGCCAGGTCCATGGCCTCCTGGGCGCGCTCGAGCTTGACCTCCTCATCGACCTGACCCTCCATCTTAGCGGCCAGGCTGCCCTCCTCCTGCGAGTAGGCAAAGACACTCGTGTAGTCAAAGCCGACGGTGTCCATAAAGTCGATAAGGTCGCGGAACTCGTCGTCGGTCTCGGTCGGGAAGCCGACCATGGCCGTGGAACGGATCACGATGCCGGGGATACGCTCACGCAGATCGCGGAACAGGTCCTCGAGCTCCTGGCGCGAACCAGAACGGCGCATAGCCTTGAGGATGCGCGCGTCGCAGTGCTGCACGGGGATATCGATATAGGGCAGCACCTCGGGCATATCGCGAATCGTATCGATAAGCTCGTCGGTCATGCCCTCGGGCTGCAGATAGAGCACGCGGACCCAGACGTTGTGCGGGCGCACGGCCTCGGCGACGGCATGCAGCAGCTGCGCCAGATTGCGCGGCGAGCCATCGGTGGCGTCTTCGTCGGCAAAGTCGGTGCCCCAAATACCCGTGTCCTGGCCGATCAGCACGATCTCGCGCACACCGCCGGCAACCAGGTCGCGTACCTCGGAGATAATGCTCTCGGCATTGCGCGAGTGATAACGACCGCGGATATACGGGATCATGCAGAAGCTGCAGAAGCGGTTGCAGCCATCGGAAATCTTGACGTAAGCAACGGCGCCCTCGACAGTGCGCTTGACTTGCGGAATATAGGCAGCGATCTCACGCTCGGCACCCAGCACGCCATCGATGACCGCCACGACGCCGTCCTCCTCGTCGGCCTTCACAAAGGCAGCGACCTCGGGCAGCTCGTCAGGCAGGTCGTCGCCATAGCGCGACGGCACACAGCCGCACATGACGATGGGACAAGAACGAACGCCGTCCTGAACCTCGTTGGCGAGCTCGAGCGTGGTCTCGATGCTCTCGGACGTTGCGGAGGCGAGGAACGAGCATGTATTGACGATGGCGATATCGGCATCCTGTGGGTCGAATGCCTCCTCGTAGCCCGCGGCGGTCAAAAGAGAACGCATGCGGTCGGTGTCAACCTCGTTCTTAGCGCACCCGAGGGTGATGTAGAGCACGGAGCCCAACGGTGTATCCATGTTGGAGAGCAGTCCTTTCGAATGATATTAGCGGTAGTTGGTGAACTGCAGCGGCTGGCCGTAGTCCTGGTCGCGCAGGAACTGGATCACGGTCTGCAACGCGTCCTTCGAAGCAGAGGAAACACGCAGCTTATCGGCCTCGATAGTCACCTTGACCTTGAGCTTTTGGTCCTTGATGTCCTTGTTGATCTTCTTGGCGGTCGCCTGGTCGATACCCTCGACGATATGGCCGAGCACGCGCACGGTGCCGCCCGATGCCGCCTGCGGAGCATCCCACGAGACAGCCTTGAGGTCGATGCCGCGCTTGATGAGCTTGGAGCTCAGCACGTCGATAATCTGCTTGGAGACAAAGTCGGCCGGGGCGTTGATCGTAAAGAGCTTGTCGCCCTTCGAAAGCTCGATCGTGGCGCCGGAATCCTTCAGGTCATAGCGCTGGGAAATCTCGCGCGTGGTTTGCTGGAAGGCGTTGTCGACCTCTTGCATGTTGACCTCGGACACGACGTCGAAGCTGGAATCTTTAGCCATGATGTTTCCTTTCGCGTACGAGCGACTTAGTAGCTATCGTACGAATAGTCGGTAGAATCGGTGGACGTCTGGCCGTCAGTTGCGGTATCGGCGCCATCCGTGGACTGGGCATCGGTGCCGTCGGTGGTGTCGGTACCATCGGTGGTGTCGGTACCATCAGAACTTTCACCATTCTCGGAACCAGTCGTCTCCTTCTTGGGAACGGTGATCGTCACACGCGCCACGCCCGAGGTCTTGGTATCGTAACGGACCTTTTCGCCGTTCTTGGTAACGGTGACATCGGAAGGCTTGGACGTGGTGATCTCGATCGAGGACTCAGGCGTGTACTCCTGCTCAAAGGGGCCAGTCGCCTGGGCGCCATAGACCGACTTGCCATCGACCTTGACCTCAATCCAGGCGGTCTTTCCCTTGGCAACGGAGACCTTGACCTTCGTTACCTCGTTTTCTTCCTTTTTAGCCGTCGTCTTGGTGGCGTCCGAATCGGTCGACTCATCCGTCGCCTCATCGGTGTCCTCATCCTCGTCGACGATTTCGGTCTTCTTAGAAGACTTCTTGGTCGTCGTCTTGGTAGCAGTGGGCGTCTCGGGCGTGGTCTCGGGCGTCGAAGATGCGCAGCCGCGCAGAAGTACCACGATGAGCACGATCAGCAGCAACGCCACGGCACCGATACCGGCGTAGACGATACGCGGATCGAGCCCGTTGTTTTGAGGAGCACGGGAACCGCCGCGTCCACGACTGGAACTGCTGCGGCCGCCTCCCTGAGGCATACGGCCACGATGGCTATCGGAACGGCCGCGATAGCCACCCTGGCCCTGAAGGCTGCGCTGACCCGATCGGGGCGCAAGTTCACCGCGGCCTTGATAGCCACGCTGGCCCGCACGCGGAGCCGAAGAGCGCTGGCCATACGGCTGTGATTGAGAGCGAAGACGCGGCGTCACCTGCGTGGTATCGGCGTCCGCATAGCCGCCGCGAGCACGACCGGCAGAGATACCACGGTGACCGCGATCGGAATAGCCGCCGTCGCCGTAGCCGGCACGAGGGTCACGCGCCACGCCGCGGGCAGCGGGAAGTGCACGGTCCTCGGGCATCGGCGTACTGCGGAACCGGTCACGCTGCGAGCGAATCTCCTCGCCCGAACCCGTCTCGGTAATATAACCGGCCTGCTGAGGACGCTGTCCATAGCGAGTCGAACGACCGCCCTGAACCATCAGGAAGCGCCCGTTATCGACAGAGGAACGCGAATTGACGTAGCCGGCGGCGTCCTGGAAACGACCGCCCTGCTGCGACGTCTCGCGTTCGTATGCCATCAGTTCGTCAAAGTAGGCATTGACGACCTCGCGCGGATTGAGGCCCAAAAAACGAGCATAGCTCGAAATCATGCCCTGCGCATAGCCGCGCGGCGGCATCGAAGCAAAGTTACCGGTCTCGAAAAACTCGATGATCTGCGGCCTGATTTTGATGGTGTTGGCGACCTGCTGAATGGAAAGGCCCATTCGGCGACGCTGCTCGAGCAGCATGTCACCAAAGCGTGCAGCCATCAGAATCCTCCAAACTCACGATCTTCACGTGCCATCTCGGCGTCGACAGATTCCAGCGCGGCAAGCCCTTCCTCGTCCAACAGGACCTCGCGCGGCTTGGAACCGTCGGGCGGGCCGACGACACCCTTTTCTTCCAGCATGTCCATAATACGCCCGGCACGCGCATAGCCAACCTTCAGGCGGCGTTGCAGGCCAGATGTGGAGCCCAGCTGCGATTCCACCACAATATGGGCGGCTTCCCAAATAAGCGGATCATCGTCTTGCGGCTCGGCGACTCCGGTGCGGACAATGCCGCCACCAGCCATGGACATGGAAGCGGGCGCCACGGCGGACAGAATCTCCTCGTGGTAGTCGGGCTCGCTCTGCGACTTGACGAACTCGACAATCTCGTTGATTTCGTCGTCCGAGACAAAGCAGCCCTGGATACGGCGGGGCTTGCCCCAGTCGACCTTGGAGAACAGCATGTCGCCCAAACCGGTGAGCTTCTCGGCACCCATCTGGTCGATGATGACGCGCGAGTCGATGCCCGTGGCGACGTTAAAGGCGATGCGGTTGGTGATGTTGGCCTTGATAAGGCCCGTCACCACGTTGGAGCTGGGGCGCTGCGTGGCAACGATAAGGTGAATACCGGCGGCACGGCCCAGCTGTGCAATACGCACGATCGAGGCCTCGACATCCTTACCGGCGACCATCATCAGGTCAGAGAGCTCGTCAATGATAATGACCAGGTAGGGCATCTTTTGCGGCGGGTTGTCGTAATGCTCAAACTCGCCAGCAGCCTGCTTTTCGTTGTAGGTCGAGATCTTACGCACGTTGAGACGCTCGAAGACCTTCAGGCGACGCTCCATCTCGGACACAGCCCATTGCAGAGCGCTCGCGGCCTGCTTAGGCTCGGTCACCACGGGCACATAGAGATGCGGCAGACCGTTATAGCCCGCAAGCTCGACGCGCTTGGGGTCGACCATAATCAGGCGAACGTCCTCGGGAAGGGCGCGCATGAGCAAGGTCGTGATGATGGAGTTGATCATCACCGACTTACCAGAACCGGTCGTACCGGCAATCAACAGGTGAGGCATCTTGGCGAGGTCGGCGACAACCGGCGTGCCCTCGGCGTCGCGGCCGATGGCGAGCTCGAGCGGACCGCCCTTCACATAGGGCAGCACGTCGCCCAGATTGACGTTCTGGCGCTTGCGGTTGGGAATCTCGATACCAACGAGAGAGGTGCCGGGGATCGGCGCGAAGATGCGCACCGACTGGGCGGCAAGCGAAAGCGCAATATCGTCCTCGAGGCTCGAGATCTTGCTCACGCGCTCGCCCTCACCGGGCTGCAGTTTAAAGGTCGTCACCGTGGGGCCGGCGATCCAGCCGACCACGCGGGCACTGCGGCCAAACTCAAGCAAGGTGGATTGCAGTGACTCAGCGGTCTGCTCCAGCTCCTTGTCCGAAGACGCGGCGGAAGCCGACTGCGGGTTGGCATGCAGGATTTCGAGCGGCGGAAGCTTGAGTCCGTCCTCTTCTTCGCCCTCGTTATCTGCGGCGCCGTCGTCCACTCCCCCATCACGAGCCGCAGCCGATTCGATAGCACTCGTGGCAGGCGCACCGGCAACCTTGGGATGCTTCAGGAAGTCGGGAATCTGAGGTGCGGCCGAGACGGGATTCACGACAAACGGCGGCTCGGACTCGTCGATCTTATCGGAGTCGTCTTCCATCGAAAGCTGGCCGGTTACCTGGCCGCGCTTTGCATGGCGACGCGGTAGCAAAGTTGTCTTTGCGGTCTCAATCGGACCCTCGTCGTCCTCGTCATCGCCCTCGGTGAGCTCAATCTCGCTATCGGACCAAGACGGGTCGGGCTCACTCGTATTGAGCTTAAGCGCAGCCTTGCCCTTCTTGGCATGGCGACGCGGCAGCAGCGTGGTCTTGGCCCGCTCGGCTTCAACCGACTCGGATACGTCGACAAACGGGTCATCGTCCTCGTCGTCATCCAAAACCGGGTCGACATCGCCACCCATGACCGTGGTCACCGCGGCGTCAGTCCCCTTCTGGCGCAGAATGCTCAGGTGCGGACGAGCGACGCCGGGAACAGACAGGGCCTCTTCATCGCCCCACGGGCTGGCGTTGACATCGGCACGACGGCGTTCGGCAAAATCTGCCGCACGATCGCGTGCGGAGCGCAAAACGCCACCCACCGAAAAGCCGATAATGACCAAACCAACGACGACAAGCCCCAGCAAGACAACCATGGCGATAGGTTTACCCAGGGCGTTTTGCAAGGCACTTGCGATAAAGGCGCCAATGTAGCCGCCCGACACGGAAAGGTTCTGCGGCGTAAACATAAGGTCGCACGAATCGCTCGTGCCCGGCACCATCAGCGAAAGAATGGAGACGACGGCGATAAAGACCACGGCGCCACCCGCAACCGAGCGAATGTTGAGCGGCGAGTCCTCACCCAAAAAGAGCGTGGCGGCAAACAGCAAGATGACGATCGGCAACACGTAGGCGCCCAGGCCAAAGCCGAGGTGATAGAAACCGGCGACAGCAGCCGTCACGGGCGCCGTTGCTGGCGAAATCACGGCAATGAAGGATGCAATCGCCAAAACGGCAATGACCACGCCGGCAATATCGCGATTGGCCGAAGGCTCGACCAGGGGCTCGAACTCATCGAACTCCGCCTCGTGACCCTTATTGGCACGGAGATGGGAACCGGCACCCTTAGCAGATGCCGGTTGATTGTTGGCTTTATTGCCTTTGGCGTTTTGTGCAGATCCGCGCGCCAAACTAAACCTCCATGACGACCGGAATGATCATCGGACGGGTGCGCGTACGGCTCCAGATAAAGTTGGAGAGCGAATCGCGCACGGCCTTGCGAATGGCATCGGAGCCGCTGCTGGTAAAGCTAAACTTGCCCTTCTCGATCGTCTTCATGATGGCTGCGGAGGCATCCTCGGAGAACTGGTCGTCGATAGCAAACGAAACACCGCGGCCCGAGAACTCGATAGCCTCGATCTTCTTGTGTTTGAGCGAGACGATGGCAACGGCCGTGACCATACCGTCGTTGGCGAGCTTTTGGCGATCGCGCAGAACGATGGGATCGGTGTCACCGATGCGCAGACCGTCGACATAGACGACGCCGGACTCGACGGGCGTACCGCGCTTGACGATACCACCGCGCATCTCGAGCGTGTCGCCGTTATCGAGGATAAAGATATGATCGTCCTTGATGCCCATCTTGCGGGCCAGCTGGGCATGGGCGCGCAGATGCACGGCCTCACCGTGAACCGGCATAAAGTACGTGGGCTTGGCCATGGCCATCAGGAGCTTGAGCTCCTCCTGGCTACCGTGACCCGAGACGTGGACGAGAGCGCGGTTCTTATCCCACACGTCGCAGCCGAGCTTGGTCAGGCTGTTGACGACCTGCTGGACGGCCTTCTCGTTGCCAGGAACGGGAGTTGCCGAAAGGATAACGGTATCGCCCTCGTGGATGGAGAGCGTCTTGTGCTCTCCATTGGCCATACGGGACAGGGCCGACAGCGGCTCGCCCTGCGAACCAGTGCACATGACGACGATCTTGTCGTCAGGCAGGTTATCAATATCGAAGGCATCGATGATATCGGCATCATCGATGTTGAGATAACCGAGCTCGCGCGCCACGCGGGTGTTCGTGAGCATGGAGCGACCGGTCACAACGACCTTACGGCCGCACTTGCGGGCGGCATCGCAGATCTGCTGCAAACGATGGATGTGGCTCGAGAACGATGCGACGAACACGCGACCCGGGGCGTTCTTGATGGCGTGCAGCAGGTTGGGACCAACCTCGGCCTCGGACTTGGTAAAGCCGGGAACCGTGGCATTGGTGGAGTCGGAAAGCAGCAGGTCGATGCCCTGCTTGGCAAAGCGGCTGATAGCGGCATAGTCGGGCGTGACGCCATCGATGGGCGTCTGGTCGAGCTTAAAGTCGCCGGTGTGCATAACGGTGCCCTGATTGGTGCGGATGAACACGCCCAGAGCGCCGGGGATGGAGTGCGTCATCGAGAAGAAGTCGAGCGAGATGCCGCCGAGGTTGACATGGCTGCCGCCCTTGACCTCGCGGAACTTGGGTGCGCGGATGCGGAACTCGGAGAGCTTGCCCTCGATAAAGCCAAGCGTCAGCTTGCTCGAAAAGATGGGAACCTTGTTGTTGAGGTCCTGCAGCAGATACGGAAGCGAACCGGTGTGGTCCTCGTGGCCGTGAGTGACGACGATACCTCGGAGCTTCTCCTCGTTCTCCAGAACATAGGTGTAGTCGGGAAGCACCAGGTCGATACCGGGCTGGGAGTCATCCGGGAACATGAGACCGGCGTCGACGAGCACCATGTCGTCGCCGCACTCGAAGACCGTCATGTTCTTGCCGATGCCGTCAAGGCCGCCAAGCGGGATGATCTTCAAGGGAGATGATTTTTTAGCTGCCATAGGTTAGTGTGGTTTCCTTTCTTCGAAACGGGTCTGGAACAACCGACGGGGCGCTTCTGGCAAACCGACCGTCGGGAACGTACAAACATGCATCACAGAGTTGATGCGATAACCACAATATGATACCCATTTGCACAACAACAGACCACCCATGCATCAAAGCCCCATCTGAACTGGTCTATCCCGCCGGTTTCCCGTGGGGCGGGCACTGATGAAGTTTCCTGCTCTACAGTCCTGCTCACGACGGAGGCCACATTAAGTGGCCTCCTGT
>CABMOY010000031.1 GCA_902388345.1 uncultured Collinsella sp.
GTTGCCGCCTCGGTAGCGCGCGCCGCCGCCTCATGGGTGCGAGCACGCTCTGCCGCCTCGGCCTCGCGCTGACGAGCGCGGTCCTCGTTCTCAAACTCGATATCGTCCTCGATCTCGTCACTCGGATTGAGGAGCTCGTCCAAACTCACGCCATAGAGTTTTGCGAGCGAGATCAGGTTCTCGGTATCGGGCGAACTCTCCGCGCGCTCCCATTTACTGACCGCCTGGCGCGACAGCCCCAGCTTTCGCGCGAGCCCTTCTTGGCTAAAACCCTTGCTGCGACGAAGGTCGGCGAGCCGCTGCGCAGTTTCTACATTCATGGTTCCTCCTATGTGATGCCAGCCGTGCCGCCGGACCGTTTTTCTTCTTAAGGCGCCTTGCACAGTTAAAAATCTATCCGCCACCGCCAAAAGCATGCCACCTATTCTAGTGAGATTTTTGACAACCGGCGGTTGCGGGTGCATATGAGCTGCGGAAATGTGTCCAAACAAAGCAATGACCCGTAGCTTGGTTGTCCCCGTTGCGGCGTAAACGGTAGTATGGTCGTACTGTTTATTCCGCACCGCCAACGGAGGGAGTTCCGCGCCGTGAACCGCGATTTCGCCTCATCGCTCATCCAGCTCAACAATACGTTCTATCGCGAGCACTCCGCCTCCTTTTCCGATACGCGCCAGGCCCCGTGGCCCGGCTGGGTGCGCACCATGGACATCGCGCTCGAACAGCTCGACGTCGCCACGATCGAGCATCCCGTCCGCGTCTTCGATCTCGCCTGCGGCAATATGCGATTCGAGAACTTTGCCGCCGGCGGCACACTTGCCGCCAAGGGCGTCGACGGCGCAAACCCCTCGGCAGACGCCAGCTGCCCCTTCGAGTTCTATGGCGTCGACTCGTGCCAAGACCTGGCCATCGATGCACATGGCCACGCGCTGCGCATTCCCAACCTGCACTTCCAGGAACTCGATGTGCTCGACGCCCTCATGAGGCTCAACCCCGCCGAGACGCCCGATACGCTCTTTGACGCCCCGCTCGCCGACATCTCGGTCTGCTTTGGCTTTATGCACCACGTGCCGTCGTGCGAGTACCGCGTACGCGTGCTCGACGCCCTGGTACGCCAGACGCGCCCGGGCGGCATTATCGCCATCAGCTTTTGGGAGTTTATGAACGACGAGCGCATGGCGCGCAAGGCCGTTCGCGCCGAGGCCCGCGCCGAGCTCGCCCCACCGTTTGAGGGATACGATTCCGCACAGTTCGAGGCCGGCGACCACCTCATTGGCTGGCAAAACGACCGCCACGCCTACCGCTATTGTCATCACTTTGACGATCAGCAGATCACCGACCTGGTGCGCGGCGTCCGTACGTTCTACAAGAGCGGCGAGGTCCCCGTGCGCGAGCTCGAGCGTTTCCATGCCGACGGTCGCAGCGGTGAGCTCAACCGCTATGTGATTCTCAAGCGCCTGTAGGTATCGGCGACTCGCCGCCGAGCCGCACCGCATCTTTCGGGCAAACCATGCCCACCTTCTTCCAACGCATTGCCGAAACGCGCAGCCATGCGTTTCGCATTTATGACCAAGGAGCCTCATGGGAGCCGTCCACGTTCGCACGCCTAAGAACTTTGTACTCGAGGAGCGCCTGGAGCGCTACGCCGAT
The DNA here is from genome assembly GCA_902388345.1 of uncultured Collinsella sp. GTDB lineage: Bacteria > Actinomycetota > Coriobacteriia > Coriobacteriales > Coriobacteriaceae > Collinsella. The sequence continues at coordinate 1,648 of CABMOY010000031.1, forward strand.
GCGATTGAGACGAACCCCGAGGCCTATGTCGGAGATTGGCGCGCGGCTTGCGCGCCAGTTGGCAGCAAGCCTTTCGAACACCTGCACCTGGATCTTGGCTGCGGCAAGGGAACCTACCTTGTAGAGCGCGCGGTCAACGAGCCAAACACGCTCTTTATCGGTATGGACCAGGAGCCCATCTGCATCGCCTATGCCGCGCAGAAAATCTGCGAGCAGGAACTGACCAACGCACTCGTCCTGCCCCGAGGCGCTGCATCGCTGCCGCAGCTGTTTGCCGCAGGCGAGCTCGATGCCATCACCATCAACTTTCCCACGCCGCAGCCCAAGGCCAAATACGCCAAAAAACGACTCGTCCATGTCGACCATTTGATGCTCTACCGCCCGCTCTTTGCAGCCGGCGCCACCGTCACGCTGCGCACCGACAGCAAGCCACTACGCGACTACGCCCTGGGGCAGTTTGCCGCGGCCGGCTACGACACGCTGTGGGCAAGTGACGACGTCCGTCGCGACCATCCCGAGCACCCCGAGACCGAATACGAGCAGCGCACCCGCGATATGGGCGCCGTCGTCTATGGCATTTGCGCCACACCCGGCGCGCAACCCACCGACGAACAGCTCACAGAGGGTCGCATGCAGGAGCAAAGTCTTGCCTGCTACCTGCCCGATAACCTCGATGAGCTCACCTATGTGCCTCTGGGCATGGAAGAAGCCGTCGAGAACTTTAGAAACCGCGCCCGCAAGGGCAAGAAGCGCTTACCGCAGGAGTCCTAGGGGCTTCTGATGGTCGCGGCATCGGCAAACAAGCGCAAATAAGCGCCAGCGAACGGTTCTCAAACCTAAGTGAGTAGACTTTTTAGCAATAGCCAAGCACAACCCGCATAGCAAAAACTAAAACCGCAGGTAGAACCCTTGCGCAAAAGCCACGTGCTCGCGATATCGCAAAAAGTCTACTCACTTAGTTAGCGGCCGCCCCAAACAGCTGGGCAGAACGCCCATTTCCTGCATTTTCTTGCCTGCGAACGCATCGATGCGACGCTACGCCATAATAGTTGGCGGACAATCGCGAGAGAAAGCAAACACATGGCACAGACCACGACAGATATCGCCGCCAGCACCGTCTCCGGCACTGGCGCCGCCAGCTCATTCTCGGGCGGCACGGGAACCGAAGCCGAGTTCGGCTCGCTCGGCGCGCTCTCCCCCACCTGGTGGGAGCCCGAGGACGGCAGCGAGCCCGAACCATGGCTCACGCCCGATCAGGCCTTCGAACGCTTCTTTGAATGGACAAGCGACCGCGGTATTGAGCTGTGGGGCCACCAGGAAGAGGCCCTCATGGATCTAGCCGCCGGTGACCATGTCATTTTGGGAACACCGACCGGATCGGGCAAGTCGCTTGTCGCGCTGGGCATGCTCTTTATGGGCATGGCGCAGGGCAAGCGCTGCTACTACACGGCTCCTATCAAGGCTTTGGTCAGCGAGAAGTTTTTCGACCTTGTGCAGGTGCTCGGCCGCGATAACGTCGGCATGATCACCGGCGACACGCATATCAACACCAAGGCGCCCGTCATCTGCTGCACGGCAGAGATCCTTGCCAACGACGCACTGCGCGAGGGCGAAGACGCCGATGTTGGCTGCGTCGCCATGGACGAGTTCCACTACTTTGCCGACCCCGATCGCGGTTGGGCCTGGCAGGTGCCGCTGCTCACCTTGCCCCACACGCAATTCATGCTCATGAGCGCCACGCTCGGCGATGTCACTGCCATCGCCGCCTCGCTCGAGGAGCACACCGGCGCCACATGTGACCTGGTTGTCGACGCCCCGCGCCCCGTGCCGCTGAGCTACGACTACGTGACGACCTCCCTCGAGGGCACCGTCGAGCTCGCGATGCGCCGCGGAGAGGCCCCGCTCTATATCGTGCACTTTAGCCAGGATGCCGCCCTTGCGACGGCGCAATCCCTCGCCAATTTTGGTATCGCCAGCAAGGAGCAGCGCGAAGCCATTAAGGAGGCGGCCAAGGGCACGAGCTTCTCAACGGCCTTCGGCAAGATCCTCAAGCGCTTGCTTGGCTGCGGCGTCGGCGTGCACCATGCTGGCATGTTGCCGCGCTATCGTCTGCTGGTCGAGCGCTTGGCGCAGCAGGGCCTGCTGCCCGTCATCTGCGGTACCGATACGCTCGGCGTCGGCATCAACGTACCCATCCACACCGTGGTGCTCACCGCGCTCACCAAGTTCGATGGCTACAAGATGCGTCGTCTGCGCGCCCGTGAGTTCCATCAGATCGCTGGTCGCGCCGGGCGCTCGGGCTTCGATACCGAGGGCATGGTCATCGCCGAGGCCCCGGAGCACGAGATCGAGAACGCCAAGCTTATGGCCAAGGCAGGCGACGACCCCAAAAAGCTCCGTAAGATTAAAAAGAAAAAGGCCCCCGAGGGCTTTGTCACCTGGAACAAGCAGACCTTTGAGCGCCTGATCGAGACGCAGCCCGAAACGCTCAAGCCACGCCTTCGCATCACACACTCCATGGTGATTAGCGTGGTCGAGCAGGGCGGCGACGCTCGCGCCCGCGTGCACGACCTCATCGAGACGAGCTTGCAGGCCCCCGAGGAAAAGGCCAAGCTCGAGGTTCGCGCCGACGAAATCTTCGCCACGCTCATCGATTCCGGCGTCGTCGTTCGCACCGAGGTGCCGCCCGCGCCCGACGCCCCGACTGACGCCGCGCCGGACATCGACTATGCGCTGACGGTCGATCTGCCCGAGGACTTTGCGCTCGACCAGCCGCTCTCGCCGTTTTTGCTTGCCGCGCTGGAGCTGCTCGATCCCGAGAGCGAGACCTATACCATGGACCTCATCTCGATGGTCGAGGCTACGCTCGAGGACCCCAAGCAGGTATTGCGCGCACAGGAGCGCGCCGCGCGCGACCGAGCGATGGCAGAAATGAAGGCTGACGGCGTCGAATATGAGGAACGCCTGGAGCGCATCCAGGACGTCACCTACGAAAAGCCGCTCGAGGACTTGCTCGATGCCGCCTTCGACAAGTACTGCCAGGAAGTACCTTGGGCCAACGACTACCAGCTCTCGCCCAAGAGCGTCCTGCGCGACATGTTGGAGAGCGCGAGCGACTTTAAGGGCTATATCCAAAAGCTCGGCATCGCCCGCTCCGAGGGCATTCTGCTGCGCTACCTAGCCGAGGCCTACCGTTCCCTCGATCGCACCGTACCCTTCGAGAAGCGCGATGAGCGCTTGCGTGACATCATTTCGTGGCTCGGCTTTGTGGTGCGCTCGGTGGACTCGAGCCTGGTGGACGAGTGGGAGAACGCCGGCAACCCGGCAGCCCTCGACGCCGCACCGCCGCAGGGCATCGACGAAGTCGTGGCAGACCGCCGTGGCTGCACGCTGTTGGTGCGCAACGCGCTCTTCCGCCGCGTGACCCTTGCCGCCCGCGAGCATGTTCGCGACCTGGGCGAGCTCGACGACGACTGGGGCATGAGCGAAATTCGCTGGCAAAAGGCGCTCGATGCCTACCATGAGCAGCACGAGGAAATCCTCACCGACGGAGATGCCCGCAGCGCCGCGATGTTTTCCATCGACGAGTCCGACGAGAAGACCGCGCACGTATGGCACGTGCACCAGATCTTTGCCGACGAGGATGGCGATCACGACTTTGGCATCATGGGCGATGTCGATCTGGACGCCACGCAAGACGGCGGCGAGGTCATCTTCAAAAACTACCGCGTCGGCTTTATCGAGGACCTGCTCAAAGACTAGCCGGGCGCAATGGAACGAAACGATGCGGGGCCGCTGGCAACATCGCCAGCGGCCCCGCTTTTTGCGCGATACGCTATCCCCTACTCGGCATCCTCGATCTCATATGAATCCGCCTCGGCTGGCTCATCGTTCGTCTCTGTCGCGGCCCCGCGCGCCTCGTCAAACGCTGCTTTCATGGTCTTGTTGCCCCACGTGAGCTTGCGAATGGTAAGATCGTCGGCTTTCTTGTTGGCAAGGCGCAGATTGTTCTCGGAGGACAGCAACGCCTCCTTGGTTTTCTGCAGATGGCTAATCGTCTTGTCGATCTCATCGATTGCCGTTTGGAACTTGCGGCTCGCGATCTCGTAGTTGCGGCCGAAATCGTTCTTGAACTTCTCCATCTTGGCTTCGAAGTTCGTGACATCGATATTCTGCTGCTTGTACTCCGCCAGCTCCTGCTTATAGCGAAGCGAACCCATGGCGGCATTGCGCAGCAGCGTAATGATGGGAATGAAGAACTGCGGGCGAATCACATACATCTTCTCGTAGCGATAGCTCACGTCCACGATTCCCGCGTTGTAGAGCTCGCTCTCGGGCTCGAGCAGCGTGCAGAGCACCGCGTACTCACAGCTTTTCTGGCGACGATCGTGATCGAGTTTCTTAAAGAAGTCCTCGTTTTTATGCTTGGTCGCGGTCTCGTCATTCTCGTTTTTCATCTCGAACATAATTGAGATGACCTCGTTGCCGCTCGCGTCGCACTCGCGGAAGATAAAGTCGCCCTTGGTGCCCTCGGACGCATCGTTATCTTTCTCGAAGTACGCATTGGGAAACGCCGTCATGCGCAGACGGTTGAACTCGGTCTCGCAGTGCTGCTCGAGCGACTCGCCCACCATCTTGGTGGACAGGCGAACCTTCATATCCTTAAGGCGCTCGATCTCTTCATCCTTGTAGCGAATCAGATCATCGCTCGCACGTTTGGCCTGCGCAAGCTCGAGCTCGTGTGCCGCCTTGGCCTGTTCCTCGCGCGAATCGCGCACTGCCAGCTCGCTCGTCAGTTTGGCACGCGCCTCATCACGCTCACGCTCCGCCGCGGCGACCGCCTCAGACAGGCTCATTTTTGCCATCAGCTCCTGCTCGCGCAGCTTCGCACGCAGACCCTCGGCCTCCTGCTCAGACTGAGCCCTTGCGGCGGAAAACTTCTCTTGCACCTTCGCGCGATAGTCAGTAAGCGCGCGCTCGGCCTCGCTGCGAGCGGCATCGAGCTCACGCTGCGACTCTGCCGCGGCAGCGGCAAGCGCCATCTCCTGGGCCTTGTCCGCCGCGGCGAGCCTGGCCTGCAGCTCGGCAATCTGAGCGTCGCGCGCGGACAGGTCGTTTTGAGCAGCATTGCGTGCCGCCGCCTCGGCAAGCCTGGCTTCATCATCTTTGCGCTCCAACTGCGCACGTAAATTGTCGATCTCGCGCTGAAGCTCGGCATTCTCCTTTTGAGCATCGGAACGGGCCTCAACCGCCGCGCGCTGACTTGCACTCTCGCGCTCTGCGGCAGCGCCTTCGAGCTTGGCGCGCAGCTCGGCAAGCTCAGCGTCGCGCTTGGCAACCTCTTGCGCCAGCTGCTGAGCTGCAGCATTCTTCTGCTCGACAAGCTGAGCGTCGCGCTGAGACTCTGCCTTTTGCAAAGCAGCCGTCGAGCGCGAGCGCTCAAGCTCCAGTGCCTGCTCGCCCTCGCGCTGGACCGCCTTCACGCGCTCATCCAGGTCGCGCGAGAACTCGGCATCGCGCACCTGCTTGACGATATCCGCATAACCGGACGCATCGACCTTAAAAACTTCGCCGCAATGCGGGCACTTGATCTCGTTCATGGCAGCTCCTCGATGGACGCAAATTTCAACCGCCTACACTCTACCGCGCCGCACGGACAAAAAAGACGCCGCCGCCATAATGGCAACGGCGCCAGAACCACCACAAAGGCGACTGTCCCCTTTGTGGTGACTTGGGTCCTTACAGGTCGCGGTAGTCGATCAGGCGAAGATCAGGTTGAGACTCAAGCCAAGTGCGAAGCTCGGGATCAATCAGCGCATCGACTTCCTTGGTGCGGTCGGTCGTGAGCGAGCTGTTCTCCAAGATAAAACGATCGAGATAGCCCGGATGGCACACAAAGACGACCGTCTCGCCGTCCACCATCTCGCGAACCGTCTGCATGATTGCCTCTTTGGGCTCGTAGCCCGGCTCCATCGAGCGCATCACCATGCGCAGATCAGTATCTCCGCAATGCACCACAGCCGCGGGGTCGAAGCTCGCCTTTTGCTCCTTAAGGCCCAGCTCCTGAGCAACCGCCGAGATCGCTCGGTTAAGGTTTTTGCTCATGACGGCATGGGCCTCAAAGTAATCGGGCTCGCGGCCCACGATCTCGACAAAGCGGTCATGCTGCGCGCGGATCTCGATGCAGGCCTCGTCGAAGTCTATCAACTCCTCGCCGCGCTTAAAATGATCGCGGAAGGTACGGCTGCTATGGAACTCGCCGTTCTCGTTGAGCATGCTCGGAATGAGCGCCGGGTCGGCACACGGCTTGCCCAGGCACACGTTGGTGTGCTGACCCACCGCAATGCCGACATCCGCCACGAGCGACCAGCCACGCTCGGCCTCGGGCATATTGGGCATAAGTCCCGCCGAGCGCACCAGGCCCTCATTGATACTGCGGGCAATCCCCAGGTTAACGGCATACGAATAACCGATATCGTCGGCACGAATGAGCAATTGCTTCATATTGACCCCCATCTACGGAAAGGGACACTTGAAGCGCAGCCAAGTGCCCCAGATAATTGTCCTACCGAACGGATGCTTTAGGCTTTGGCGGCAGCAGCGTCTTCGTCGAGCTGCTCCTTGGTAAAGCCAAAGAAGTAGGCGATGGCAGCGGCGGCAACAAATGCAGTGCCCGATGCAACGCAGCCCCATACGAGATTAGCAGTTCCGCCTGCAACATAACCTGTAATACCTAGGATATTAGTTGCGCCCAAAACATACGTGGTCACATTAGTGAGAGCCGCGATCAGGCCGCCGATAGCGCCGCCCGCGACCATGGCACCCAGGCAGCGAGTATACTTAAAGCCGCAGCCATACAGCGCGGGCTCCGTCACGCCACCGACAATGCCGGAGAGCGAGAAACCAAGCATAGCGCCCTTTTCGTCGACCTCCTTAAGGCGCAGGAAGGCACCGAAGGCCATGCCCCACGTGGCGAACTGAGCGATAGCACCCGCGACCATAACGCAGGAGTCAGACCCTGAGGTGAGCACCTGCACAATGCCGAGGGCAATCAGAACCTGGTGCATACCGGTCATAACCAGGAACTCCCAAAGCGCGGCAATGGCGACGAGGGAGAGGATCGTGACGATGCCGCCAGCGTTTCCGAGGCCGAACATAAAGTTGCCGACCAGGTCGCCCAGAATGGAACCAATCGGAGCTAGGGCGCACAGGGAAACGGGGGTCATCACAGCCATGGTGCACACGGGCACAAACACCGTGGAGAGCATGTCGGGGATGATCTTCTTCATGAACTTCTCGACGACCATCAGCACCGGCATAGACAGCAGCATGGGAAGCACGGTCGCAGAATAGTTGTTCAGCTGAGCCGGGAGCACGCCGTAAACCATCGTGGTCGTAGCACCAGAATCCGCAGCGGCGTTGACCAACGTCATGAACTCGGGGGCAATGAGCACGCCGCCGAGCATCATGCCGAGCGGCTGGCTGCAGCCGAGCTGCTTTGCGGCAGCCCAACCCAGATAGACAGGGAGGAAATAATAGCCGGCGTTGTAAATCCAGTTGTAGAAGAAGTTGTAGATGTCAGAATCTGCAGACCAGATACCGAGCATGCCGTCGCCGCAAAGTACGGCAAGTGTGCGGAACATGGCGGCGCCCATGATAATGGGGATCGTCATGCACATTGTCTTGGACAGGTAGTTAAGGGCCTTCTTGCCCGCAGTCTTGACCGTCAGTGGCTCCTTGGTGCCGTCATCGAGGTTCTCGTCAATGGAGCCTTCGCCCTTGACGCCCAGCGCAATGGCGGCGTCATAGACCTTCGGCACGTTCTGGCCAATGATGACCTGATACTGGCCGCCAGACCACTGTGCGCCCAACACACCCTTGATCTTCTTAACTTCATTATCATTGGGAATGGACTGATCTTTGAGGTTCAGACGCAAGCGGGTCATGCAGTGCGTCGCGTTCGTCACATTGGAGGCGCCGCCGACGGCAGCGAGCACGTCCTCGGCAATCTTCTTGTTATCGACAGTCATGTCGAATCCCTTCTCTTCCAACTAAAGGCCGTGGGACTTCACGGCACCAAGACGCACGATTCCGCTCGCGCCTGCGCAGCGCGCGATACCAGTTGGCAAGAGATTGATTTGCATGTGATTCCCGGGTGGATCGACATGAAAAAAGCCCCGCGCACAACCGACAGAGACCCAATTATGGTCTCGGCAGAATCGGTAGTGCCTCTCGGAGCTGCGCCGTGAGTAACACCCAACACACGGCGAGTATATGCGGCAGATGCGTTCGTTGCGGCTCAGATTACCGACGAACGGTAGCAAACGACCCGCGAACGGTCGCCATGACGGAAAGGAAATACCAGAGAGCCTATTTATCCGAGTGGACAGAAGCCACGCGATTCACATGCATGATCAGATAGACGAGCTCCTCTTGGGCCAATGGCTCGCCAAAGGTCTCTTGAATCAGATCGTCGACACGGTGAGCGCAACGCGATGCCGCCGGATACTGCTCCACGAGCACGTCGTAAAGACCGGAGTTCTCGGTATCGATCGGCTCTTTCTTTGCCACGCGGTCGAGCAGATAGCGCACATGAGTGGCAAAGCGGGCAAAGGCGAACGACGAGCGATCGACCGTCACACCCAACTCTTCTTGAATAATCGCGACCGTCATATCGAGCAGTCGCTCCTCGTGCTGCTCGGCAAGCACGCGCCGCTCGCTCGGCTTAACCGATGCGTTGACAATCGACATGGCAATGCCCGCGGCCTCGCTTCGGGGCATGCGCACATGAAAGCTCTTCTGGATACCGCGAACAGCCAGCTCGCCCAAGCGGTATTCGATGGGATGCAGCTGCTCAAGATCGCGCTCAAGCGGCAACGACACCACCATGTGTTCGCGGGCGCGCTTAATGGCAAACTGAATATGGTCTGCCAATGTAATGGGAAGGTTAGGACTCAATTCGTACGAAAGCTGTCCGGTCGCGATATCGGCCAGCTGAGCAGAAAACTCCAGCACCTCGGGATCGACCTCATCGATAAACGCCAGGTACTTTGAATCGATGCCGTAAAAGGTACGCGTGATGACATCCAGGTCGACCTCATGCGGCATATCGCCAAAGCCGATACCGCGGCCCAGCGCGATAAGCTGACGCCCCGCGCCGTCTTCGCAGATGGCAGCGTTATGGTTAATGCGCTGGATAGCCCTCATGGATTCATCGCTCCTACTGAAACGCGCCGCACAGACCATCCGCGCGGCGCGTTCATTCTACCTGCACTTACAGCTACAGTCCAAAGAAGCCTAGGATTTGGTCACGGCTTACGGGCTTGTACTCGTTGGCATCGAGGCCGACATCATAGCGAAAGATGGGGCGCTCGCGATCGCGGTTGCGCGCGTTGGTGCGGTCTCCCCTGCTGTGAATGTGCCCGTGCAACATGATGGCGCCACGCGCCTTGCCGTTCCAGCTGAGCATGGGGTAATGGCTCATTACCAGGCGATGGCCCTTAGCGTAACCGGGGGCGACCTCCAGATAATCGCGCACCTCATCCCAAATGTGCGGCGCGTCTGGATCTTCCCAGTCGCCGTCATGGTTACCGCAGATGAGCGTTACGTTCTGACATTCGATGCGCTCGCGCAGGCGCACCGCTTCCGCCAGGGGCAATCGATACGTAAAGTCTCCCAGGACATAAAGGCGGTCGTCCACAGCCACGCACTCGTTGATGGCATCGATGACACGGCGGTTCATCTCCTCGACCGAGTCAAACGGTCGATCCATGTCGTGCAGGATATTCGTATCGCCCAGGTGCAGGTCGGCGGTAAACCACATCATCGTCTCTGTCCTCATTTCGCAACGCGTATAAGACCTGTCTAGTATACAGACGCAGCGATGCGACAATTACCCAAAGAGCCCACCGAACAGACCTCGGCGGCGCTTGTCCTTTTTATTCGAACCTTTACCCCGGGCGTTCTTATCCTTTTGCTTTTTGCGGTCCTGCTCCAACTCATCGTCATCGAGCAGCAAATCCCACTCAAACGGATCGTCTGTCAGATCGAACAGGTCATCGTCATCAAACACGTGCGCCTCCATTACCGATTAGCGAGCATCCACAACGTAGTTGAGAAGTCTACGGGCCCGTGCGGACACAAATTCATCCTGTCTGCGTCTTTCAATCGTTTGCCGCAACGCTTGCACAACGGAACGCTTGCAGATAAGATAGGAACACGGATGGCACCCGTGGCAGCGGGTCTTGCCAACTCCGATACACGTTTTCATCGTGAGAAATGGCCGTCTTCGCTTACGCGGGGGCGGCCACTTTGTTTATCCCTATGTTATCTGATTCTAATGCACAAACATGCGCACGAACTTGTGCTTCCAGCTTGCGTAAGGGGCATAGCGAAACGGCACGTCCAGCCACGTTGCCTTGTTCACGATGCTCTTCTTGTGGCTAAACGTATCGAAGCTCTCGCGTCCATGGTACTGTCCCATACCGCTCGCCCCCATGCCGCCAAAGCCCATATGGCTCGTGGCCAAATGCATAATGGTGTCATTAACACAGCCACCACCAAAGGACACGTAACGCACAAAGCGCTGCTGAACCTCACGGTCTTGGCTAAAGATATACAGGGCCAGCGGCGTCGGACGATCCGTAATAAACGTCTCGGCCTCGTCTAGGCTCTCAAACGACAGCACCGGCAAGATGGGGCCGAAAATCTCCTCTTGCATCACGGCGTCATCGGGGGACACGCCGTCCAAAATCGTCGGCTCGATCTTGAGCGAAGCCTCGCGCGCGGCGCCTCCAAGCACGACCTTATCGGGATCGATCAGCCCGCGCACGCGCGCAAAATGCTTGGCGTTGACGATATGCCCGTAATCCTCGTTATCGAGCGGATGCTCTCCAAACATACGGCGGGCCTCCTCCTTGATGAGACCCAGCAGCTCGTCGTGCACGCGCGTATCGACCAGCAGGTAGTCGGGCGCCACGCAGGTCTGCCCCACGTTGAGCCATTTACCAAAGGCGATACGGCGTGCCGCGACCTTCAAGTTAGCCGTCGCATCCACGATGCAGGGACTCTTTCCGCCCAGCTCAAGCGTCACGGGCGTAAGGTTTTTACTTGCACGCTCCATAACGAGCTTGCCGACCGGAACGCTACCGGTAAAGAAAATCTTGTCCCAGCACTCGTCGAGCAGCGCTTCGTTCTCGGCGCGCCCGCCTTCGACAACTGCCACCAGGCGCGAATCAAACGCTTCTTCGCAGATTTGCTTGAGCACTGCGCTCGATGCCGGAGCATAGGCACTCGGCTTGATGACCACGGTGTTGCCCGCGGCAAGAGCGCCAGCGAGCGGCTCGAGCGTCAGCAAAAACGGGTAGTTCCACGGAGCCATGATGAGTGTGACGCCATAGGGCACGGACTGCGTCTTGCACACACTAATAGCATTGGCGAGGTCGCACGGGCGCAAGTGGGCACGGCTCCATCGGGCCACATGCGCAATCTGATGTCGAATCTCGGAAAGCGAGGTGCCGATCTCGCACATATACGCCTCGTCATGTGACTTACCCAAATCGGTCTTGAGCGCATGGGCAATATCGGCCTCGTGGGCCCGCACCGCATCGCGTAAACTCACGAGCGCACGACGTCGAGCATCGACATCAAACGTGGCGTGCGTCTTAAAGTAGGCGCGCTGATCGGCAACGATGCGCGCGATTTCCTCGGTGTTCATGGGCCCTCCTAGTTCTCGTCTTCAAACATACCACCCGCAACGACCTCGTACATATGCTCGAGCTCCAAACGGTCCATTAAAAGCGGAACGGGGTACAGGGGATTGGCCTCGGCATCGGCATGCGCCGCCATCTGCGGAATGTCGGAGTGGCGAATGCCCGTCACGTATTTGGGAATTTCCAAGGCGGCGTTCATGCGGTCGACCCAATCGATAAAGGCCTCGGCCGCAAGACTGTCCTGCGCGGTAGCCGGCGCAATGCCCGCCATGCGAGCAAGATCGGCAAGCTTGGGGGCGGCGGCGTCACCATAAGCGCGAAGCATATGCGGCAGGATGATGGCGTTGGCCAAGCCGTGCGGAATTCCGTATCGGCCGCCCAGACTGTGCGCGATGGCATGAACGTATCCAACATAGGAGCGCGTAAAGGCAACGCCCGCCTTATACGCCGCCGAAAGCATATTGCGACGAGCGCGCATGTCGTCGCCATGCTCATAGGCCTCGAGCAAATTGTCGTGGATGAGCTGCACCGCCTGGCGCGCCATCTTGCGCGTGTAGGGCGTGGTGCTACGGCCGATAAAGGCCTCGACGGCATGCGTCAGGGCATCCATACCCGTCTGCCCCGTAATGGAGGCGGACAGGCCACGTGTAAACTCGGGGTCGTGTACCGCAAAGCGCGGGATCAGCACAAAGTCGTTAATGGGGTACTTGTAGTGCGTCTCGTCATCGGTAATGACCGCTGCGAGCGTGACCTCGCTACCCGTACCTGCCGTGGTGGGAACGGCGATGAGCAGCGGCAGGCGACGATGAACGCGCAGCAGGCCGCGCATCTTGTTGATGGGCTTGTTTGGCTGTGCGATGCGTGCGCCCACGCCCTTGGCACAGTCCATGGCCGAGCCGCCGCCAAAGCCAATAATGGCCTGGCAGGCGCTCTCGCGATACAGGGACGCCGCTTCCTCCACGTTTGAGACCGTGGGGTTCGCACGCGTTTCGGCATAGACCGTAACGCCAATTCCCTTGGACGCGAGCGCCGTCTCGAGCGGCGCCGTGAGCCCCAGACGGGCAATACCGGGATCCGTCACGATAAGAACCCGCTGGATCGAGCGCTTTTGAAGCACCGCGGGCACATCCTCGGCATGCTCCAAAATACGCGGCTCGGTATAGGGCAGGATCGGCAATGCAATGCGAAAAACCGTCTGATATGTTCGGCACCAGGCGCGGCGGGCTAGATGCATAAAGGAGGCTCCCTCATTTGTTGATTGGTCAACATTTGCTCGACCGATTGTACTCAACGGTGGTCAAAGACGGCCTGCCAATCGTTAATCAATCAACATCTTCATATCTCAAAATTGTTTTATTAAAAATCATTCCTAATAGGCTTCACATTTGGTTGCATTTATGGATAATAGAACTCGTCAAGACGCACGTCCGGAGAGGGCCCTTACGGGACCGGACAAGCGCCCCATCGCCATCGATCGAAAGGATCGAATCATGAAGTTTGTTTGCCCCGTCTGCGGTTATGTGGAAGAGTTCGACGGCGACCAGCTGCCCGAGGACTTCAAGTGCCCCCAGTGCGGCGTTCCCGGTTCTCGTTTCCTGAAGCAGGAGGAGGGCCAGCTCGAGTGGGCTGCCGAGCACGTCGTGGGCGTCGCCAAGATGGAGGGCGTCTCCGAGGACATCGTTGCCGACCTGCGCGCCAACTTTGAGGGCGAGTGCTCTGAGGTCGGTATGTACTTGGCCATGGCTCGCGTCGCTCATCGCGAGGGCTATCCCGAGATCGGCCTGTACTGGGAGAAGGCTGCCCACGAGGAGGCCGAGCACGCCGCCAAGTTCGCTGAGCTCCTGGGCGAGGTCGTGACCGACTCCACCAAGAAGAACCTCGAGATGCGCGTTGAGGCCGAGAACGGCGCCACCGCCGGCAAGACCGATCTTGCCAAGCGTGCCAAGGCCGCTGGCCTCGATGCTATCCACGACACCGTGCACGAGATGGCTCGCGACGAGGCTCGCCACGGCAAGGCTTTCGCCGGCCTGCTCAAGCGCTACTTTGGCTAAGCCAACCGCCTGAGAGACAATCTCTAGCTCGATAAGGCCCGGACCGTATTGGTTCGGGCCTTTTTCGTGCCTCACAAACTTGTTAACTCCCTGAAATAGGACCGCCTTCGGCATCGGCTTCTCGTCAAAAACTAAGTGAGTAGACTTTTTGGAACTTGCCGAGCAGACCATCCATTTTTCTTTATAAAGCCGCAGGTAAATGGCTTGTTGCAAACCGGCCTGGTCACCATCAAGCCAAAAGTCTACTCACTTAGTTCCGCAGCCGTCCACGATCGAGCTGTTTTGTGTCTAACGGGCATCTTTTCGCCGATTTCTCCCAGTTTTGACCAGTCAACGAATAGTTCAGCCCGGAGTAATGCCTCGGCCCTTTGCTCATCCGAGCTTTTATCACGATATTCAACATCGAGCAACCTGCATACGGCCTTAACAATCGCGCGGAATCTATCCTCATCGGATATCTGTCCGTGTGTCAGGAGAAATACATCGTAGCCCATGGCCTGAAGCGCCGTCATACGATCGGCGTCACGCAAGCCATCCCCCGCGCGCCCGTGCGAGGCCTTCCCCTGACATTCGATGGCCACCTGCCGCTTTCCGTCCGGCGAAGACAACAGTAGGTCGATATATACGCGGGACTTGCCTACAATCGCCCGAGCACTTGCGCTTAGCGCCACTTCGACATTGAGCTCTATGCCGCAAAAACCTTCGCCTCCCAGTGAGCGTGGCAACCCAAGCAACAAATACGTCTCAACCTCAAAAGGCGATGCGGCGCCCAGTGGAACGAGATGCGATACCGCGACAAATCGCTTGCCGTAACGCATCCCACAAACATCTGAACAAAAACGGTCAAGATCTCCGTCCAAAACTAAAGCGTCGCGCCGCCACAAATTTGAGGCGGCACCGTCCTCGGACGGGCAACGTGCCCAACCAAAGGTTGCCGGAATCGCGCCCGAATCAATTGCACGCGAAAGCTCCGCCTCAAGCGCCGCCGGCAAGGCACAAACCGCAAACAAGCCGCACATCTCCGCCAACACCAAAAGAAGCTGGAGATCCGTCAGATGCCGCGACATGATGAATGCCGTCAGCAGAGGAGACGTAACCAAAAACCCATGTTCCGTTTCCAGGACGGATTCCCTAGGGAGCTCACCTAGGAACAGTCGTTGCCTAATGCTAGAAGGGCAAGTCCGGCTGTTTCTCGTCCGAACCAATGTATGCAACGGCAAGCCGAGCACGACCGCAGCCGTCGGGTTACGGGTGAGCTCATATCGCCGCCGATCTTCTTCTGGTCGAGGAAGCGGCGGACACAAAGCGAGGGCTTGAGGGGGCAAGCGCCAGTACCTAAAAGCCGATATGTCACAAAGTAGATCCTTCATAGGCACAGGAGAACACGGATTTCAACCCTGGTACTCACGCATTGGCGCGAACGCACCGAAAAGGGCGTCGAACGGACTGTTAAGTTTTCAACAGCCCTCCCCAACTGGCCAAAAGCTTGCCAAGAACTGGACGGAGCGTTGTTGAAAACCCCGCTTCTTTTCTCATGCGGAAGCCTTGCGCGGCAAGTGAGTAGACTATTTAGGACCCGCCGAGCAGACCGACTAAACTGCTTCACAAAATCGCAGGTAGATAGCTTGCTACAAAACGGCCTGGTCCTCCTCACGCTAAAAGCCTACTCACTTAGGTTAGAGGGTGCGCCCATTAGCTGCGATTCCAGGGTATTTAGCTCATTTGGACTCAAATCGTCGTACTGGACAAGGATTCGAGTCGGGTTTGAAGATCCATGTGCGCCATCGGGACACCAAAAACAGTCATTGATATCGATGTAAGGGATGCTCGAGCGCGCGAGGGCGCGTGTAAAAGAGTTTCCGCCCGTATCGCACTCCGCAACTACGACGCAGTAGAGGCCGGCATCCGCGTGCTCAACCAAAAACTCCCCCGCCGGAAACGCCTTTCGCACAAGCGCCGCCAGGCCATCACGCGCCCCACGAGCACGAACGCGCACGCGGTTCACATGTCGCTCGTAATCACCCGATTCCAGCAAACGCGCCAAGGCAACCTGATCAACAGAACTTACCGACGAGGCGTAGAAACCAAGGTTGCGTTTAAACCTCTCCATTAGTTCATCGGGCAGCACCATGTACGCCAAACGTAACGCCGATGAAAGGCTCTTCGAAAACGTGTTGGTGTAGATAACCGACTGGGCGGCATCGATCGACGCGAGCGCGGGAATCGGCTTGCCGGCAAGGCGAAACTCACAATCAAAGTCGTCTTCGATGAGATACCGACCTGGCCGCTCGGCGGCCCAGCTCAGCAACGCATAGCGACGTGCAATGCTCGTCACAAGACCAGTCGGATACTGATGAGACGGCATCAGGTGAAGGACATCGGTCCCGGTTTTCTGCAGCGCGCTCAAGTCCACGCCCTCAGCATCCAACGGGACATGCCGCACTTCGCAACCCATGGCCTGATAGATGCGCGTCAAGCGCAAATAGCCTGGATCCTCGACGGCATACACCTTGTCCGCGCCAAGCAACTGAACCAACATGGTATCGAGCAGCTGGGCGCCCGCACCGATAACGATATTGTCGGGATTGACATTCATGCCCCTTGTCCCGCGCAGATGGTGCGCAATCGCACGTCGCAGTCGAGCGGTGCCATGCGCCGGTGCGGGCGAAAAGATTTCACGTTCGTCTTCGGACGTCAGCGTCGCCCGTAGCGCACTTTGCCAAAGCCGCGCCGCCTCCAAAGCGGAAGGAGAAAGTGCGTCGAATCGCTCTGCCTGCCCCATGGCATCATGCGCGCTGGGACCAACAGGGACAGCATCTCGGTCGATGTCCTCCGCAGCCGAAGCCAAAACCGGTGCATCCGGAAGTTCGCAAGCGTAGTAGCCACGACGCGGCATTGAGCAAATATAGCCCTCGGCAAGCAACTGGCTATATGCATTCTCGATAGTAATGACACTGATTCCCAGATGACTGGCAAAGGCGCGCTTAGACGGAAGATGCTCCCCCGCCGCAATGCGTCCAGCAACGATATCATCTCGAATTTGCTGGTAAACATACTCATAGAGCGATGCTTCGCCGCGGTTTTCCAAATTATAGTCAAGCATGAGTTTGTCACCTGACCTTATCGAGTCATTCAATCTGATATTACTCTGACCTTGTTATTATCTCGAAAACTGAGTATTTCGCCATACCCAGCTCCCCGATAGGATGTTCCGTCAAGCAATGCACATGCCAACCAAGGGAGCAACCATGGCAGAACAGACCAGCAAAGCCGATCGCGTCAAACTCAATCGCGAGCTCGCGCAGATGCTCAAGGGCGGCGTCATCATGGACGTCACCACGCCCGAGCAGGCACGCATCGCCGAGGAGGCGGGCGCCTGCGCCGTCATGGCGCTCGAGCGCATCCCGGCCGACATCCGCGCCGCAGGCGGCGTCTCGCGCATGAGTGATCCCAAGATGATCAAGGGCATCCAAAAAGCTGTCTCCATCCCCGTTATGGCCAAGTGCCGCATCGGCCACATTGTCGAGGCGCAGATCCTGCAGGCCATCGAAATCGACTACATCGACGAATCCGAGGTCCTCTCCCCCGCCGATGATGTCTATCACATCGACAAGACCCAGTTTGACGTGCCGTTTGTCTGCGGCGCCCGCGATCTGGGCGAGGCACTGCGCCGTGTTGCCGAGGGCGCCACGATGATTCGCACCAAGGGCGAGCCGGGCACGGGCGACGTCGTTCAGGCCGTGCGCCATATGCGCAAGATCCAAAAGCAGATCCGCGACGTTGTTGCCCTGCGCGACGACGAGCTCTTTGAGGCAGCCAAGCAGCTGCAGGTTCCGGTCGAGCTGGTGCGCGAGGTCCATGCCACGGGCAAGCTCCCCGTCGTAAACTTTGCCGCCGGCGGAGTCGCGACCCCCGCCGACGCCGCGCTGATGATGCAGCTGGGCGCCGAGGGCGTCTTTGTTGGCTCGGGCATCTTTAAGAGCGGCGACCCCGCCAAGCGCGCCGCCGCCATCGTCAAGGCCGTGGCAAACTTCACCGACGCCAAGCTCATCGCCGAGCTTTCGGAGGACCTGGGCGAGGCCATGGTGGGCATCAACGCCGACGAAATCGAGATCATCATGGAGGAGCGCGGGCGCTAGTCCAGCAGAAAGGATCGCACATGAGCGATTATGCAGACCAAACGGTCGCCGTGCTGGCGGTCCAGGGCGCTTTTGCCGAGCACGAGGCAAGACTGTCCGAGCTGGGCGCACGTTGTATCGAGATGAGGCAGGCGGCCGATTTGCAGCAGAACTTTGACCGCCTGGTCCTCCCCGGCGGCGAGTCCACCGTTCAGGGCAAGTTACTTGCCGAGCTTGGTATGCTCGATGAGCTTCGCACCCGCATTGTTGAGGGCATGCCCGTCCTGGGCACCTGCGCCGGCTTGATTCTGTTGGCGCGCGATCTTGCCGCCCACGACGATAAGGGGACGCCGCGCTTGGCAACCATGGATGTGCTCGTTGAGCGCAATGCTTACGGCAGACAGCTCGGCAGCTTTCGCACCAAGGGGCAGGTAGGCGGTATCGACTGTGAGGTGCCGCTGACGTTTATCCGCGCGCCCCGCATCGTCGAAGTGCACGGCGACACTGAGGCCCTAGCCGAAGTCGACGGTCGCATCGTCGCCGCCCGCCAAGGCAACCAGCTCGGCGTCACCTTCCACCCCGAGCTCGACGAAGACACCCGCCTCCACGAACTGTTCCTGCAAATGTAGGCAGAATTTAAACGAGCGTGGATTTTCGGACATACAACAAATGAGAGTGGATAATCTCCCACTTTGAGCTTGAATGCAGGCTCAAACCGGGAGATTATCCACTCTCATGCTATGTAGTCGTTGGGGACGTTCTTAAACGACTAGTCAAACAAGAACGTCCCCAACGACCATATTGCGATAGACGACCACGTTTGCCCAGATAAAACCGACCAAAATAAACCTGTCCCTTTTTGGTAGGTTT
>CABMOY010000032.1 GCA_902388345.1 uncultured Collinsella sp.
ACGGTCGCCGCCACGCCCACCGCGCTCGTCACGGCCGCCGCGAGGACCGCGGTCCTCGTCCAGGCCCATGGCGACGAGCGGAGCGATAACCTTATCGAGAGCGGCCATCAGCTCGGTGGCCTCCTCGTAAGAAAGCTCGGGCAGGAGCTTCTCCTTCTTGTTGGCAAGCTCGGTCAGGCCCTCAGCGGCATCCTCGGCAGCGAAGACAACGATCTTGCGCATATCGCCCTCGGCGTCGTCGATGCGGCCGACCAGATCGGCAGCCTCGGCCTCGGCCATCAGGCCATCGAGCTCACGGAGGCGCATGCCCAGCAGGTCGGACATTTCCTTCTGCTCCATCTTGGGCTTGAGGTCAAGAAGCTTGATGGCGCGCTCGATGTTCGCCATGCGCTCGGCCTTGGCCTCCTCCTCCTTGGAAATAGCAAAGCGACGGCTACGCAGCAGGCGGGCGGCCTTCTGCATCTTGTCCATCAGCTCTTCGTCATCGTAATCAGCGGCGGCCTCGACAACCTCGGCCTCCTCCTCGGCAGAAACCTCGTCAGCAGCCTCAACCTCGGCAGCTTCGGTCTCCACGGTCTCGACTGCCTCAACCTCGGCAGCCATGGTCTCGCTCTCGGTCTCGTTCATGATCTCTTCGTTCTCGGACATGAGACTCCTTCTTGGCCCTCTCGGGCATCATCGCCCCATTCGCGGGGCCCGTCGCGCACTCTTTGCGCTTTAAACAATCATGCCTCTCGGCAAAACGTCCATTAGTTTATGGTGTCGCCATCCAATCTAGCTGCAGAATCTATGTGCACACATTAATGCGACATGTCGCGGTATCATGGCCTGAACCAAACGCGTCCACCTTAAGGAGCCCGCCATGATTAAGCCCATCATGAAATCCGAGTTCTTTTTGCGCCTGCCTTCCGAAGACGCGGGACCCGACGATGCCGCAACCGGGCAGGACCTCCTGGATACACTCCACGAGCATGAGCACGAGTGCGTGGGGCTTGCCGCCAACATGATCGGCGTACGCAAGCGCATCATCTGCGTAAAGGACGGCAACAGAGCGCTGCTTATGTACAACCCGCAGATTCTTGAGCAGGTCAACGCCTACCAGACGAGCGAAGGATGTCTCTCGCTGATCGGCGAGCGTCCCTGCACCCGCTACCGTCGCATTAAGGTGGAGTATCTGGACGAGAACTTCGTCCACCGCATCAAAAACTTCTCGGGCTACACCGCCGAGATCATCCAACACGAAATCGACCACTGCAACGGGATCGTGATCTAGTTCCGCCGTTCTACCGAACGGCGGACCACTTGACGCTGCGCGAGCCGCATTCACGCCAATCTGACGTTCAATTTCGAGGGCGCGACCAAAAGGTCAGCGCCCTCTCATTTCACGTCACCTTGGCGCAAATGCGGCTCGCTCGCTGTCGTATGTCTATCCTGCGACGCCTCGATTCTTGTGGCGGCAGACACCTAATCCCCTACGATTGGCGGTAATGGTCGAAGAAGTCGGCTAAGTCCTCGAGCGACTCCTTAAGCACTTCCATGCGCGGCAGGTACACGATGCGGAAGTGGTCTGGCTCGGCCCAGTTAAAGCCGCCGCCGCGCGTGATCAGGATCTTCTTCTCGTGCAGCAGGTCAAGGGCAAACTGCTCGTCATCGGTGATGTTGAACTTCTTAACATCCATCTTGGGGAAGATGTAGAACGCCGCACGCGGCTTGACCACCGAGATGCCGTCAATCTTGTTGAGCGCCTCATACACAAAATTGCGCTGCTCGTAGACACGGCCGCCGGGACGGATGTAGTCGTTGACCGACTGATGGCCGCCGAGCGCCGTCTGGACGATCGACTGGGCCGGCACGTTGGAGCACAGGCGCATGTTAGAGAGCATGTTGATGCCCATAATGAAGTCGCTCATGCAGCGCTGGTTGCCCGAAAGCACCATCCAGCCAATACGATAGCCCGCGATCATGTGCGACTTGGAAAGACCGCTAAAGGTAACGCAGGGCAGATCGGGGGCGAGCGAGGCAATCGAGACGTGCTCGTAGCCGTCCATGCACAGGCGGTCGTAGATCTCATCGGCAAAGATCATGAGCTGGTGCCTGCGCGCAACCTCGACGATGCCCTCGAGCACCTCGCGCGGATAGACAGAGCCCGTGGGGTTGTTGGGGTTGATGATGACGAGGGCCTTGGTCGCGCTCGTGATCTTGGACTCCATATCCTCCAGGTCGGGATACCAATCCGCCTGCTCATCGCATAGATAGTGCACGGGATGTCCACCGGCAAGGGTTGCGCACGCCGTCCACAGCGGGTAGTCGGGGCTGGGGATCAGAATCTCGTCGCCGTTGTCGAGCAGCGCGTTCATCGAAAGCTGAATGAGCTCGGACACGCCGTTGCCCGTGTAGATGTGCTCCATCTGAACATTGGGCAGGCCCTTAATCTGCGAATACTGCATGATCGCCTTGCGCGCGGAGAACAGGCCACGCGAGTTGGAATAGCCTTCGCAGTCGGGCAGCTGCTGGCGCATGTCCTTGATGACCTCATCGGGTGTGCGGAAACCGAAGGGCGCCGGGTTGCCGATATTGAGCTTGAGGATGCGCTCGCCCTCATCCTCCATACGGGCAGCCTCGTCGACGACGGGACCGCGCACGTCATACAGGACGTTATCGAGTTTGGTGGATTTAGAAAAAGTACGCATGGTGGCGCTCCTTGGAATTTGAGCCGTGGGGCTAGGTTCGGATTTGGCAACGTTATGGGACGAGGACGTCTCGCCTTGATCGGCGCCACCGGCAAGCAGCCAGGTAACATCGACCTCCAAAATGCGGGCGAGCAGCTCTGCCACATCGCGCCGCGGGATCGTCTTGCCGCTCACATATTGGCTCATCTGACTCTTGCCGAGTTTTTTGCCGAGCATCTCCGATGCGCGGATTACGTCCGACTGGCGAACGTCGCGATCGGACATAGCCTGTCGCAGGCGATCGCTAAACGCCTCTTGGGCCACTAGAACCTCCTTACTGGCAAAGTTCAATTTATAGAACACGAATTGAACCAGGGTTCAATTTAGCAAGCAGTATAGCGCCGTACCTCATTCGAAAGTTCAATTTCATAAGAAAATGTATCGGACTCCGAGATTTGCCCAAAGCGAACAATGGCGTGTACACGTTTAGAGGTATTCGAGAAAACGGGCGGCGGCAAGCGAAACATCGGCCGTTCGATATATGGCGTTGATCTGCCGATGGGGATGTCCCTCGAGCGAACGCACGGCAACATCGAACTGACAACGGCGCAAGATGAGCGCGGGAAGGATGCTTACGCCCAGGCCGTCCTCGACCATAGCCATAATCGCATAATCATCCCAGGTCGACAGCTTGGAGCACACCGTCAGCCCCGCCCGACGGAACAGCGGCGTAATCTCGTCATCGGTGCCGCGTTCTAGCAGAATAAACTGCTCGTTGGCTAAATCGGTAAGAGAAACGACCTCCGCCGTGGCAAGCAAAGAATCTGCCGGCACTACCGCCATCAACTCGTCGCGCACCAAAGACCGCGATGCCATGCCGTTTTCTCGGGGCTCACGCGGGATAAAGCCCAGGTCGCAGCGGCCTTCCGCCACCCACTGCTCAATCTCTGAATAGTCGCCCATCAGTAACTCATAATCGACGTCTGGATAATCGGCGCGAAAACGCGCAATCACCGGCGGCAGTACGTGGGTCGCCACGCTCGAAAACGTACCGATGCAGATTTTGCCGCGCATGAGCCCACGCATCTCATCCACCCGCCGCTGCAAGCGAATGAATTCCTCGCAGAGCGCCTCGACAGCCGGCATGACCTGCCGCCCGTCGGCAGAAAGCGTCACGCCCTCGCGACTGCGGTCGAGTACCTTAAAACCCCAGTCGGCCTCGAGGTCGGCCACCATGCGGCTCACGCCCGATTGCGAATAGTTCAAGTGCTCGGCGGCGCGCGTAAAACTGCCGGCGCGTACCGTCTCGAGCAGCACCTGCATCTTTTGGATATTTGTTTCCACGGCGCGCCTCCGCCCTTGCATGATGTTTTGTCATGTCATCCATGCATTATATTCGCTTTTCTTCTACATGCCGTTAACCCATAGTGAACATGCTCGGATATAGAGGGGATGTCAGCGCATGAACAACGGGCTGTTTACGTACTTAGCAGCATTGCTATTGTTTGGCTCCAACGGCATCATCGCCGCTGCCATCGCGCTGCCGAGCTCCGATATCGTGCTACTACGCACGTTTTTGGGCGCACTCACCCTTGCCGCCATCCTCTTCATAACCAAGCGCCATAACCTGCAGGCTCCGTCTCGCATCCGCGAGGCCGCAGCGCTCATCGTCTCGGGCGCCGCACTGGGTGCTAGCTGGATTTTCCTGTTCCGCGCCTATCAGACGATCGGCGTCGGCGTATCCTCGCTGCTGTACTACTGCGGCCCCATCATCGTCATGGCCCTCTCGCCGTTTATCTTTGGCGAAAAACTGACCGGCAGCAAAATCGCCGGCTTTATCGCCGTCGCCTGCGGCGCTTTTCTCATTGCAGCGCAAGGTCTCGGCGGCAATATGCCCATTGCGGGCATCATCTGCGGCATCGCCTCAGCATTTTGCTATGCGCTGATGGTCATCGCTAGCAAGGGTGCGCCACACATCGAGGGTCTCGAGAACTCCGCGCTCCAGTTGAGCGCCGCCTTTGTGACCGCGCTGGTCCTTACGCTCGTCACCCAAGGCGCTCCCTCGTTTTTCTCCCCCGGCATCGCCGCAGGCATCGATTGGCGCGCCGTCGCTATGCTCGGCGTCGTCAACACCGGCATCGGTTGCCTGCTCTACTTTAGCGCCGTCGCCAAACTGCCCGTGCAGACCGTCGCCGTCGTCGGCTACCTCGAGCCGCTTTCGGCGGTCGTGTTCTCGGCCGTCCTTTTGGGCGAAGCCATAACACCGATCCGCCTGATGGGCGCCGCGCTCATCATCGGCGGCGCGCTCTTTTGTGAAGTCGCCGGCAAACGCGCAGACACCAAGGCCGGTATCGCCCAGACAGTACGCGCCTAAACGCCCCTCTTCAGTTCAAAGCAGGGGTGCGTCCGCGGTTAACACATTGCAGCAAACCATACAGCGGATACGCCCCTGCTTTGAAATGCTACCTGCGTATATGAATAATCCCCAGCTGGGGATTATTGTCTAAAATACCCCGATGTGCCAAACTGCTTTTATATGTATAAAGATGGCATAAAGGTCTGCTGTTCTTTTCAGAGGCCAGATGTCTAAGGGAGTCCACGTGGCACACAACAAGCTGGAGGCAAGCCTCCAAGACCAGCATAGTCAGGGCGGGCATGGCGCCATCCCCCTCTCCGCTGGCATGTTGCTCGTAACGCTCGGCGTCGTCTATGGCGACATCGGCACGAGCCCCATGTACACCATGAAGTCAATCGTCGCCAACAACGGCGGCATCGGAACCGTCAGCGAGGACATGATCCTGGGCGCGCTTTCACTTGTTATCTGGACCATGACGCTCGTGACCACGGTCAAGTACGTGCTGATCGCCATGAAGGCCGATAACCATAACGAGGGCGGCATCTTCGCCCTGTTCAGCCTCGTACGCAAGGTGGCACCATGGCTGATTCTACCCGCCATGATCGGCGGCGCGGCGCTGCTCGCCGACGGCATCCTCACCCCCGCCGTCACGGTTACCACGGCCATCGAAGGTTTGCGCACTATCGAGTGGGGCCATGCGCTTTTGGGCGATGGCCAGACCAATGTCATCATCATCACCATCATCATTATCTGCGGCCTATTTGCCATGCAGCGCGCCGGCACCTCGTCAATCGGCAAGCTGTTCGGCCCGCTCATGACGCTGTGGTTCCTGTTCTTGGCTGGCGCCGGCCTGTTCAACATGCTCGGCAACCTGTCCATCCTGCGCGCGCTCAACCCCATTCGCGGCATCATGTTCCTGTTCTCGCCCATCAACCACTCGGGCATCATGGTGCTCGGCTTCGTCTTCCTGTCGACAACCGGCGCCGAGGCGCTCTATTCGGACATGGGTCACGTGGGCAAGGCAAACATCTATGCATCCTGGCCGTTCGTAAAGGCGGCCCTCATCCTTAACTATCTGGGTCAGGGCGCTTGGCTGCTCGCCAATAACGCCAATCCCCAAATGCTCGCGATGGATATTGTCAACCCGTTCTATATGATGCTTCCCGAGCCCCTGCGCCCCTTTGCCATCGTGCTTTCGGCCGTGGCGGCCATCATCGCTTCGCAGGCGCTCATCACCGGCTCGTTCTCGCTGGTATCCGAGGCAACGCGTCTCAACCTTATGCCGCACCTGCGCATCCACTACCCCAGCGACACCAAGGGCCAGCTCTATATTCCGCTCGTCAATAACATCATGTGGGTCGGCTGCATCTTCATCGTGCTGCTGTTCCAAAACTCCGAGCGCATGGAGAGCGCCTACGGCCTCGCCATTACCGTGACCATGCTCATGACCACGACGCTTTTGACGAGCTACATCGCCGGCATCCTCAAGCACAAGCTGGGTGCCTGCGTCTTCGCTCTGCTCTTTGGTGCCATTGAGCTGTGCTTCTTCGCCTCGTGCCTCACCATGTTCTTTGACGGCGGCTACGTTATGATCTTCCTGGCGGCACTGCTGTTCGGCCTTATGTATGTGTGGCGTCGCGGCACCGCCATCGAGCGCACGCAGACGATTCTGCTGCCCGTCTCCAAGTACATCGACCAGCTCAATCGCCTGCGCAATGACGAGACCTATCCCGTGCTCGCTGACAATCTGGTATTTCTCACCAACAGCCCCGACCCGCTCACGCTCGACCGCGACGTGCTCTATTCCATCCTGGACAAGCACCCCAAGCGCGCCAAGGCATATTGGTTCATCAACGTGCACGTTACCGACGAGCCCTATACGCACGAGTATTCCGTCGAGACCTTTGGCACGGACTTTCTGTTCCGCGTACGCCTGGACCTGGGCTTTAAGGTCAACCAGCGCGTTAATGCCTATCTGCGTCAGATTGTTGGCGACCTGATGGCCTCGGGTGAGCTGCCGCCACAGCATCACACCTACTCCATCTACGAGACACGTGGCAACGTGGGCGACTTCCGTTTTTGCATGCTGCGCAAGATGCTTGCCCCCGAAACGGACATCAACCGCAATGACCACCGCGTCATGGCCATCAAGTACGCCGTCCGCCGCGCCTGCGGAAGCCCGGCACGCTGGTACGGTCTCGAGAACTCGGCCATCATCATCGAGTACGTGCCCCTCTTTGCCCGCATGCGCCCGGCGGTCAAACTCGTACGCACCCATGTGCCGCTCGAGATCCAGATCGAGGAAGCCGAGGAAATGGAAGTCGACATCTTCTCGGACGACCTGGTCAACGGCAACGAAGCCGGCAGAAACATGAACGTTGACCCCACCGAGTTGCTCGAGAGCGTCGCCGATACGCCCGAACAGCAACAGCTCGACGGCCTCGAGAGCGAACAACTCAACGACGCCAACTTCTAGCGACATCGCATATCAACAACAGCGGCCCTGCACCTCACAGGAGATGCAGGGCCGCTTTGCATTGCAGTAAAGCTATCGGCTACGAACGACGCGGCTCGGGAACCACGAGTTTATCGGGGCTCGCGCCCTCGGCATCCATCAGGCTCACGTAGCGAATCGACGGATCCTCATACATCGCGTAGTAATAATTGCCCGTGCGCGCGCTAAAGCATCCGGTGTAGATAGTCTTCTCGAACTTGCCATCGCCCATCCTGGACGCCCCCTCAATCATCACCACGCCCTCGAGTGAACGGAACATGCGGACGACGTTTTCGGCCTCGCTCTCCTTTTGCGGGTAATTGGCATTGAGGTACGCCGCCTTTACAAAACGGCTCGGCGAATAGCAGTCACCCGGAATACCGCGCATGCCGGCACCCGCGCCATAGGGCTTGAGCTCGGCGCCACGCCATGTCGCCGTCTGCGGAAAATCGCTTGTGGCTGTGATATAGGTGCGCAGGTTTTCCATGTGCCACGGGAAGGTCGGCTGGTTGGCAAGGGTATCGACCGGATCGTCGTATACATGCAGGCCGTCAGCCATCATCTCGACCACGATGCTGCGCTGGCTGTCGCCGATAATCCAATGGAGCAGCGACACGCCCAGCCCCTCTCCGGCAGATTTGGCGACAATCACCGTGTCGCGCAGCGCGGCCTCGACCTCATCGACCGTCGAGAACGTCGCTGCCACCCACAGGGGAAACTCATAGGCTGCGATATTGGTCTTGCCGTCGACAGGGTCCTCGGCATACTCGGCATAGCCGGGAAAGTTGAGCCCCGCCACAGCCAGACCCGCATCGTTACCGCAATCGAAAAACATGGGATAGTTCTTGTAATCGATGCACATACCGATCACCGCGTGTGCCGCTGTCGCGTCGTCGATAAACGAATACGGAATGTGAAACCCGCGCGGCATCACGCGAACCTGTTGGCCGTAGTCAAAGCTCCAGTCGAGGTTGCGGCCCAGATACATGTGGCCAGAATTATCGGTAAATCGAATGCTCGTACACATAGCGCCTCCTAGCTTTACGTTCTTACTAAGTTCATTGTCACCAAACAAAGAGGCGCTAAACACAAAAGCCCGGACATGACAACAATGTCACGCCCGGACTATTCAAGCAGGATAAACTCAACCAAGTTAACCCCGCAGGTCGTCTAAGGGGTCAAAGTGCCGCAGATTGCCACGAAAGAGGAGCGAAGCGTACTTAAGGTACGCGAGCGACGATTGAGCGGCAAGGTGCGGTGCTTTGGTCCCCTTAGACCAACTTTCCTAGACAGTGGTCAATCATGTGCTGGATCATCTGCGCCTCAAAACCTGCGTAGTCGCGGCGGCACTCCTTCATCTTGCCGTCGACGATCTGGTCAAAGGCAACCTTGCACTTGATATAGCGCGTAGACCTGGTGACCTCCTCGTGCGTCAGGCAGCTCTCCTCCATCTTGCTGGCGCCCAGGCCAAACACCAGACGGGGGTTGTAGAGCACGTGGGGCTCGCCGGCGTCGTCCAGATAGACGCAAACCTTCTTGGTAACGCCAATCTGGTTAGCGGCAAGGCAGCCGGCATCGTCGAGCGACTTGATGGTATCGATCAGGTCCTGAGCAACCGACTCGTCCTCGACGGTCGCAACCTCGCAACGCTGGGACAGGATAGCCTCGTCGTGGCAAAGCTCTTTAATCATACGTTCCTCCATAGGGGTCGTTGTAACCGCTTAAGTATACGGTACCCATACATTTTCATGCGAAAAATACCGTCCGTCTGCCACAAAGCGCCGAACATTAACATGCGAGGAACAACAGCGTCGCAAAGGGGCTATAGTGGGAGCGTTCGTGTCAATCGGCCTAAACTCGGGGCCGAACAAGGAAAGGGTATGCATGGACGAACTATTTCACGTCAGCGAGCGCAAGTCCACAATCGGGACCGAACTTCGCGCTGGACTGACAACATTCCTGGCGATGGCCTACATCATCGCCGTCAACCCCGCGGTGCTCTCGGGCGCCGGCATCAATGCGGGAGCGCTCGCCTGCGCCACCTGCCTGGGCGCCGGCATCATGACCATCTGCATGGGCATCTTCGCCAACCGCCCGCTCGCCTGCGCGTCGGGCTTAGGCGTCAACGCGATGATCGCTGGAATCACCACCACCGTCTGCGGCGGTGACTGGCACGTGGCCATGAGCGTCATCTTCCTTGAGGGCGTCGTAATCTTGCTACTCGTGCTCTGTGGCCTGCGCGAGGCCATCATGGACGCCATCCCAGTTGTCCTGCGTCACGCCATCTCGGTGGGTCTGGGCCTGTTCATCGCCATGATCGGCCTGTGCGACGCCGGTATCATCACCGCCGGTGCTGGCACGCTTGTCGGCCTGGGCGACATCACCTCCCCCACCTTTATCGTCGGCATCATCTCCATCGTCGTGACGGTCGCTCTGGCTTCTCGTAACGTGCCGGGCTCGCTGCTCATCGGCATCATCGTCGCCGTTATCGCCGGTATCCCCTTGGGTGTGACCCAGGCTCCGACCGGTATCATCGCCCCGCTCGACTTCTCGAGCATCGGCGGCCCCATCGCCGACGCCGGCGGCGTGCCCGCCATCGTCAAGGTCCTTACCGACCCCGCGCTCCTCGTCATCTCGTTCTCGCTGCTCATGAGTGACTTCTTCGACACCATGGGCACCGCGATGGCCGTGGCCAAGCAGGGCGAGTTCCTCACCGACGACGGCAACGTCGAGAACATCAAGGAGATCCTGATCGTCGACTCCGCCGCCGCTGCCGTGGGCGGTTTCATGGGTGTCTCCTCCATCACCACCTTCGTCGAGTCCACTTCCGGCGCCGCCGACGGTGGCCGCACGGGTCTCACCTCCGTCACCACCGGCGCGCTGTTCATCCTCGCCGCGTTCTTCTCCCCCGTCGTCTCCATCGTTTCCAGCGCTGCCACCTGCGGTGCTCTGGTCTACGTCGGTTACCTCATGATGAGCGAGGCCTCCGAGATCGACTGGTCCGACGTGTCGCAGGGTTTCCCGGCGTTCATGATTGTCGCCGGCGTGCCCTTCACCTACTCTATCTCTGCCGGCATCGGTCTGGGCTTTATCGCCTACGTGGTCGTCGCGCTCTTTAAGGGCGAGGCCTCCAAGATCAAGCCGCTCATGTGGATCGCGGCCCTTGCCTTCCTCGTCTACTTCTTCGTGGCGTAACGGCATAGTCTGCTAAAGCAAAACACCAAAGCGCGGAGTCGCATCGAGCGGCTCCGCGCTTTTCTTTTAAAGCCAGGCAACGCACGGACGCGTGATGTATTGCTTCCCAAGTTTTGGACATTTTGCCCTCCAAACGGCACTACCGCCGGCCGCATCTTGCAGATATGCTGAGCGTAATCGCATAGGCCCTATGAGGATGGGAGTAACCATGGCCGCCTTGTTCACGACCCCCAAGTGCGATGACAAAACCTCTGGAGCCCATTTTATCGAGCCCGACGTACGCCGTCGCACGCTGCTCGCACACGGCAGTTGGCGCCGCGTGACATGCCGCATCGTTGTAGGCGCCGTATGCGCGCTCACGGTAAGTTCGCTGCTCATGCCGAGCGTCTCACTCGCGGCCGAGTGGGTCAACGTCGGCGGCACTCAGTACAACACTGCAGCAGGCGACGAGGCCGGCACCTGGGCCTGGGACGGCGGCGCCGACATGAAGCTCAACGGCTATAACGGCGGCGCGATCGAGGCAGCGGGCAAGCTCAACGTGAGCTACGAGGGCAACAACACCGTCACTAACGACGACGGCCGCGGCATCAAGGTTAAGGATGGCGCGAACGAGAACGCCGAGCTTAATATTCAGGGCGACGCGTCCAGCACGCTCAACGTGACATCTTCTCGTGACGCCATCACTTCCGTCGGCAACATCAACATCGATGGCGCTGGCACTGTCAACGCCACGAGCACCGAGCACGATGCCATCGATGCCGGGGGCGATGTCACCATCAAGGGCTCGGGAAACGTTAACGCCACGGGCGATTCGGATGGCATCAGGGCCGACGGCAACATCACGATCGACAACAGCGGAACCGTCACCGCCAAGGCCACCGAGGATCAGGGTATCGATGCTAACGAGAACCTCATCATAAAGGGCGGCGGCAAGGTGGAGGCAAGCTCTATCAAAGACAATGCGATTTGGGCCGACGGCAACATCGAGATCTCGGGTGGCAGCCAGGTCAAGGCAAGCTCCGAGGAAGACGCCGCCATCGACGGTAAAAACAGCCTCACGGTCACGAACGCTTCCCTCAACGCAAGTGGCGTTGGGTATGGCATCTATGTCTACAAGGGCATCACGCTCGATGGCGCGACCGTGACGGTCCGCGCAAGCTCAGATGGCGGGGAAGTCAGCGCACTCTTCACCGATGAGGACGACATCGTCATCAAGAACGGCTCGACTGTGGATGCGCTCGCAGAAGGCAGATTCTCGGTTGCAATCTCCACCAGTAATTTCTACTCCGGCGAAGCGGGTGGCCATATCTACATCAGCGACTCCGTTGTCAAGGCCATAGCCCGCTATGCCGAGACCGGCGGCGACGGCCCCGACCACTACAGTGGAGACCAGGATGGCGAGATCGCCCCTGAGCGCAGGGGCGTGAACTTCGGCATCTTTGCCCGGACCAAGGAGGGCATCACGCCCGCGACCATCTCGATTGTCCGCAGTAAGGTCACGGCCGAGGGAGACACGGCGGCTATCTTCGCGCTTGCCATGAGCGCGGACGGCGAGGCGATCGGCACCATCGAGATCGAAGGAGCTCCCATCCAGACGCCCACAGGCGGCAAGATCATTGGCTATCGCAACAAGGAAGAACTCGACGACGGCATCTTCTACGCGGTGGGTCAAACCATCGGCACGGGCGACGCTGTGATCGACTCCCCCTATAACGAAGCAGTCGCCAAGAGCACGGCCATCGTGCCTCCCGAGGAGACCAAGCCCGAGGAAAAGCCCGGCGAGACCAAGCCCGAGGGTTCCAAGTCCGAGGGCACGAAGACGACCAAGACCGTTGCAGTTGCAGCCACGGGAGCCAAGACCACCGGTAAGCTCGCGGCAACCGGCGACGCCTCGAGCGCAGCCATCGTGGCAGCCGCCCTTGCGGGAACAGCCGCCATCGCCGCAGGCGCCGTGGTGAGCCGCAAGCACTCATAGACACCTTTGACCTTTAACGCACGGGACGGCACCCACAGAAGTGCTAGCCTGCACACCGTTTAGCAACGCCACCGCCAAGCTCCCCTCCGGCGGTGGCGTTTCCTGTTTGCGCCCGCGCGGCGCACGCGAATGTTCTTGATGCTGTCCAAACGGCATACGCTGGCGTGCGACAATTGGGGCTGCCAATATCACAACGCCGAGAGAAGCCTGTCATGGAAGCGCATCAAAAGCAGATAACCGTTTATTCGAATCATACGGAAAGCGCACCTGTCATCTACCTTCCTGTGGTCGTGGGCGACGGCGGCGAGGTTTATGAGTGTTGCCGAGAGCTCGATTGCCCACCCTTCACGCTCGTCGCCATTGGCGGGCTCGATTGGAATCGCGAGCTGAGCCCCTGGGCATGCGACGGGACCGTACGCGATGCCGAGCCTTTCGGCGGCCAAGCTGCCGGTTTTCTTGATGAGCTGCTGAATCAGATAATCCCCCAGGTCGAGTCGTCGCTTCCTCGGCCGCCCACCTGGCGCGGCGTTGCTGGCTACTCGCTGGCGGGCCTCTTCGCGCTTTGGACCCTCTGGCAAACCGATGCCTTTGACCGTGCTGCTAGCGCATCGGGGTCCCTGTGGTTTCCCGGCTTTATCGACTACGCACATCAACACGCGATGACAGCTACGCCCGACGCCGTCTATCTGTCACTCGGCAAAAAGGAAACCAAGACGCCCAACCGCATGATGCGGCACGTACTCGACGATACGCGCGCGATGGAAGCGTTGCTCGTCGAGTGTGGCATTCCAACAACGCTGGAGCTCAACCCCGGCAATCACTTTGCCCAAACTGACCTGCGCATGGCGCGCGGCATCCACTGGGTACTGACGCATTAAAAATGGCGCCCGCGCGCATATACGCATGGGCACCATATCTTGTTTTAGCTGAACGCAGCTGCTACTTAGCAGCCTCCTCAAGCTCGGAAACATCAAACTCAAAGTCGTTACCCGGCAGGATGGCATTGAGCACGATACCCACCAGCGAGCCCACGGCAAGACCGGAAAGCGAAATCGTCACGCCGCCCAGCTCCAACACGATGGCGCCGGCGGTGCTGTACGCGATGCCGAGCGAGAGCACGAGCACCAGCGCGGCCACCAGCACGTTGCGGTTGTTTTGGAAATCGACCTGGTTCTCGATGAGGTTGCGGACGCCCACAGCGCTGATCATGCCGTAGAGCACGAGCGACACGCCGCCGACTACACACGCCGGCATGGCGGCGATGACCGCGGCGAACTTGGGGCAGAACGAAAGCACGATGGCGCAGCACGCGGCAATGCGAATCACGCGCGGGTCGAACACGCGCGTCAGGGCGAGCACACCGGTGTTCTCGCCATAGGTGGTGTTGGCCGGAGCGCCAAAGAGCGAAGCCAGGATCGTGGCAAGGCCGTCGCCGAGCAGCGTGCGATGCAGTCCAGGATCAGCGATGTAGTTACGCTCGCAAGTGGAGCCGATAGCCGAGATATCACCGATATGCTCGATCATGGTCGCAAATGCCAGCGGCATGATGGTGATGATGGCCGTCGTGGCAAGACCGCTATCGAACTGCGGCCCAAAGAGCGCAAACACGGTGTTGTCCCACACGATGGGCAAACCAACCCAGGGAGCGGCTGCAACGCCCGAAAAATCGACCTCGCCGAGCGTGGCGGCAACGGCATAGCTCACCACAACACCCAGCAGAATCGGCACAATCTTAACCATGCCGCGGCCCCAGATGTTGCAGATGACGATCACGGCCACGGCAATAACAGCCACAAACCAGTTGGTCTGGCAGTTAGCAATAGCGGAGCTTGCCAAGATCAGGCCGATGGAAATGACGATGGGGCCAGTCACCACCGGCGGGAAGAAGCGCATGACGCGCTTGGCACCAAACGCGCGGAAGAGCGCCGCCAGCACCGGATAGAGCAGACCGGCGCAGGCTACGCCCAGGCAGGCGTAGGGCAAAAGCTCCGTCTCACCATTGGGCGCAATCGCGGCATAGCCAGCGATAAAGGCAAACGACGAGCCCAGAAAGGCCGGCACCTTACCGCGCGACAGGAAGTGGAAGAGCAGCGTGCCCAGGCCGGCAAACAAAAGCGTTGCCGAAACCGAGAGACCGGTGAGCACGGGTACGAGCACCGTGGCACCGAACATCGCGAATAGATGCTGCAGACCGAGTAGAAACATGCGCGGGCGGCCGAGCGACGATGCATCGTAGATGGCATCGGTGACGGCGGGCGTCGAGGATTGGGACATGGAAGTCCTTTCATGATGGAAGGGCGATCAGGCATATCGGATAACCTGCCCGAACGATACGATCCGAACCATTGTACGTGATATGCCATGTCTCGCACGCGCCGTCACCTGCAAACGGTAGCGTTACTTCCAAACGCGCTCTGCAATGCGCTTGACCAGAGCAACCTTGGCCCACTGCTCGTCCTCGGTCAGCTTGTTGCCAATCTCGCAGCTGGCAAAGCCACACTGCGGAGACAAATACAGGTTCTCGAGCGGAACATACTTTGCAGCCTCGTGAATACGCTCGACGATGGCATCCTCGTCCTCAAGCTCAGCGGCCTTGGTGGTCACCAGGCCCAACACGATCTTCTTGCCGGGGGCAACGTACTTGAGCGGCTCAAAGCCACCGGCACGCGGCGTATCGAACTCCAGGTAAAATGCGTCGACGTTCTCGTGTGCGAACAGGTACGGCGCGATGGGGTCATAGCCGCCCTCGAAGGCATAGGTAGAGTGGTAGTTACCACGGCACACGTGCGTGTTAATGACCAGGTCGTCGGGCTTGCCCTCGATGGCGGCGTTGTTGAGCGCCACGCCCAGCTCGCTCACCTTTTGCAGGTCGACCGGGCTCATGCCGGTTTTGGCGACAAAATCGGTATCGCAGTAGATACCCCAGGTGCAGTCATCAAACTGGATGTTGCGACAGCCCGCGGCATACAGGTCGGCAATCACGGTGCGGTATGCTGCGGCGATGGCATCGGCGAGCTCCTCGTCGGTCTTATAGACAGCGCGCAGGCTCTCCTGCTGGCCGTCGCAGCGATCGAGCGTGACTTCGGAGAACGTCTGGATCGGCGCCGGAATGGTTTGTCGCGCGACCTGGCCCTCCCCCTCGAGCGCCTTGACAAATTTGAAGTGCTCGACGAACGGATGATTCTCGCCGCCAATGGGACCGGTTACCACGGCGGTGTCGGCCGTCGTCTCCTCGTCATGGAACATATAACCCGTGCGTGAGGTGCGGCGCTCGACGCCGTTCAGCCCCCACATAAAATCGAGGTGCCAGTAGCTGCGGCGGAACTCGCCATCGGTGATAACCTGCAGGCCAGCGGCCTTTTGCTTGTCCACCAGGTCGCGAATTGCCTCATCCTCGACGGCCTTAAGCCCCTCGGCATCAAGCGTGCCTGTCGCATAGGCAGCACGAGCGTCCTTTACGGCCTGCGGACGAAGAAAGCTGCCGACGATATCGGCGCGAAACGGTGCGTTCGGTTGAATCGAAGTGCTCATAGATATCTCCCTTTTGCATTGGTTGCTTTACTGGGACAGAGTATGAGCGCTCATATAGCCATCGTAAAATATACGTTTATAACAGTTTGATATAGATGCTTCCTATATCAGTTGGGACTGTCGTGAAGAGATTTGACCCGTTCAGGACGCAGCAGTCTAGATATGCTGACGGATCGCGTCGATATAGGCTTGACCGTAGCGCGTAAGCGTCGTGTTCTTGCGCGTGATGATGCCGATCTCCATGTACTCATCCACATCGAGCGGAATCGAGATAATGCCGGGGCCGTTGAGTTCGTGGCTAATCACGCCCGAACACACCGTGTAGCCGTTGAGGCCCATGGCCAGGTTGAACAGCGTCGCACGGTCGCGCACGCGGATATTCTTGCGACGCTCAAACGTCGAGGTCAGCTCCTCGGAATAGTAAAACGAGTTGTAACTGCCCTGCTCGTAGGACAGGAACGGATAATCTTCCAAGTCCTCGAGCGTCACGCTGGAGCGGTCCGCCAGCGGATGGTCGGCGCAGACGAAGACATGCGGCGTGGCACAGAAGAGCCCTTCGAACACGAGCTCGTTGGCCGCCAGCATGCGCTCGATGACCTCGCGGTTGTGCTCGGACAGATATAGGATGCCCAGTTCGCTTTTCATATGTGCGACGTCCTCGATAATCTCGTGAGTCTGCTCCTCGCGCAGGGTAAAGTCGTAGCGCGCGGCATCGAACTCACGGATCACATCGACAAACGCGTTGACGGCAAAGGAATAATGCTGGCAGCTCACACTAAAGTGCGGCACCTGCTCGGACGCGCCCTTGTACTTGCCTTCGAGCAGATCGGCCTGGTCGAGCACCTGTCGCGCGTAGCCCAAGAAGGTCTCGCCCTCCTCGGACACAATAACACCCTTGTTGGTGCGTTCAAAGATGCGCACACCCATCTCGCTTTCGAGGTCGCGGATCGATGCGGTGATTGAGGGCTGCGACACAAAGAGTCGGCGCGATGCCTCGGTGATGCTGCCGCATTCGGCAACTTTGACGACATACCTGAGCTGTTGAAGCTTCATGATGGCCTCCCTAGACGTCCGCGATGCCCGAACCCGCCGCATCTGCCTGACGCATAAACGGCGGCATCTCCCCCGTCGCGGCGCAGGCGGCAATCTGATGCAGAGCCCCGGCAACCGCATCGTCTGCCGCAGCGCCGATATGCCAGCGCGCGGCAGCCGTGACGGCCTCGTTGGCATTGGCGACTGCAACGGAGTTGGGGACGGCACCGATCATGGGCAGGTCGTTATCGGAATCGCCAAAAACGGCCACCTCGTCGGACGTCAGGTCCAAAGCGCGCGCCAGCTCCAGCGCAGCGCAACCCTTGTCCCAACCTGCTGGAAGAATGTCGAACAGGCGCACACGATTGTTGGGAAACACGAGCGAGAGTTCCGGCACCTCAGCGGCAACGCGCTCGCGTAGCTCCGCGAGCTCCTCACGCGAACGAGCACTCCAGATATTCGCCTTGAACACCGGCGCGTCATCGACGACAGGACGGCACGGGGCCTCTTCGCCCTTGAGCCATGCGTTGCCGCCCGACTCCATGGCGCGGCGCACGCGCTCGGGGTCGCTCGTCACACAATAGGCATCGTTATCCCAAAAGCCATCACCCAAGCTGTATACCTTCAGATAGGTATCGTCAGTTTCTTCTTCCAGATAGGCGGCCAAACGCATAAGTGCGCCGTTATCGGTCGCACGCGAGGCGACCGCTTCACCATCAACAAACATCACCTGGCCGTTGCAGAACGCGCCGGTCGAAAAGCACTCGGCGCGATTGCGGAACATCCAGCCCATCGCGGACGGCTGACGACCCGAAACCGGCCCAAAGTGCAGACCCGCCGCCTGCATGGCATGAATACCCTCAATGGCGTAGTCGCTGGCGCCGTCATGCCCGGCTGGAATCAGCGTATCGTCCATATCGGTCAGCACAAGTTTAATCATAAGGCCCCCTCGGTCATTCTTTAATCCCGTCTATTGTACCGACCTGCCAAAAAGGGACAGGTTTATTTTGGCAGGTTTTATCTGGGAAAATGCAACGCCCCAGTTGTCACCTGCCAAAATAAACCTGTCCCTTTTTGGCAGGTGCGCTAGTATAGGGTCAACAGATTCGATGCGGGAGTGCCGGCGGTGCAAACCACAAGGCTGAGAGGGCATGGGGCCCAATCCTTTGAACCTGTCAGTTAATGCTGGCGTAGGGAGCATGCCGCCTTTTTAGGGGCGCTGTCTATGCACAGCGCCCCTTTTCTATGCCAAGGAGGCATGTGCAGTGATCGATTCGGAACAGCTTAAGCAAAACGTGGTCAAGGCCGTGGAGGAGATTCGCGCCACCAATCCGATGGCGGGTTCCATCACCAACACAGTGACGATTGACTTTGTCGCCAACGCGCAGCTCGCCGTGGGCGGATCGGCCGCCATGGTCTATCTGCCCGACGAGGGCGAGGCACTCGTTGCCGGCGGCGGCGCCATCTATCTGAACATGGGAACGCTCTTCCCCATCTACGAGCAGACGATTCCCCGCGCGGCCAAGGCGGCCCACGACGCCGGCAAGCCCTGGGTGCTCGATCCGGTGGGCTTGGGCATCGGCAGCCTGCGCACCCAGCTGGTAAACGAAATCAAGCAGTACAAACCCGCCATCGCGCGCGGCAACGCCTCCGAGATTATCGCGCTCGCCGGCCTGTGGGGTCTTGAGGGTGAGGCTGCCGATCTGAGCCGCGTGCGCGGCGTCGATACCACCGACACGGTAGACGCCGCCCGCGATGCCGCCGTGGCGCTCGCCCGCTACACC
>CABMOY010000033.1 GCA_902388345.1 uncultured Collinsella sp.
GGCCTTACCACGGCCCTTTCCGCGGCCACGGCCCTCGCCCTGACTCTGAGCAGCGCGGGCATCGGAATCGGCATCGCGACGACGGCGCTTGGGCATCGACGTGCCAGCAAGACGGTCGGCGCTCGACAGGCCATCGCCCACGTCAACGCCGTTCTCGCGATCGAGTTCCATGAGCGCCAGGCGCATCTCGGGCGATTCGATGCGCTCGAGCACGTCGCGCGTCACGCAATCGGGGCGGCAGTTGCAGCCCTGCTCGGCAGCCTTCTTTTTGCAGCCCTCCGAGCAGGTCATATCGGCCAAGTTGACCTTAAAGACCTTGCCGTTCTCCAGACGCAACACCAGCTGCTCGCGCGGCGTGTCATATTCCTGGATACGCGCCTTGCCGAGCGGCGTATCGATGAGCGTCTTCTTTTTGGGCGCACGGCTCTTAAAGTCCTTGTAGGCCTCGAACTCATAGCGCAGGCAGCACATCAGGCGGCCGCAAACGCCGCTGATCTTGGACGAGTTGAGCGGTAGGTCCTGCTCTTTTGCCATGCGAATCGAGACGGGCTCAAACTGTCCGCCAAAGCGCGTGCAGCAGAGCTCCTGTCCGCACTGGGCATAGCCGCCCACCAGGCGGGTCTCGTCGCGCACGCCGATCTGGCGCATATCGACGCGAATGTGCAGCGTCGAGGACAGGTCCTTGACGAGCTGACGAAAA
This sequence comes from uncultured Collinsella sp., assembly GCA_902388345.1. Classification (GTDB taxonomy): domain Bacteria; phylum Actinomycetota; class Coriobacteriia; order Coriobacteriales; family Coriobacteriaceae; genus Collinsella. The sequence continues at coordinate 701 of CABMOY010000033.1, forward strand.
TCGACGCGCTCCTCGGCCGCAAAGTAGAACACGGCCTTCTCGCCGCCAAACAGGTACTCGACGCCGACCGGCTTCATCTCGAGGTCGAGCTCCTTGACCAGGCGGCGGAAGTCGACCATGGCCTCGTCGCCCTGGATGGCCAGGTCGTCGGCAAGCTGCAGGTCGATGTCGCTCGCCACGCGCAGCACGGGCTTGAGCGGCTGACCGATCTCGTCTTGCGGCACCTCGAAGGGATCGGCCGTGACCAGGCCGATCTCGGTTCCGCGCTCGGTGGAGCAAATGGCATAATCGGCCTCGAGGATATCCAAATCCTGCGGATCGAACCACAGGTCGCGCGAGGCGTAGGTAAACTTAACGGGTACGACTAACGGCATTTCAGTGCCTTCCTGATATCGAACAGCATGACCTCGATGGCCAGCTGGGGAGTAACGTTTCTGGCAATGTTGCGCTCGGCGGTCGCGACTGCCTCGAGCGCCCGCGTGGCACCCGCAACATTGGTCGCGGCGGCAAGCCGCCCGATCGTGTCGCGCACGTCCTCGTTCACTACGTCGGCTGCCTCGTCCTGAAGCGTCAGCAGCACGTCGCGCATAAGCGTCCGCGCGCTCGCCAGCGCTTCCATGATACCCGAACGCTCGCGCGCGTTGAGTTCGCGCTTGTTGCGGTCCTCAAGCTGCTTCAATGCTCCACGCGACAGGTAATCGGCGTTTTGCTCGAGCACCTTTTCCTGCGTGGACTTGACCTCGGCGAGCGGCGCCCTAACGGCGACGATGAGCGACTTGGCGCGGCTGAGCACGTCGGCCTCGTCGGCGGCGATGAGCGAATCGATGGCACGGACCATCTGGCGGCGAGCATCCTGGCGCTCGGCGCTCTTGAGGAACTCGATGCCGCGCGTGGGGCTTCCCGCTACGGCAACGGCCATACGGCAACGCGCAGGGTCCTGACCGGTGGCACGGCTCACGGCCTGCGCGGCGACGGCGGGCGATACCAGCCGAAACGGCACGCACTGGCAACGACTCACGATAGTGGGCAGCATCACGTCTGCCGAGGTGCCCAGCAAGATGAACATAACGCCCTCGGGCGGTTCCTCGAGCGTTTTGAGCAGCGCGTTGGCGGTGTTGGCGCGCAGCTGCTCGGCACGGTCGATGATGTAGACCTTTGCCTTGGCGCGGATGGGCGCCAAGGGCACGTCGTCGAGCAGCTCGCGGGTCTGGGCGATGAGATAACCCGTGGCGCTCTCGGGCGTGTAATAGTGCACGTCAGGATGCGTATGGCGCGCGACGCGCACGCAGCTGTCGCACGAGCCACAGCCGTCCCGCTCGCACAGGAATGCCTGGGCAAGCGCCCATGCGGCGTCGAGCTTACCGGCACCGGGCGCGCCCAAGAACAGGTAGGCGTGCGATGCGCGGCCGCTTGCGATGGCGTTGGTCAAAAAGTCGCGCACGCGCTGTTGGGTGTCGAGCTTGGCGAGCAGGCTTGCCTGAGCGGGGGCCATGTTACTCGGCCTCCTGGGCAAGCGCGGCGGCGACGGCATCCTGGGGGATGTCGAGGCCGTAGGCGCGAACCTGCTCGACCGTCTTCTCGAAGACTTCCTCGATGGGCGCGGTGGCGTCGATGAGTTTTACGCGGTTTGGCTCCTCGGCGGCAATGCTGCAAAATCCCTGGTAGACACGCTCTTGGAATGCCATGCCCTTGGCCTCCATGCGGTCTGCCGCACCACGGGCGGCCATGCGCAGCGCCGCCTGCTCGGGCGTGATGTGATAGACGAGCGTGAGCGCCGGGTGCGTTCCCGCGACGGCCAGGTTGTTGGCATCTCGCACCATCTGGCGATCAAGGCCGTCGGCAAATGCCTGGTAGCAGGTCGTGGAATCGTAGAAGCGATCGCACAGGACCACCTTGCCGGCTGCGAGCGCGGGGGCGATGACCTCGTGCACCAGCTGGGCACGCGCAGCCTCGTAGAGCAGCAGCTCGCAGGTGTCGCCCATCGCCGTATTGGCGGGGTCGAGCAGCAAGGCGCGAATCTTTTCGCTGATGGCAGTGCCACCCGGCTCACGCAGGGTCACAACCTGGTAGCCAACGAGCTCGAGTGCACGGGCAAGTAGGCGCGCCTGCGTGGACTTGCCGGCGCCGTCGACACCCTCGAGCGTGATAAAGCTATGTTGAGCGGGCTCAAAAGCCATGGGCGCAGTCCCTTCCTACAAGGCGCGTAAATGCAGATATATCAACCAAGCCATGATACCCCAGTGCTCGGCGCGTCCCCAATGGCTAAAGGTGCCTTTCCAAAGTTGCGGTGAAATAGGGACTGATTGAAGCTCTGAGACCGCCAAACAGTCCCTATTTCACCGCAACTTATGATGGGGAATTTTGAGCGGTGGGTATAATCGTCGTATTGCATTGAAATGTGGCGAAAGGAGTGGCAATGTCTCGGTATTGCGCCTCGTGCGGCAAACTTCTTGCAGATGATGCCAAGTTCTGCACCTCGTGCGGTGCACCCGTTGAGCAAACAACCGCGAGCGATAGCCAGCCCGCTTTTGAGCAGACCGGTTCCCTCGATACGCCGCAAGCCAAGGCGGACGACCCCCTCGCCTATCGCCCCGACCCCGCCGCAGGCCCCGCGACCGTCGAGACCACGCAGCGCATACCCGTCGCGAGCGGTTCGTCCCAACAGCAGCCGGCTCCCGCATACGCGCCCGCTTCGCCACAGACCCCCGCTCCCAAAAAGAGCGGCACCGGGCCGCTTATCGCCGTTATCGTTGTGCTGGTGGCGATCATCATCGCCCTGGTCGTTTTCTTTGTGATCAAGCCTTTCGACAACGCCGCCACGCAGACGACGGCCGAGGTAGCTAAGCTGCACCATGACGTCGACGACGATGACCTAAAGCCTCTCGGCGATCCCAACAGCCTGTACGACGATGATGACGATGACGACGAGGATGGCGGCGAAGCAACGCTCTCCGAGCAGAACCTCTACCGCCGACTGAGCGAATACTACGACCTGCTCGAAGACCTCGACAACTACGTCCGTGGCTGCGCACAGAACTTCAACGGCAGCTATCTGGAAGAGGATCGAACCACCCGTCAAAATCTCGCCGACGTCGCCGAGCGCACGGAGGACACCATCGAGCAGTATTACGACATCGTCGAGGACCTGGACGTCCCGACGAGCTCCAAGAACTACAGCTCCTGGAAGGACATCATCGCCCTGTACGACGACCTGGATCACCGCATTGACGCAATCTGTGATGCCTGGGAGATCAGCCTGAAATACGCCAAGCCTGCGGACCACAAGAATGAGATCGTGGCGCCGCTGTCACGCGACAACGTGGCGGGCACCAATGACAATAAGTACCGTCTAGACTTTGAGGAGCGCTATCCCGGCGCCAAACCCGTCGAAGTGAACTAGCGCTTTGTCGTTCCCGAGCCGGCAGTTAGGGACGTTCCTAAACTGCCGGCAGAAAAGGAACGTCCCTAACTGCCGGATAAAAAACGAGCGAGGATTTTGAGGTCCTCGCTCGTTTTTGTTTTAGGTGATGTTTCGACCGTGCGGCTACTTGTCGGCAGCGGTCTTTTTGGTAGTCGGCTTCTTGGCCGTCGTCTTTTTGGCGGCCGTCTTCTTGGCAGCAGTCTTCTTTGCCGCCGTGGTCTTCCTGGCCGTGCTCGCCTTGGTCGCAGTCTTGCGACCCCGGGCGGGCTTTTTCTCCTTGGTCGGGCAGTCCATATTGACGCAGATACGCCACGGGCCGCGCGCCGTGTTGACCACCACGATGGGGGCGCCGCACTCGGGACAGGTCTCGCCCGTCGCCTCGAGCTTGCCACGCGCCGGCAGCGGATAGCTCACGCCGCAATCGTCATAGTTGGTGCAGCGGATAAAGCGCTTGCCGCTCTTCTCGCTCTTGTGCGCGATCAGATCGCCATGGCGTCCGGCCTCGGCGCACACCTTGCACTCGCCCACCTTAAGGTCAGGCTCGTAGTTGGTGGGGCACGTAGGGTTCACGCAAATCTCGAAGGCCTTCTGGCGGAACGGCTGGCACTTAATGCGCGGCGCACCGCACTCGGGGCACACGGCTGCCTCGCCCTCGAGCGGGCTTACCTTGACGCCGCTCGGCACCGGATAGGTCACGTCGCAGTCGGGCCAGCCCATGCAGCCAATGAAGCTGCCACGGGTCTTGGCACTCGTCTTCATAACCAGGTCCTTGCCGCACTTGGGGCAAGCGCCCACGCGCGCATCGGCCGTGACGGCGTCGCTGATGGCGTCGCCCAGCTCCTGCGTGTGCTTGAGCAGCTCGTCGAGCACGCCAGCCAGCAGCGCGCGCGAGTGCGTCACGACATGCTCTTCGGTGTCCTCGCCGCGCTCCACACGGGTCATATCGCCGTCGAGCTCGCTGGTCATATCGGGGCTCGTGATGCGCGGGGCAAACTGCGTCAGCGCGTCAATGATGGCGATTCCCAGCTGGCTCGGCTCAACGGGATCATTTTTGAGATAGCGCACGGCATACAGGCGCTCGATGATGCTCGCGCGCGTGGACTTGGTACCCAGGCCGCGCTTCTCCATCTCCTGCACGAGCTTGCCCTGGCTGTAACGCGCGGGCGGTTCGGTCTGCTTGGCCTCAAGTTTAATGTCGAACACGTCGACCGTATCGCCCTGCTCCAGCGGCGGCATCTGCTCATCGCGCTTGAGTCCGTACGGGTACGCCTCGCGGAAGCCCGGAGTCACGAGCACGTCGCCCGAAGCCACGAACGGCTCGCCGTTCACATCGAGCTCGAGCTTGGTGTTCTCGATGGTCGCGGGACCCATAAGCGTCGCCAGAAAGCGGCGAGCGATGAGGTCATAGAGCTTGCGCTGGCCGCCGTCGAGCGTGGACGGATCGCCCTCGCCCGTGGGGTAGATAGGCGGGTGGTCGGTGGTCTCGACTTTGCCGCGCGTGGGCTTCATGGGGCCGGCAAGCACCTTTTTGCACACGGGCGCCAGCGCCGGGTTAATCTTTGCCAGGTCACTCACCACGGCGCCCAGATCGAGCGTCGCGGGGTACACGGTGTTGTCGACACGCGGGTAGCTGATGAGACCGGCCATGTAGAGGGACTCGGCGATGCGCATGGTACGCGCAGGCGAGATGCCCTCGGCCGCGGCGGCAGCCTGCAGCGAGGTCGTCGCAAACGGCGTGGGCGGCTGCTGCCTGCGGGAGCGCTTGGTCACCGCGGCGACGGTTGCCGTCGTAGCGCCGTCAACATGGCCGTACGCCGTCTCGGCAGCATCCTTGTCGGTAAAGCGCGCTGTCTTGTGCGCGATCTTAAAGCGATCGTCCTCGGCAGCGCCCTGCGCGGCACCCATGCCGCGAATCTGCCAATAGTCCTCGGGCACAAACGCCATGCGCTCGCGCTCGCGCTCGACCACCAGGGCGAGCGTCGGCGTCTGCACGCGGCCGGCAGAGCGCACGTTGCCAAAGCCGCCAAACTTGGCGAGCGTCAGGTAACGCGTGAGCACCGCGCCCCAAATGAGGTCGATGTGCTGGCGGCTCTCGCCGGCGTCGGCCAGATTCTGGTCGAGCGAGACGAGATTATCGAAGGCCTGCGTGATCTCGGCCTTGGTAAACGAAGAGTATTGGGCGCGGGCAACCGGCAAGTCGGGCGCCACCTCACGCACCTTGTTGAGGGCGTCCGAACCGATCAGCTCGCCCTCGCGATCGAAGTCCGTGGCGATGATGACGCTGTCGGACTTCTTGGCGAGGTTCTTGAGCGAGCGGATGAGCTCCTTCTCGGCCGGCAGCTTAATGACGGGTGCCCAGGTGAGATACGGCAGGCTCTCGAGCTTCCAGCCCTTGATGGAGATGCCGTCGGCAAGGAACGGCTTGCGCTTGGTGTCGTAGGGCGGACGAGCCAGGCCATCGGGCATGTCGGCCGGCAACATCTCGCCGTCCTCGGTAACCGAATACCAGCCCAGCTTTTTATCGAATAGCACGCTGTCGCAAAAATCGGGCGCAAGGATGTGACCGGCAAGGCCGATCGTCACGCACTCCTCGCCCTTCCACTCAAAACGGTAGATGGCGGTGTTGTACACCTTGTCCTTTTTGGGTTTGCCCGTGGACAGACGCTCGGCGATCTGACGCGCGGCGTCGTTTTTCTCGGCGATGATGAGCTTCAAAAGAGGCTCCTATCTCGTGTCTCTGCGGCTACGCCCGCCCGTATGGCGGCCGATTTACGCCCTTGCTTGCTCGATCTGCCCGATGAGCCAATCGCACCAGGCATCCATGCCCTCGCCCTTGCGCGCGCTCACGGCAAACCGCGGCGCCTGCGGATTGAGGTCATCGAGTGTCTTAGTATACCTATCCATGTCAAAATCGAAAGCCGGGGCCACGTCGACCTTGTTGAGCAGCTGTGCGCCGGCGTGTTGGAAGATGCCCGGGTACTTGATGGGCTTGTCGTCGCCCTCGGGCACCGAGAGAATCATGATGGACAGGTTCTCGCCCAGGTCAAAGTCGACCGGGCAGACCAGGTTGCCAACGTTTTCGATAAAGATGACGTCGATGTTTTCCAGACCCACCGCCCGGTCGAAGGCGTCGACGGCCTCCATAATCATGTTGCCCTCAAGATGGCACAGGCCACCCGTGTTGATCTGGATGGCGGGCATGCCGGCTTCCTTCATGGTGATGGCGTCGACGTCCGAGGCGATGTCGCCCTCGATGACGGCGCAGCGCAAGCCGGCCTTGTCGCGCAGGCGCTCGTTGGTGCCCAGGATCGTGGTGGTCTTGCCCGAACCGGGGCTCGACAGCACATTGATCACATAGGTGTTTGTCTCATTAAATCGCTGACGCAGCTGATCTGCCAGGCGCTCATTGCGCGACAGGATCGGCGACGCGATATCAATCGTTTTCTCGGCCATACTCAGCGCTCCTTACTTTGGCCCCTTTATACCCCGTCCCCAGGTGGCCGACGAGCTAATCGTCGGGGGTCTCGATTTCGATACTTGCGATATCGAGCTCGCGGCCGTGCAGTAGGCGCACGTTGGCACCACCACACTGGGGACAGCGACAGTGGAAGCGATCGTGGTCGAAGACCTCGCCGCAGTCCAGGCATTCACTTTGTGGGTGAATCTCCTCAACCGCGAGCTCACAGTCCCGCGTGAGCGGGTCCTCGTCGCGAAACGTCTCCCACGCAAAGTCGAGCGCCTCGCGCACGACCTCGGTCATATCCCCGATACGCAGCGTTACCAAAACGGCGCGCGAGGCCCCCGCCCCACGCGCCGCGCGAATCACTGTATCGAGTATGCCGTTGACAATGCCAACCTCGTGCATACCGATTTACTCCTCGTCGTCCTCTTCGTCGTCCGAAAACAGGTCCAGACGGCTCACAAACAAGCCCTCCTTGCCCTCGCGCGCGGTAATGACCACGCGGGCGATGGCGAGCGAGATCTCGTAGAGCGAAAGCAGGGCACCGTACATAAGGCCCAGCGTGACGGGCGAACCGTCGGGCGTAATCACAGCAGAGCCCACAAGCAGGCCAACATATACATAACGCCAGGCACTGCGGAAAGCAGCGTAGGACACGATGTGGAAGACGGACAGGTAGAAGATGATGAGCGGCAGCTCAAACGCCACACCAAAGCCGATCATAAAGAGCAGCTCCATGTTGACGTAGTTCTCCAGATCGGGCAGCGCCGTGGCGACGGCCGAGGTCTCGCCGATGAGCCACTCAAAGCCTGCCGGGATAATGATGAAGTAGCAGAAGATGGCACCCAGGAAGAACAGCACCGTCGAGGCAAGCACCGTGGGCACGACCCACTTGCGCTCGTTGGGGCGAAGCGCCGGCAGGAAAAATGCCAGAATCTGCCAGATGATCATGGGCGTGCACATGACCACAGCCATCTTGATGGCCAGCGAAAAGCGCAGGCCAAAGCCGCCGAGCGTAGTGGTGATGTAGAACTTACCATCCGGCACAAAGGAGCGGATGGGGTCTTCCAGGATATCGAGCACCACAGGCGTGGCGAAGTACAGCACGATAGCGGCGGCAAACACCGACACGACCACGATGGTCAGACGGCGACGGAGCTCTCCCAAGTGATCGAAGAGCGGCATGCGCGCAGGTCCGATCGGCATTACTCATCGCCTCCCTTCGGGGCATCGGCGGCAGTGGCAGCGTCCTCGGCCTCGAGCTCGCGAGCGAGCTGGTCGACGACGGCCTTGCGCTTGCGGGGACGACGGGCGTAGAGGTCAGCCGTCGTGGGCTCTGCCGGCTCGAGCTCGGGCTCTGCAACAGGCTCGGGCTCGGCGGCATCAGCAGCAACGGCAGGCTCTGCACCCTCGGCCTCCTCGGCAATACCTTCGCCCTCGGTAGCGCCCTCGTTTGCGGCCTTCTCGGCAGCAAGACGGGCGCGACGCTCGGCAAAGGTCTCCTTCTTTGCGGGCGCAGCCGTCTCGACGGCATCCTCGTCTGCATCGGAATCGTCATCGGCGGCAGCCTTCTTGGGCTTGACCGGGGCCGACGCGGCCTCGCTCACCGGATCGATTATCTCGGACTGAACAACGGCCGTCATCTTTTCCTGCGTCTCGCGGAACTGACGGATGGCACGGCCGATCGTGCGGCCCATCTGTGGGAGCTTATCCGGGCCAAACAGCAAAAAGCCGAAGACCACGATGATCGCGAGCTCACCCTCTCCAATACCAAACACACATACCTCCAAGGCTCGATGTGAGTCGAGCCCGCACCGCGCCATTCGGCCGGAACTCGTCTATTCATTCGGTCAAGTATAGCGCCCGGACGCCAAAACGTCCGAGCGCATCACAAACATATGCCAAACGGCACGCCCTTTTGGGGCAAAGATTATGCAGCGGTGATCGAAATCTCCTGGTCGACACCCAACAACTGAACCACGCGCATCACCGGGGGCTGCACATTGGTGCAGCTAAAGCGCTTGCCGTGGTCGACCGCGTGGTGCGCGGCGCCCACAAGCACGCCAATGCCCGTCGAATCGATGTAGCTCACCTGGGCAAAATCGAGCTCAACGGCCTCAGTGGGCTGCTCGAGCGCCAGGTCGATGGCATTGCGCAGGCTATCGGCGTTAGAGATATCGATCTCGCCGGTTACCTTAATGGTGTAGAGCTCTGGCGTGGGGTTGGTGGAAATACCCAAATCCATGTATATGCTCCTTTACGTATCGAAAGTGCGGATAGTACGGGAAGCCGCGCGTTAGGCGCGCTCGGCACGCGCAAGCTCGGCAGCGACGAGCTTAACGGCCAGCACCAGCACATCGAGCGCGGCCTCCAGGTCCTCGACCGTGGGATAGCTCGGCGCGATGCGGATGTTGGTGTCGCGCGGGTCCTTGCCATAGGGCCAAGTGGCGCCGGCCGGTGTGAGCTTGACGCCCAGGTCGGCGCAGAGCGCGGCGACCTTTTGGGCCGAGCCCTCGGGACCATCGAAGCTTACAAAGTAGCCGCCGCGGGGGTGCGTCCAAGTAGCGCAACCCGTATCGCCCAAGCCCTCGGTGAGCTTGCGCTCAACGGCCTCAAAGCGCGGGCGCAAAAACTCGGCATGCTTTTTCATGTGCTCCTTGACCGCCTCGATGGTGGGAAGGAAGCGCACGTGACGCAGCTGGTTGAGCTTATCGGCACTGATGAGGCCGGCCTTCAGGCGCTTGGAGAACTCGGCGATGACCGCGGGGCTCGCACCGATAAAGCCGATACCGGCGCCCGGGAAGGTGATCTTGGACGTCGAGGCAAAGGCCACCACGCGGTCCTCGGTGCCCGCCGCGCGAGCGAGGTCAAAAATGTTTGCGAGCTCATCGGTCTCGTCGTACAGGTCGTGCACGCAGTAGGCGTTGTCCCAGAAGATGCGGAAATCGAGCGCGGCCGTGGGCATCTCGACCAGGCGACGCACAGTGTCCTCGCTAAAGGTGATGCCCGTGGGGTTGGAATACTTGGGCACGCACCATATACCCTTGATGGAATCGTCGGCGGCAACCAGGCGCTCGATCTCGTCCATATCGGGGCCGTTGTCGGTCATCGCGACGGGAACGTTCTCGATACCCAAGTCGGCGGTAATGCCAAAGTGGCGATCGTAGCCGGGAACCGGGCACAGGAACTTGACCTTCTTGCCGTCGTGCGCAGCCTCGTAAGCCTCCCAGGGCTCGCTGCCGCACGAGCCACAGCGCCAGAACATGCCGGCGATGTCGTGTTCGATCAAAAGGCTCGACGAACCCAGCACGAGTGTCTGCTCGGCGGGGCAACCCAGGAACTCCCCCGCCAGCTTGCGCGCCGAGGGAATGCCCTCAAAGCAGCCGTAGTTGGAGCAGTCGACGTTGCCGTCGTGCAGATCGGCATCGGCATTGAGGATATCGAGCATGGGTCGAGAGATGTCCACTTGGGAGGGCGACGGCTTGCCGCGGGCCATGTCGAGCGCCAGGCCCTTGGCCTTGACCTCGGCGACCTCGGCTTTGAGCGCCTCGATGGCGGCATCGAGTTCGGTGGTTTCCATCTTCTGGTAGATCGTCTGCATGGGTGCGACCTTTCGCGAAGCGGTACGTTGCAGTTCGTCTAAGTATAGACCGCCACCGCCGCAACGGTATGAAGCCGTGATAGATTAAGTCCATCGCAATGAATTACGAATCGCCGCGCATGCCGGCGTGAAGCGCCCAAGGAGGCACTATGGAGTACGGATCGTTCCAGGCCGAGGAATTCGGCGACCTGCAGCGCCTGGTCGACGGACTGTTTTACGACCGCCACGCCATCGACCGTCTGGATCTGATCGTACAGGCCGAAATCTTGGACCTGGCACCCGATCTCATGGAAATCGTCAACCTGCTACCGCCTGGCTATTACGACCGCCAGTCACTTTGCGACCAGCTCAACTCCGCCTTGGCCGCTCACGGCTGGGGCGCCATCTACGGCACCGTGGAATAGAACCACTCATTGGGGACAGACTTAAATGAGTAGTCCCAACCTGCCGGCACTTGGGTAGTCATTTAAGTCTGTCCCCAATGACTAAAACGCCGCCTGTGATGGTGTTCACAGGCGGCGTTTTCAAACTTGTATGTGCTCCTACTCGTCCTTGGGCGCGGGGTGCTTGCAGATCACACTCATGTAGATCATGCCAAGCACGGCCGCGGTAACAGAACCGGCAAGAATGGCGGCCTTGGCAGCCAGAACCTCAAACTGGGCCGTCGGGAAGGCAAGGCCGCTGATGAGAATCGACATGGTAAAGCCGATGCCGCCCAGAATGCCCACGCCGGCAATCATGTGCCAGTTAACGTTGCGCGGCAACTCGGAGATCTTGAGCTTAACCAGGGCAAACGTCATACCAAAGATGCCGATCGGCTTGCCCAGCAGCATGCCAAAGTACACGCCGAGCGTCACCGGGTCGGTGAGCAGCGTGCTCATGTCCACGCCCACTAGGCGAACCTGTGCGTTCACGAACGCAAAGATCGGCAGGATCACAAAGTTGACCGGCGTGGAGATCAGACGCTCCATGCGGATGAGCGGCGGGGTCACGCGGTGCATGACGCGCTCGACCTTGGTGGTCGAGACGGTAAAGTCATGCTGGCCCAGGATGTGTGCCTCGTCGTCGTAGCGTTCATCGAGCAGCGGCAGGCACTCGCCCAACCAATCGGTGAGGCTATCGAGCTTGACGCCGCACTTGGCCGGGATGGTAAAGGCCAAGATGACGCCAGCAAGCGTAGCATGTACGCCGCTCTTGAACATGCAAAACCACAACAGCAGACCCAGTACCGAATACGGGGCAAGGCGGTAGTGCTGCGTCTTGTTGAGCCACACGAGCGCGCAGGTCACAAGCGCGGCGGCGCCCAACCAAAACGGATTGGGGCTCTGACCGTAGAAGATGGCGATGGCGGCGATGGAGATGAGGTCGTCGGCGATAGCGAGCGTCGAGAAAAACACGCGCACGCCGTTGGGCACGCGATTGCCCAAAAGCGACAGCACGCCCAGCGCAAAGGCAATATCGGTTGCCATGGGGATGGCCCAACCGTTGCGGGCGCCGGCATGGTTAAAGATCAGGTAGATGCAGGCGGGAACGACGACGCCGCCCACGGCCGCCAGCATGGGAAGCATAGCCTGGCGCGGGTTTTTGAGCTCGCCGACCGTCATCTCATACTTGAGCTCAATGCCCACGAGCAAGAAGAAGATCGCCATAAGGAAGTCGTTGACGAAAAGCTCAACGGTGAGACCGGCCGTAAGGTTTCCCAGACCCACATACAGCGGGGTCTCCAAAAAGTGATGGACGGCCTCGTAGGCATCGGTATTGGCGCAAATGACGGCGGCGATGGCGGCGAAGACCATGACGGCGGCGGAAATCGTGCCGTTCTCGGCGATGCGCTCCCAGATGTCGTGACGTTCAAAGCGCTTGCGCTCACGAACGTTGAACAGCTGCTCAGTTGCTGCCATGGGCGGCTCCTTTCACGGGAAAGCTCCCGTCTTAAAAAAGCACGGCCCGCCCAAGTGGCGGCGCCGCGCTCTAACGTATTACGCTTGCATCTAGCCTACCCTGCACGACAAGCACGCAGGCGTGGCCGAAAAGCGGAACCACAGGTTGAACATTATTTGTTCAACGGCACGGGCATACCTGTCCAAGAGACGACGCGGCGCCGTGCACAAAAAACGACCGGAGCGCGGGGCGTCCGCGGTCCGGTCGTGGCGTTTGGTCAACTAAACCTAGCAGGCGGCCATGATGGGGGCAGCGACCTGCTTCTTACGGGAGAGGACGCCCGGCATCCAGACGCCGTCGTGCTCGTCGGCAATGCCCAGGCCCTTCTGAGCGGCCTCGGTCTCGCCCTCGAGCAGGACCTGCGAGCCCTCCTCCATGATGTCAGTGATGCACAGGACGATGCCGTCGGCACCTTTCTCGGCGGCGTAGGCGCGCATGGCCTTGCGAATCTCGTCGATCATGCCGAGTGCGCGGGTCTTGTCGACAGTCTCGTACTGGCCGATGAGCAGCTTCTTGCCGGCGGGCTCGAACATCTTGATGTCGTTGCCGACCATCTCGGCTGCGGTGAAGGAGCCGGACGGGCGGGTGAGGAAGACTTCCATGCCAAACTTGACCGGGTCGACGCCCACCTGCTCGCCGAGCTTGGCGGCGACGGCGCGGTCGACATCGGTGGTGGTGGGGCTCTTGAGCATGAGCGTGTCGGTCATCATGGCCGAGAGCAGCAGCTTAGCCTGGACGTCGGAAAGCTCAACGCCGAGCACGCCGGCGAGCTTGGTGACGATGGTGCAGCTGGAGCCCCAGGGCAGGCAGATGTAGTGCAGCGGGCCGGCGGTCTCGAAGTCGCCGATGCGGTGATGATCGACAACGCCAAAGACCGTGGCGTCCTTAAGGCCGGCGACAGACTGGGCGGACTCGTTGTGGTCGGTGAGGACGACGAGCTGGCCGGCCTCGACGGACTCGATCACGCGGGGCTCGGCAATGCCGGCGTCGGCAAGCAGCTTGGCGGACTCGGCCGGAAGCTGACCAAGGGCGCAGGCCTCGTAGGTGTTGCCGGCATACTCAACCTGGTTGAGCAGCTGGGACAGGACGACGGCGCTCATGATGGCGTCGTTATCGGGGTTCTGGTGACCAAAGACAAGAACGTTTGCCATGGATATCCTCCACTTGATATGTGTACTTGGACGTAGCTATGGTAGCACGCTGACGCCGAACCCTTGGGCACGGAAGGGCCGCGGCACAATTTGGAGCAGGCGTTGGAGCAAAGTCTATCCCTTTCGCACCATGTTGGTGCAAAGTAACCTGGCCTCCTTGCACTAGCTATTTGCCGGCGGCGCGCAGGGCTACGTAGGCGGCACCGATGATGCCGGCGTCGTTGCCGAGCGAGGCGACCTTAATGGGCGTCTCGCGCGAGGCAGAAAGCGCGTACTGCTTAAAGTGCTCGCGGGCCTTGTCGAGGTAGACATCGGCCGAGGCGGATGCGCCGCCGCCGATCAGGAACATCTCGGGGTCGACCACGTTGGCGATAAGCGCCAGAGCGCGACCGAGATAATCGGCCATGGTATCGACCGCGGCCAGCGCGAGCTTGTCACCCTCGCGGCAGGCCTGGAACACGTCCTTGGAATCGGAGGGGCCGGTGAGCTCGATGGGCTCGACGCCCGCCTTCTCGCACTCGGCAAGGTAGTTGCTCACCACGCCGGTGGCGCTGGAATACTGTTCCAGGTGGCCATGGCCGCCGCAGCCGCAGGTGCGCTCCTCGGCAGGATTCAGGCACATGTGGCCGATCTCGCCGCCGGCGCCCACGACGCCCGACACCACATCGCCGTTGACGATAACGCCGCCGCCCACGCCGGTACCGATGGTGACCATCACGACGTTCTGCACGCCCTTGGCAGAGCCGAGCCAGGCCTCGCCCATGGCAGCGGCGTTGGCATCGTTTTCGTACTTAACGACCGCGTCGGGGCAGTGCTCCTGAATGGCGATCCTCAGCTCGGGCAGGTTAATGGCAATGTTGGCCTTAACCTTGGCGTCGCCCGAAGCCGGGATGGGACACGGAACGGCCAGGCCAATGCCCGCCACAAAGGCGCGCGGAATCTGCGCCTTGGCGACCACCTGGTCAATAGCCTCGGTCACCGCGGCAAAGCCCGCAGCGTCAACGATGGGAGGCGTGGGCACGCTGGCCTTGGCAAGCAGGTTGCCGTCCTCGTCGAACAGGCCCTCCTTAACCGAAGTGCCGCCAACGTCGATGCCGATGTAGTACTGCTTAGGTTCCATGGGAGCCCACCTTTCTCGTTTAAACATTGCCTGTATGGTACCGCTCCCCAGGCAAAAACCTGTCAAAAAGGGACAGGTTTGTTTTGGCAGGTTTTATCTGGGAAAACGCAAGGCATGAGATTTGGTTCGCTGGGCGGCAAAACGGCCCAACCCCATCTTCGAGCCGATCAATTTGCTCAATACCACATTATTCGAATGCATATTCATTTAGAGCGCTCTAGTTGATATAGAAAAGCGTTTTTTGATTATATCTTTCTCGAACTTTTCAAAAACGCAATAGGGATGCTTAGGCGTGGACTATACTTTCGTTTGTACTCAATCAAGCCGGAAAGGAGGTTCCATGATTCCCAAATACGAGGCAATAGCTGCAGATATCCGTCGAAGCATCGAGGACGGCGCTCTAAAGCCGGGCGACAAGCTGCCCACCGTCGTTGAGTTCTGCGAGCTCTATAGCGTTTCCAAAATCACCGTCAAACGAGCTATTGAGCAGATTACCGATGAAGGTCTTGTTACCAGCCGGCGCGGATCGGGCACCTACGTTAAGGACACGGCGGGGCTTCCCGGCCAGGCGTTTTTCCAGGGCAAGAACAATCGCTCCCAGGGCTTTTCGTATGAGCACCGCGGGGAGAAGGTGACCTCGGTGGTCTACGATTTCTCGATTGTCAATCCGCCAGCAGACGTCGCTGCCCAGCTGGGAATTGCCGAGGACGACTTTGCCTATCACATCGTGCGCGTGCGCCAGGTCGACGAGAAGCCCATCGTTATCGAGTACACCTACATGCCCCTCGAGCTGATTCCGGGCCTTAAAAAGAAAGACCTGTATGGATCGGTCTACAGCTTCATCCGCAAGCAATGCGGGCTGAAGATTTCGAGCTTCCACCGCACCATTCGCGCCGTAGCGGCAACCGAGGAAGAGGCTGAGCGCCTGGACACCAAACCCGGCTCTCCCCTGCTCGAGCTCAACCAGATTGGCTTTTTGGATAGCGGCACCGCCTTTGAGCATTCGATCTCGCGCAACGTTGGTGACCGCTTTGAGCTGCACAACGTAACGTTGGCATAGGTTTTTGTAGTCATGCGGGCGCTCGTTACGGCTCGTTTAGAGTGGGCGGCCGCGCAACACCATGGGGGTATGAACATGTCCGATTTGATTAAACTGACGCCGATCTTTCACGAGAAGATCTGGGGCGGCCGCCAGCTCGAAACCGTATTTGGTTATGACATTCCCGAGGGTCCCATCGGTGAGTGCTGGGCCATCTCGGCACACCCCAACGGCGACTGCCAGATCGCTGAGGGCCCGTACGCCGGTCACACGCTGTCATGGCTGTGGGCCGAGCACCGCGAGCTCTTTGGCAACTGCGAGGGCAAGGAGTTCCCGCTGCTCATTAAGATTCTAGACGCCAAGGACGACCTTTCGATCCAGATCCATCCCAATGACGAGTACGCCGCCGAGCACGAGAACGGCAGCCTGGGCAAAACCGAGTGCTGGTATGTACTGGACTGCGAGCCCGGCGCCACGATCATCGTCGGACAGCGCGCGCACGACCGCGCCGAGGCCGCGCGTATGATCGAGGACGGCCGCTGGGACGACATGCTCAACGTGCTGCCGATTCACAAGGGCGACTTTTTCCAGATTGATTCCGGTACCGTCCACGCCATCAAGACCGGCACGCTCATTTTGGAGACGCAGCAGTCGAGCGACGTGACGTATCGCCTGTACGACTACGACCGTCCCGGCACCGACGGCAAACTGCGTCCCCTGCACATTGAGCAGAGCCTCGACTGCATCGACTTTGATGCTCAAGCTCCGACCGACGGCACGGTGACCGCGCCCGAGGTCGACGGCGTGACCAAGCTCGAGTCTAACTCCTGCTACACCGTCGATCGCGTGCGTGTCGACGGCAGCAAGACCCTCGACCAGCGCTGGCCCTTCATGTGTCTGTCGGTCATCGACGGCGAAGGCACCGTCTGCGGCGACCCCGTCCACAAGGGAAGCCACCTGCTAGCCCCGAGCACCGTCAGCTCCATCGACCTCGAAGGCAAAATGGAATTGATCATCAGCCACCTCTAGGTCGCAACAACAACCAAAACGAAACAAGGGGCTCCCCCGCTCATCAAACGGGAGAGCCCCTACTCACATCTATTTATCAGCCCACCCGGCTCTCCAGACCAAAAAACGAACGAGCAAAGCGACGTTCGCAAGCGGCGTTATCAAAGGACCTGGGAGGGCGTATGGGGCAACATCGATCGCGAGTTCCGCACGCAAAGGAGAGCACTTAATGTGCTCTCCGTCTTGCGCAGGACTGCCCGAGCAGGCGATGTTGCCCTATACGCCCTCCCAGGTCCGCCGGGATTACGACAGCTTGACGATCGGTGCAAAACCTTTCATGAGCTTTTTAGTCTGGCCGGTTTTTTCGAATTGAACCTCGATCATGTCTCCGGCGACCGAGATCACGGTACCGGTGCCAAAGGTCTTGTGGCTCACGGTATCGCCCGCGGCAAAGTCCTGCGACGCGCTGGCGCGATCGACCTTGCGCTCCACCGTCGGCGACACCTTGAACGACGGCTTTTTAGCTCGCGGCGCGCCCGAACCAAAGGTCGAGGCAACACGGCCGGCGTCGGGCGAAACCCCGCGATGGCGCTCGGTGCCATAGGTGCTGCCACCAAAGAAATCGTCGAAGCTCGATCCGCCGCGCGAACCGGAACCGCCGGTCGAGCGCGTATGCGAACCGAACACCTTGCCGCCATACATATCCGAGCCCATGCCCGAGCCAAAGGTGCCGTGACGGTCGCCGCGCTTCTCCCAGCCCGTGCCCTCAAAACCGGCAGAACCGATACCGCTAAACTCGATATCCTCAAACGGAATCTCGTTGAGGAAGCGAGAGCGCGGGTTGGCAGAGGTCGAGCCGTAGGTGCGACGCGTGGCCGCATAGGTCAGGAACAGGCGCTTACGGGCACGCGTGATGGCAACGTAGGCCAGGCGACGCTCCTCCTCGAGCTTGCCCGGGTCATCGCTGCCGCCAAAGTCGTGCACGTGCGGGAAGATACCCTCCTCCATGCCGGCCACGAACACCGCCGGGAACTCCAGGCCCTTGGCGGAGTGGATGGTCATCATGGTAATGGCATGCGTCTCGCCGGCCAGGGAATCCAGGTCGGAGCGCAGGGCCAGCCACTCCATGAGTGCCGGCAGTGCCTTACAGGTGAGCGGACCGTAGGTGCGCTC
>CABMOY010000034.1 GCA_902388345.1 uncultured Collinsella sp.
GGAAGGGCGTCCTCCGCAGTTGCGGTGAAATACGGACTGTTTGGCCGCCTGGCGGCCGTAAACAGTCCGTATTTCACCGCAACTGCGGAGGCTGGGGCCGGCTATCGGAGGCTGGTGGCGATGAGGGGGCGGTTGATGGCTGCCTCGAAGCGATCTGCCATCGTTGGGTCAGCAAGCGTGTCGACTTGGTTGAGCATGATGCGGGCATTGTTGAGGTTCAGCATCCGCAGCTCGGCATTGAGCACCTGGGCGACGCGCTCTGGGGTGGCAGCGTAGGTGGGCTCGCAGCCGCAACGCTCGCAAAAGAGCTCGGGGCGGTGGACGGCTTCGTTGATGGGCTTGCCGAGCCCCGAGGCGCCGATGAGCCAGATGACGTTGACCGTCCCGGCGGGAACGACCGGCTCCCACGGGGCGTGCGCCTTGAGCGGGAGCCGCTTGCTGCCGTCCGCCTCGGCCAGGACGTAGTCAAAGCGCTGCGCCAGCTCGTTGGGCGGCTCGGCGGGGGCGGAGAGCTTGCCTGTCTCCGGGTCCAAAATACCCGCCTGGCAGATGCTTCCGCGGCTCATGCCAGCGCATGCCTCGCAGGTGCAGCCGGGAACATGCGGGGCACCCGGTTTCCAGGGTGCGGCGTCCAGGCGACGATTCGACCCGTCCCACGGGACGCCGGCGACGGGAAACATGTGCGTGGTGGTGCAGAGGAGCACGCGGCCGCCCGCGCGCATAAGCTCAAGGCCGAGCGTCTTCAGCAACGTCGACTTGCCGCCGCTGCCGATAATCGCGGTAATGCCCGGCTCGATCCTGAGCGCCGAGACAAGATTGCCGCTAACCGTTTCCATCTGTTCACCGCCGTATAATACTGTGATAATAAATAATCATCAGAGTAGCGGTCGAACCGCTTTTGCTCTGCTCAAACCGTAGCACAGGGAGGTGTCCCGGGAATGCTCGTTTATGTTCGCGGCGCCGGCGATATCGCCACGGGTGTCGCTGCCCGTTTGGTGCGCGCCGGCGTGTCGGTCGTTATGGCAGATATCGCGGTTCCCACGTGCATCCGTCGCACAATCTGTTTTTGCGAGGCAATTCGCTTGGGCGAGGTCGAGGTCGAGGGCATTCGCGCCCGCTTGGCGCAGACGTCGGCCGAGGCGCTTGAGATTACCGAGGCGGGGGATGTCGCCGTGGTGGTGGACCCCCAGGCCAAGATGCTCGACGAACTGAAGCCCGCGGCTGTGGTCGACGCGATTCTGGCCAAGCGCAACCTGGGTACCACGCGCGACATGGCGCCTGCCGTTATTGCCGTGGGACCGGGCTTTACCGCGCCGGTTGACTGCGACGCCGTGGTCGAGACCATGCGCGGGCATTTTTTGGGCCGTGTCATTACCCAAGGTTCGCCCCAGCCCAACACGGGCGTGCCGGGCATTATCGCCGGCTATGGCAAAGAGCGCGTTATCCACAGCCCCGCCGCCGGCGTGTTCCGGTCCGACCGTGCAATCGGCGACATCGTGAGCGTCGGAGATGTGATTGGCTACGCGGGCGATACGCCCATGTGCACGCAGATCGATGGCTGTCTGCGCGGGCTTTTGGCGAACGGCGTGCAGGTGACTGAGGGCTTTAAATGCGCCGATGTCGATCCGCGCGGCGATGCCAGCTATATCAACTACATTTCGGACAAGGCGACGTCGGTCGGCGGCGGCGTGCTCGAGGCACTCGCTATGCTCACCGATATCTTTAGAGGATAGAAGGCGGCAATGGAAAAGCTCGATGTTGTGAATGCGGCGCTTGTCGCCCTGCGTGCTGGCGAGACGTGCGAGCTCGTGGTCGTGGCCGGCACGGTAGGGTCGTCACCGCGCGGCGTGGGCGCCTGGATGGCCGTCTTTGCCGACGGTAGCCAGGCGGGCACTATCGGCGGCGGCAAGATTGAGCTCTTTGCGCTGGACGAGGCACGCGAGCTGCTGGCCGGGGGTAAATCGCGTCTGGTCCGCTACACCATGGGCGGAGAGAACTCCGATACCGGCATGATCTGCGGCGGAGCCATCTGCCTGTGCTACCTGCATCTGGATGCGACCCAGGCACCGTTGCTCCAGTCGGTTGCCGACGTCTTGGCGTATCGACGCATCGGCGACTTCACCATCGATTTTGAGCCGTTTATCGCAAACGCGCTCGAAGGCGATGTTGCCGAATACCATGGCGAGGAATCGCGCCGCACCATTGCGGGCTGCCCCGGGCTTTCGCTGGTGGAGGAGGGGAGTAAGGTCACCTATACCAACGCTGCCTCCGAGATTCCCCCGGCGCACATCGAGACGCTCTGCCCCGAGGGTCTGACCTACATCTTTGGCTGCGGGCACGTGGGCGCCGCGACGGCACGCGTGCTCACGGCGGCGGGCTTTGCCGTCGTGGCGTGCGATGACCGCCCCGGCACGCTGACGCCCGAATGGGTGCCCGGTGTCTACGATCGTCGTCTGGTCGACTACAAGAACCTTGCTGAGCAGTGCCCCATCGGCCCGCGCGACTTGGTGGTCGTGGCAACAGCAGGCCACAAGTCCGATATCGATGTGGTGATTCAGGCCATGCGCGCCAAGCCTGCCTATCTGGGTTGCTTGGGTTCGCGCCGCAAGACGGCCTTTGTGCGGGCCCGCTTGGAGCAGGAGGGCTTTGCGCAGGACCAGATCGACGAGCTGCACCTGCCGATCGGTGTCGCCATCGAAGCCGAGGACCCCGAGGAGATCGCCATCTCCATAGCCGCCGAAATGATCCACCTGCGCCGCACCAAGCTCGTCCCCCGCAAGCGCTAATCGCATCCCCACCAATAAGTTGCGGTGAAATACGGATTGTTTAAGCCTGTTAGGCCGCCCAACAGTCCCTATTTCACCGCAACTGCTTTTTGGGACCCATTTGTGCGGGGGAGTTGTGGAGTTGTGCAGGCAGACGAGGTTTTTCTGGAAATACGCTCCCGATGCGCGTATAGTACCGATTGTTTTGTCGGCTCCTGCTGCGTCGAGTCCAAACCGCGAAATGCCATGAGCGGCACGGATGCAGCCAGGAGGCACGAGGACAACCCATCGTGGCCACGCCCCGTGCTTAAAACCCCAAGAAGGAGTGAACAATGGCAGAAGAGAAGTATGTGCCGCGTCTGAAGACCAAGTACAACAACGAGGTCAAGCAGCAGCTTCAGGACAAGTTCCAGTACGAGAACGTCATGATGATCCCCAAGTTTGAGAAGATCGTCGTGAACATGGGTGTCGGCGAGGCCGCTACTGATTCCAAGGCCATCGACGGTGCCGTGCGCGACCTGCGCGCCATCACCGGCCAGCAGCCGATGATCACCCGCGCCCGCAAGTCCATCGCTACCTTCCGCCTGCGCGCTGGTATGCCGATCGGCTGCAAGGTTACCCTGCGTGGCGACCGTATGTGGGAGTTCTTCGATCGTCTGACCTCCGTCGCGATCCCCCGTATCCGCGACTTCCGCGGCATCTCCGCCAAGAGCTTCGACGGCCGTGGTAACTTCTCCATGGGCGTCACCGAGCAGCTCATCTTCCCCGAGATCGACTTCGACTCCGTCGATCACCAGCGTGGTATGGACATCACTTTCGTGACCACCGCCAACACCGATGAGGAGGCCAAGGCCCTTCTGGACGCCTTCGGTTTCCCGTTCAAGAAATAGGTTCACCTGCCCTATAAGCGCCGTTCCCACAAGGGGGCGGCGCTTGGGGCGAACAATACTCTATGTGAGGAGGATATAAGTGGCTAAGACATCGATGATCGTCAAGTGCAATCGCAAGCAGAAGTTCTCTACTCGTGAGTACACGCGCTGCCAGCGCTGCGGCCGTCCGCACTCTGTGTACCGCAAGTTCGGCCTGTGCCGTGTCTGCTTCCGCGAGCTTGCACTCAAGGGCGAGCTTCCCGGCGTTAAGAAGGCCAGCTGGTAAGTCACTACCAGCGTTTCAAGCATCCGTTTGGAACAGGGAAAACGCGCTAGTTAGGCTTTGCCGTTAAGGGCGGCGAAGAACCAAGAGCACGTGTTCATCAAGAACGAAGGAGAATCTGTATGAACCTTACAGACCCGATCGCAGATATGCTTACGCGCATCCGTAACGCTAACTCTGTGAACAAGGCCACGGTCTCCATGCCGAGCAGCAAGAAGCTCGTCGAGATCGCTCGTGTTCTGCACGAGGAGGGCTACATCGAGGGCTACGATGTCGAGGACACCGTTCCCCAGAAGACTCTGCACATCACGCTTAAGTATGGTCCCAAGAAGGCTAAGGTCATCAACGGCATCCGCCGCATTTCCAAGCCGGGCCTGCGTAAGTACACCGGCGTTGCCGACATGCCCCGCGTCCGCGGTGGCCTTGGTACCGCCATTATTTCCACCAGCCATGGCGTCATGACCGACCGCGATGCTCGCAAGCACAACGTCGGCGGCGAGATCATCGCTTACGTCTGGTAAATCGCTCGGTAGGTAGAAGGAAAGGAGATCACCGTGTCTCGTATCGGTAATAAGCCTGTCCAGATTCCCGCCGGAGTCGAAGTGGCAGTCAACGGCAACAACGTTGTCGTCAAGGGCCCCAAGGGCCAGCTCGAGCTCGATGTCTTTGAGAAGCTCGCTATCAACGTCGAGGACAACGTCCTCACCGTTTCCCGTCCCGACGACGAGCGTGAGACCCGTGCCCGCCACGGCCTCACCCGCGCCCTCATCCACAACATGGTTGTTGGCGTTTCCGAGGGCTTCGAGAAGAAGCTCGAGCTCGCCGGCGTCGGTTACCGCGTGCAGCAGAAGGGCAAGAACCTCGAGTTCTCCCTGGGCTTCTCGCACCCCGTGATCGTCGAGGCTCCCGAGGGCATCACCTTCGAGGTTCCCGACAACACCCACGTGAACGTCAAGGGTATCAATAAGCAGCAGGTCGGTCAGATCGCCGCTGAGATCCGCGGCCATCGTCCTCCCGAGCCTTACAAGGGCAAGGGTATCCACTACGTTGGCGAGCACATCCGCCGCAAGCTGGGTAAGGCCGCCAAGTAGTCGTAACCGACTCACTCGCATAAGACCAGCACCCCGTCAGGTGCTGGCAAGATCAACCTTTTTAGGAGTTTACGTATGAACAAGCATAAGGCGAAGCTGGAAGGCCTCAAGCGTCGTCAGCGTCGTGTTCGCGGCAAGGTCTCGGGTACCTCCGAGCGTCCGCGTCTTCGCGTGACCCGTACTAACGCCAACATCTATGCCCAGATCATCGACGACAGCAAGGGCTCCAGCCTGACGCTCGTCTCTGCCTCGACCCTCGAGGCCGAGTTCAAGGGCACCCACACCTCGAACAAGGAGGCTGCGGAGAAGGTCGGTCAGCTCGTTGGCAAGCGTGCCATCGAGGCCGGCATCACCAAGGTCGCCTTCGATCGCGGTGGCCGTATCTACCATGGCCGCGTCAAGGCCCTCGCCGACGGTGCTCGTGCCGCCGGTCTCGAGTTCTAGGAGGTATGTAGCACATGGCTCGTAATCAGAAGCAGCAGCGCGAGGCCTCCGAGTTCGAGGAGCGCGTCGTTTACATCAACCGCGTGTCGAAGACCGTCAAGGGTGGTCGTCGCATGAGCCTCGTCGCTCTCGTCGTCGTTGGCGACGGCAAGGGCAACGTCGGCGTTGGCATGGGCAAGTCCGCTGAGGTGCCCCTGGCCATCTCCAAGGCGTCTCTCGATGCCAAGAAGAACATGTTCCACGTGCCGGTGACCGAGCAGGGCACCATCCCGCACGAGGTTCTCGGCCACTTTGGTGCCGGCCGCATCATCATCAAGCCCGCTGTCGAGGGTACCGGCGTTATCGCCGGCGGCGCTGTGCGTCCCCTCTTCGAGCTTGCTGGCATCAAGAACGTCCTGTCCAAGTCCCTCGGTACCGACAACGGCCTCAACATCATCAAGGCTGCCGTCGAGGGCCTCAAGGAGCTCTCCAGCCCTGAGGACGTCGCGGCTCGCCGTGGCCTGACGGTCTCCGAGATGTTCGTCGGTAAGGAGAACTAAGCATGGCTGACACCATCAAGATCAAGCAGGTCCGCAGCACCAACGGTTGCAAGCAGGACCAGGTCCGTACTGTCCGTGCCCTCGGTCTCCACAGGATCCGCGAGGTTCGCGAGATTGCTGACAACGAGTCCGTCCGCGGCATGATCTTCAAGGTCAAGCACCTTGTCGAGATTGTAGAGGAGTAGCAAATGCAGCTTCACGATCTTACTCCCGCGCCCGGTTCCACCAAGAACCGTAAGCGCGTCGGCCGTGGCAATTCTTCGGGTCACGGCACCACTTCTGGCCGCGGCCAGAAGGGCCAGGGTTCCCGCTCTGGCGGCACCAAGGGTGCCGGCTTCGAGGGTGGCCAGACTCCGCTGGCTATGCGCCTGCCCAAGCTTCCGGGCTTCCGCAACCCCCGTCGTATCGAGTACACCGCTGTTAACGTTGAGCGTCTCGAGCGTAAGTTCGAGGATGGCGCTGTGATCGACGGTGCCGCTCTTAAGGCCGCTCGCATCACCAAGAGCGAGTTCGAGCCCGTCAAGGTGCTCGGCAATGGTGAGCTCACCAAGAAGTTCACGGTCAAGGTCGACAAGGTCAGCGCTTCTGCGCAGGCCAAGATCGAGGCCGCCGGCGGAAAGGTCGAGCTGCCGTGCTAAATGGTCTTAAGAATGCTTTCCGCATCAAAGAATTGCGCGAAAAGATTCTTTTTACCATAGCTATGCTCGTCGTGTACCGCATTGGTGCGCACGTTCCTGTGCCCGGCATTCCCTTCCAGGGGATGCTGGGCCTTTTCTCGACCGATAACAATTCGGTCGCCGCAGGTGCTATGGCCCTCCTGAATCTTTTCTCTGGCGGCGCGTTGAGCTATGTGTCGGTGTTTTCGCTGGGCATCATGCCTTACATCACCAGCTCGATCATCCTCCAGATGCTCCAGGCCGTCGTGCCTTCCCTGCATGAGCTTGCCCGCGAGGGCGAGGTCGGTCAGACCAAGATTACGCAGTATTCGCGTTACCTCACCTTGGCTCTGGCAATCCTCAACTCCGTGGGTTACCTCTTCCTCTTTAAGAGCTTCGGCATCAGCTTTAATGGCGCCGGCGCTCCCGAGATCATCTTCGACCTCATGGTCGTCGGCACGCTCACTGCGGGCGCCATGCTGATCATGTGGATTGGTGAGCTCATCACCCAGCGCGGTATCGGCAATGGCATGTCGCTGATCATCTTTGCGAACATCATGGCCGGCCTTCCGCAGGCTATCTTCTCCAGCACCGAGGGTAATGCCGGTGGCATCATCACCATGGTGATCATCTGCGCCATCATCCTGCTGGTTATCCCGCTGATTGTTTTCCTTGAGCGCGGCCAGCGCCGCATCCCGGTCTCCTATGCCAAGCGCGTCGTGGGCCGTCGCATGATGGGTGGCCAGACCACCTACCTGCCCATCAAGGTCAACACCGCGGGCGTCGTGCCGATCATCTTTGCCTCGGCGCTGCTGTACTTCCCGGCTCAGATTGCCGTGTTCTTCCCCGGCATCGGCTGGATTCAGGCAGTTGCCTCTGCGCTTTCGACCGGTTGGCTCAACTGGGTGCTTAACGTTGTCCTCATCGTGTTCTTCGCGTACTTCTACACCTCCATGGTGTTCAACCCCGATGACACGGCCGACAACCTTAAGAAGCAGGGTGGCTTTATTCCGGGCGTCCGTCCGGGTAGGGCTACCGCGGCCTACATCAAGAACGCGCTCAACAAGATCACGCTTCCCAGCGCTGTCTTTTTGGCGCTCATCGCCATCGTGCCTTCGATCATCTTCTCCTTCACGGGTAACCATCTGATCCAGGCATTTGGCGGCACGTCCATCCTCATCATGGTCGGCGTCGTGCTCGACACGGTCGATAAGCTCGAAGGCCAGATCAAGATGTATGATTACGATGGATTCTTTAAATAGGCTAGAGGAGGATTGCTCATGAACCTCGTATTGCTCGGAGCTCCGGGTGCCGGTAAGGGCACCGTCGCACAGGAGCTCGTCGCCGAGTTTGGCGTCGCTCACATTTCCACGGGCGACCTGCTGCGTGCTGCCGTCAAGGGTGGCACCGAGCTTGGTATTCAGGCTAAGAAGTACATGGACGCTGGCGAGCTCGTTCCCGACCAGCTCGTGATCGACCTTGTCAAGGAGCGCCTTGCTGCCGATGACGCCCAGCAGGGCTTCATCCTCGACGGCTTCCCGCGCAACACCGCCCAGGCTGTGACGCTCGATTCCGAGCTCTCCGCCATGGGTCGCGAGATCGACTGCGCCCTTCTGGTCGACGTGGCCCCCGAGGTCATCATCGCTCGTCTGTCTTCGCGTCGCACTTGCCGCGCCTGCGGTTACACCGGCACCGCTGCCGATGCTACCTGCCCCAAGTGCGCCGGCGAGATGTATCAGCGCGACGACGACAAGCCCGAGACCATCAAGAACCGTCTCGACGTCTACGAGAAGTCCACGAGCCCGCTCGTCGACTACTATCGTGGCCAGGGTCTGCTCAAGTCGGTCAACGGTGACCAGGCTCGCGAGACCGTGTACGGGGATGTCAAAGAGGCTCTCGGTCTATGATCAAGATTAAGTCTGCAACGCAAATCGAGCAGATGAAGAAGGCAGGAGCGCTATCTAAGATGGCGCTCCGCCACGTTGGAGCCATGGTGCGCCCTGGTGTTTCGACCTTTGAGCTCGATCAGCTCGCGGAGCAGATTATCCGTATGCATGGCGGCACCCCGGCCTTTAAGGGTTACGGCGGGTTCCCCGGTACCATTTGCGCATCGATTAACGATGCCGTGGTCCACGGTATTCCCAACCCCGACATGATCCTGCGCGATGGCGATATCATCTCCATCGATACGGGAGCCGTTGTCGACGGTTGGGTTGGCGATAACGCTTGGACGTTTTTTGTCGGCACACCCACGCCCGAGGCCAAGGCCCTGTGCGAGGTCACGCGCGATTGCCTTAAGGCTGCCATCGAGCAGGCTGTTCCCGGTAACCATATCGGGGATGTTGGTTACGCCGTTCAGTCCCTCGCCGAGTCTCACGGTTACGGCGTGCTTCGTGACTATGTGGGCCATGGCATTGGCCGCGTGATGCACGAGGACCCCAACGTTCCTAACTATGGAAAGAAGGGGAGGGGCGTTCGCCTCCAGGCCGGCATGGTCATTGCCATCGAGCCGATGGTTACGATGGGTTCCAACCATGTGAGCACGGGCTCCGACGGTTGGATTGTTACGACCAACGACCACCTGCCCGCCGCACACTACGAGAACACCGTCGCCATTACCAATGACGGTCCGGTGATTATCACCACGGATGCCCAAGGTGCTTGGTGTTCGCTCCAAGGCGGAGAAATGTAACAAGTTCCACTTAGTTGTGGAGCCATTACGAAGTTATTACGATGCGTGCATACGTGTTGTAGAATACTCAATCGCTGTCGTTTTCTAGAGAAAGATGATTGCTTGTGAAGAAGGAAGACGCAATTGAGCTCGAGGGTACGGTAAAGGAGCCGCTGCCCAACGCCATGTTTAAGGTTGAGCTCGAGAACGGTCATTCGGTTCTGTGCAACATTTCTGGCAAGATTCGAATGAATTACATCCGTATTCTCCCCGGTGACAGGGTTGTCGTGGAGCTTTCCCCGTACGACCTGACCCGTGGCCGCATCACCTATCGCTACAAATAGCGGCACGCATACACGCACTCCATTTCCGGCTGCAGGCTTAGCTCAACCTACGGTCGGATTGTGTGTGAAGACCAGCCATAGTTTTAAACGCCTGCGGCTGGGCGAGTAGATAGTAGGGAAGTAGTTTGAGCGCTACCGAAAGGAAGAACGATGAAGGTACGTCCTTCGGTCAAGAAGATGTGCGATAAGTGCAAAATCATTAGGCGCCATGGCAAGGTCCTCGTCATTTGCGAGAACCCCCGTCATAAGCAGCGTCAGGGTTAAGAGAGGAGACTACGTTGGCCCGTATTAATGGTGTCGACCTCCCGCGTGAGAAGCGCGTTGAGATCGGTCTGACCTACATTTACGGCATCGGCCGCACCACTGCGACGAAGATCTGCGTCGAGTGCAACGTTAACGTGGATACGCGCGTTAAGGACCTCACCGAGGATGAGGTTAACGCCATCCGCGATTATATCGATAAGAACCAGATCATGGTTGAGGGCGACCTCCGCCGTGAGCGCAACCAGAACGTCAAGCGCCTTATGGACATCGGCTGCAACCGCGGCCTTCGTCACCGCAAGGGCCTCCCGGTCCGCGGCCAGCGCACCCACACTAACGCTCGTACCCGCAAGGGCCCGAAGCGTCAGATCGGTGCTAAGAAGAAGAAATAAGGAGCGCTAGATAGATGGCTACTGCTAAGAAGAACGTTCGCGCTGCCCGTCTGAAGCGCGCGGACCGTAAGAACATTTCCGTGGGCCAGGCTCACATTCGTTCTACGTTCAACAACACGATCGTTTCGATCACCGATCCCCAGGGCAACGTCATTTCCTGGAAGTCGGCTGGCCAGGTGGGCTTCAAGGGCTCCCGTAAGTCCACGCCGTTCGCTGCCCAGATGGCTGCCGAGGCTGCTGCCAAGCAGGCCATGGAGCACGGTATGAAGAAGGTTTCCGTCTTCGTCAAGGGCCCCGGCTCCGGTCGTGAGACCGCCATCCGCTCCCTCCAGGCTGCTGGCCTCGAGGTCTCGAGCATCCAGGACAAGACCCCCATTCCGCACAACGGCTGCCGCCCCAAGAAGCGTCGCCGCGTGTAACTGAAAGGATCGTATCAATATGGCAATCGACAGGACTCCTGTTCTTAAGCGCTGCCGTCAGCTCGGGATCGATCCCGCTGAGCTCGGTTACAGCAGCAAGAAGGAATCTATCCGTCAGCCCAAGCGCCGTCGCAAGGAATCTGAGTACGGCATGCAGCTGCGCGAGAAGCAGAAGGTCAAGTTCATCTATGGCGTTCTGGAGAAGCAGTTCCACGGCTACTTCAACAAGGCCCGTAAGATGAACGGCGTCACCGGTGAGAACCTCATGATCATCCTTGAGTCTCGCCTCGACAACGTCGTCTTCCGTCTTGGCTTCGCCCGCACCCGCAAAGAGGCTCGTCAGTCCGTCCGTCACGGTCACTTCACCGTGAACGGCAAGCGCGTGGACATCCCGTCCTACCGCGTCAAGGCCGGCGACGTCGTCGCTGTCGGCGAGAAGTTCCGTGACCTCCTCCCCATCAAGGAGGCCCTGATTTCCTCCGAGCGCTTTGAGGTCCCTGGCTGGCTCGAGGTCGATATCGAGAAGCTGTCTGGTAACGTGCTCGCTCTGCCGACGCGTGAGCAGATCAGCGGTGATATCAACGAGCAGCTCATCGTCGAGCTCTACTCTAAGTAGTCCATCCGGGCTGCTGAGGCTGGAGGTAATACATGTCAGAATTCATTAGGCCTCAGGTTCAGGTCGAAGAGATCAACGAGACGTCTGCTCGTGTCTCCGTCGAGCCGCTCGAGCGTGGTTACGGCGATACGCTGGGTAACTCCCTTCGTCGCGTTCTTCTGTCCTCGCTCGAGGGTGCCGCCGTCGAGGCTATTCAGATCGATGGTGCGCAGCACGAGTTCATGACCATCCCTAACATGGTCGAGGATGTCACCGACATCGTCCTGAATGTCAAGGGTCTTGTCTTCAGGGCTCTCGGCGCGACCGACGAGGCGACCGCCACCATCTCGGTTGACGGCCCCTGCGAGGTCACCGGTGCGGACTTCTTTATTCCGTCCGAGTTTGAGCTGGTCAACCCCGAGCAGCACATTGCTACGCTCACCGAGGGTGGCCATCTCACCATGAGCATGCGCATCGGCTATGGCCGCGGCTATGTTTCTGGCGAGGCCAACAAGCGCGACAACGATCCCATCGGTGTGATCCACGTCGACTCGCTGTACTCGCCGGTTTCCCGTTGCGCCAAGCTCGTTGAGGCTTGCCGTGTCGGTCAGCACACCGACTACGACCGCCTTGTCCTCGAGATCGAGACCAACGGCTCCATCGCCCCGCGCGACGCCGTGGTCCAGGCTGCCAATATCATCAACCAGCATATGGCCGCCTTTATGAACCTTGCCGAGACCCCCGAGGTCGAGGAGGAGGCTTCGATCTTCGCTCCCGAGGTCACCAACGACAACGCCGAGCTGGACAAGCAGATCGAGGATCTGGACCTTTCCGTTCGTTCCTACAACTGCCTTAAGCGCGCCAGCATTCACTCGGTCCGTCAGCTCGTTGAGTTCTCGGAGAACGATCTGCTCAACATCCGTAACTTCGGTGTTAAGTCGATCGAGGAAGTGAAGGACAAGCTTGAGTCCATGGGCCTGAGCCTGAAGGCTTAATGCTTCGCATATTTGAGGAGAAACTAGACCATGCGTCACAACGTTAAGAAGGGCCTGAAGCTCGGCACCGATGCGAGCCACACCAAGGCCATGAAGAAGAGCCTGGCCAAGGCCCTCTTCGAGAACGACCGCATCAAGACCACCGAGACCCGCGCTAAGGCGCTGCGTTCGGTCGTCGATCCGATCATCACCTGGGCCAAGAAGGGCGACCTGCACTCTCGTCGTCTGGCCATCGCCAAGCTCGGCGATAAGCAGCTCGTTGCCGAGATCTTCGACAAGGCTGCCCAGGGCATGTGGCAGGACCGCAACGGCGGTTACACCCGCATCATGAAGCTTGGCAACCGTAAGGGCGACAACGCTCCTATCGTTATCATGGAGCTCGTCACCGAGCCTTGCACGCCTAAGGCCAAGAAGGCTGCTCCGGCCCCCAAGAAGGCCGCTGCTCCCAAGAAGGTCGAGGCCGTCGAGGAGGCTCCTGCTGAGGAGACCGCTGAGTAGACAATCCGTCTGCATAGGCTATATTCGAGGGGTACGTTCGCGTACCCCTCTTTTTTTGTCGCGATACCGTTGATTGTTTGTTGGGAGCGCCCATGACCGCGCCGTCTGATTTCAATTCGATTCCTGAGCTCGATGCCACGCTTGTATTCTGTGTTGCCTATGATGGCTCGTCCTATAGCGGATTTGCCGAGCAGCCGGGCCAGACGACCGTTGCGGGCGAGTTGCGCCGCGCTATCGAGACGCTGCTGCGCCGCCCGATCGATCTGACGTGTGCGGGTCGTACCGATGCCGGCGTGCATGCGGTGGCCCAGTACATTAGCGTGCCCGTAACGGACGCTGAGCTTGCTCTGACGCGCCGTAGGTGGCTGAGGGCTATGGATGCCCTCCTGCCCAAAGATATCGCCATAAACGAGGTCTACAAGGCCCGTAGGGGCTTTTCTGCCCGCTTTGACGCGCGGTCCCGTACGTATACGTACCGTATTGCCGATCGCGATGCGCGCCCCGTGCTCTCGCGCGGTGCGGTGTGGTGGCATCGCTATCCCCTCGACGTCGATGCGATGGCGGCCGCCTGCCCTGCGCTTTTGGGCGAGCAGGACTTTAAGAGCTTTTGCAAGGTTGCCTCTGCTGTGGGCAAGCCCACGCACCGCTGCGTGATGCGTGCGGAGTTTGGCCACGAGGTCGCTTTTGGCGAGGATATCCTGACCTTCACTATCGAGGGCAATGCGTTTTTGCACTCGATGGTGCGTACCATTGTAGGAACGCTCGTGGAGATTGGCATGCATCGTCGCGATCCCCAGTGGATGCGCGAGGTTATTGACGCCCGTGACCGAACCGCTGCGGGTCCCACGGCGCCTGCCTGCGGCCTTACGTTTATGGGTGTGGATTACGGCCCCGACGAGCTTGTCGTTCTCGACTAGGGGAGTGCTCGGCGCGTCTGTGCCTTGCACATACTATGTGTGAGCTGCGCGTGTGCAACATCTGTTCTTGGCGTGCAACATGTTAGGCGGCTCGTTGCTTTTATAGCTCGGGTGTACCATGAACGACAGTTTGATTTGGTGCTATCGAGAGGATGGAAAACTTGGTTCGACGTTGTTCGCATCCGCGACTTTCGGTGATCCTTGTGGTAGAAGGTTCGCCCAGCTATGCGATGCGTGCGCTCGAGAGTATCCAGAACCAAGACCTCTATGATTTGCAGATTGTCGTTGTCTGCCGCGATGCTGTGCCCGGTGTGCGCCATTCGCTTCAAGTTGCTGCCGACAGGGACATCCATATTGATTTGATTGACGTCGAGGACGCGAAGCGCGGCGCTTGTCTTCGTGCCGGTTTTGATGCCTCGCGCGGCTCTCAAATCATCGCCATGAACGCCGATGAGTGGTTTGCTCCGCAGGCCCTTTCCAAGATGGTCGATATCGCGTGCGATACTGCGGCAGACATTGTGCTCCCCTCGGTGTCGCTCGATCGATACGATGCGCATCGCGAGCGTCATTCGCGCGTCTTGGATGCTGCCTCTATTGCCATAGAAGACGAGTCTTCTATGGTGACTGGGCTGCCCCAGTTGATTTTAGGCGGCTTGGTTGCTCAAGTCTCTGGCGTGATGTACAGCCGTCCACTGTTTGAGGCATGTCTTTTGTGCGATAAGACGTTTCGCACGGTTGGGTTTATGGCGTGCGCGCTCTCGCAGGCACAGCGCGTCTCCGGATGCGGCGACGCTTGTTTCCACGCGGCGGCGCCTAAGCTTACAGATGCCTTTGATCCCACCATGTATGCCAAGGTATCCGATGACGCCCGGGCGCTCGACGAGCTTGCGGACTCACTCTCGGAAGCAGATAGCGGTGGTCGGCTCAAGCTGGCAAGCCAAAAGTTCTACTTTGCCGGACTGGTCGCCTGCATCGAGAATTTGTGTCTGAGCCCGCATGGAGTGTCGTCAATCGAGCGTTCCGCCCGCATGCGTGATATGCTCGAGGCGCCTCGAACCCGTCAGATGGTCGCCGCGCTCAAGGATAACCATCGGGGACTCGGTCTGTTGTTTGGGCCGATCGCCAGCGCCAAGCCCGCGCGCTGCGTGATGTGTACGCATCTGGCAGCTTTTCTTAACCGGACGGGCGCAAAAACCGCCTAAACGGCTCATTACGAAACAAACTTGCATAGAATTGTTTCGAAATGCGTTCTTATACACAAAAGCCTTCAAATAGCGTTAAACTATTCAATCACTGATTGATTGTCTCCGCCATCTTTTGGAGAGAGGGTTTGTATGGCTAAAAAACGCAATGGGCGCCAGGATGCCATTAGAGATATTGTGCGCAATAAGGATGTCCGCACGCAGCGCGTGCTGGTCGATGAGCTCCGTGCTATGGGCTTTGATTGCACGCAGGCGACTGTCTCTCGCGATATTGCCGATATGGGGCTGCGTAAGCTCCCTGAGGGCATCTATGTTCTGGCAGAGGACCTGCACCTGCAGCGTATGGTTTCCGAGCTCGTAACGGGCGTTCTGCGTACCGATAATCTGGTTATGATCAAGGCTCAGCCTGGCACGGCTTCCGGCATCGCCGCCGCCGTTGATGCGGCAGAGTTGCCCGATGTGCTTGGCTCGCTTGCCGGCAACGATACGATTTTGGTTATTGCCCAGACGGCCGAGGACGGCGAGCGCCTCGAGGCGCTGATCAATAAGCTGAGCAATTCTCGCAAGTAGGTGTGCGGGCCGTGCGCTCGGCATTGCGTGCGCTGACATCGTGGCTTGTAAGGGGTATCGACGTTGGTCGGTACCCCCTTTTTGTTTGCCGGTATAAAGACCGCCCACCAGGTCGCTTTAAACTAAAAGGCCCCCGAGCAGTTTAATAAGCTGATCGGGGGCCTTGTTGCTTATGACCGGATGATTCCTAGCCGACCGTATCGTCAGGCGTGGGGGAGGGGTCGGGCGTAGGCGTAGGCGTAGGCGTAGGCGTAGGCGTAGGCGTGCCGCCATCGCCGCCGGTCGAACCACCAGTGGAGCCGCCCGTCGAGCCGCCGGTCGTACCGGTGCCGCCGGTGGTGTCGCCGCCCGTGGTCTCGGTGGTCGTGGTCGTCGTGGTAGTTGTTGTGGTGGTTTCCTCTTCGTCCTCGTCCTTGTCCTTGTCGTCGTTCTCCGTCTTCTTGGCGTTGTTGGTGCCGTAGAACTTCCAGACGCTGTTGTTCTTATAGGTGGGAGCCGTTCCGGTCACAAACTCCTCGCGCTCGGTACCGGTCAGAACGGTGTTCATAAACCGCTTAAAGACAGGCAGGTTGGTGCTGTCGCCCAGCAGGTCCGTGCCGTACTTTTGGATGGGGATCTCGCCCGCGGAATAGCCGGTCCACAGGGCGCACGCCAGCTGCGGGGTATAGCCGCAGAACCAAAGGTTGGTGGTGTTGTCGGTGGTGCCCGTCTTGCCGGCATAGGGCTGGTTGACACTCAGGGCGCCGGCAGCACCCGTACCGCTGCCCTTCATGACGCCGGACAGAACATCGGTGACCGCGGCGGCCTCGCCCTCGGTAAGCACCTGTGAGGGATTGTCGGTGTGCTGGTACAGCACCGAACCGGTACGAGAATCAATCTCGGTGATGGCGATCGGCTGGCGATAGTAGCCGCCGTTGGCAAACGTCGCGTAGGCGGCGGCCATCTCGAGTGGCGAGATCGAGCCGGTGCCGAGCGTCATGACGGGAACGTCCTCGATGTTGTCCTTGGCGGGGTCGATGCCGAGCTTTTTGACGAGCGAGATGATCTTGCTGTTGCCGACGGCTTCCGCCACCTGGATGTAGCCGGTGTTGGAGGAGTATGCCGTCGCCTGCTTAAGCGTGATGTTGCCGTAGCTCTGGTTGGCGTAATTTTGGACCTCGGTCGTGGTGCCCTTGGCCTTGAGCGGCGAGTTGCAGTTGAGGGTGACGTTGGGGTTCATGCCGTTTTGGATGGCAGTTGCCAGCGTAAAGGCCTTAAAGGTGGAGCCGACGGGACGCTTGGCCGTGGCATGGTTTACGTGGTTCTCGTCGGCGTTGTAGTCGTAGCCGCCCACCATGCACTTGATGTAGCCGGTCTTGGGGTCGACGACGACCATGCCCATGTCCAGGCCGTCAAGCGAGAGCGTGTCGAGCTGCTCGCGGACGGCATTCTCTGCCACCTGCTGCATCGTGGGGTCGATGGTGGTCTTGACGGTTAGGCCGCCCTTAAAGAGCACGTCGGTCGAGAACTCCTGCTCCAGCAGCTGCTTGACGTAGGAGACAAAGTAGGGCTGCGAGTAAACGTCGACGCCGCTGCCCGAGATTTCGGTCACGTTGAGGGTGATGGGCTCGGCCTGTGCGGCATCGTGCTCCTCCTGGGTGATGTGGCCCAGGCGCAGCATGTTGTCGAGAACCTTGTTGCGGCGAGACAGCGCCAGGTCGGGATTGACCGTGGGGTCGTACTGCGAAGGCGAGTTGGGAAGGCCGATGAGTAGCGCGGCCTCGCTCAGGGTGAGGTCGGCGGCGCTCTTGGACAGATAGGTCTCGGCTGCGGCCTCGATGCCGTAGGCGCCGTGGCCGTAATAGATGGTGTTGAGGTACATCATGAGGATCTCGTCTTTGGAGTACATGTCCTCCATCTTGATGGCGATGTAGGCCTCGCGCACCTTACGCTCAATGGTCGAGTCGAATTGCTCCTCCTGCAGGATGGTGTTGCGCACAAGCTGCTGGGTGATCGTCGAGGCGCCTTCGTGCCCGCCGCCGAGGGTTGCCACCGCAGCACGCGCGATACCCCACAGGTCGATACCGCCGTGCTCGTAGAAGCGCTCGTCCTCGACGTCAACGGTGCCCTGCAGCACGTAGGGGGAGACCTCGTCCTTGGTGATAGACTTGCGGTTTTGCGTGTAGAAGCTCGCGATCTTGTTGCCGTTGCAATCGACGATCTCGGTGGGTTCACTCACCAGATAGGCGTTGGCGTCGGTATAGTCGGGCAGATCGGACAGCCAACGATTGACGTTGCCGATCATGCCGATGCCAAACGCTACGCCCGCGATGAGCAAAAAGCCCAAGAACGAGAGCAGGATCATGGGCAGGGCATGCGTCTTGGAACGACTGCGTCCCTGTCGTTGGCGAGGACCCATATATTGACCTCCAGGTATGTCGTGCCGGGCGGCGGGTGCGCCGCTGGGACAGGATGGACATAAGTTATTACACGATAAACCAAACGAGGCGCGCGAGGCCTCGTGTATGCTGGATGACGGCATTTTTCAGAGTGAATGCATACCTTGTTGGTAAGGAGTTTGCCGATGGCGATTCGGACGATGGGGCCGAGTGGACAATGCGATAACGAGCCAGGGGCTGCCGAGGCGGCGCTGCCCGAGCTGCTGGCGCCTGCCGGCGGACTCGATCAGATGCTCGCGGCGATCGCAGCAGACGCCGATGCCATCTATGCGGGCCTGGGCGGGTTCAACGCACGCGTGAGCGCACACGGCTTTACCGACGACGAGTTTTTGCGCGGCTGCGCCGTGGCGCATGCGCACGGTGTGCGTGTATACGTGACGCTCAACGTGTTCGTGTTTGATGACGAGCTGGCCGACGCGGTGGCGCTGGGGGCGCACGCGCTGGGGCTGGGCGCCGATG
>CABMOY010000035.1 GCA_902388345.1 uncultured Collinsella sp.
CCATGGCAGCGATCGCGATGTGATGACGGCTGGTGTGGGACTTGGCAGCAAACATACCCGCTCCGATCTTCGCAGGAGCCAATAGAATGTGCACCAGAAAATGCCCTGGTAGCAGCAGTTATTAGTTTAGCGAGATCGATGCGGGGGCAAAGATAAATCGCGTGGGTAATGTCGACAATTAGGTGTAAATCGTTTTGCCAGTCGGTGAAAGGAGGAATGCAGGGTTATGCGTTAAGACGCGCTATCTTTGACACTCACGTTGCATATAGCTTCTGGGAATCTACTACCCGTTCCAGTTTGCTTCACCTTCCGCTCGCATCAGAGCGCGCCAAAGCTCACTGAGTCGCTAACTCGCTGTAATTAGCGAAGACGATCCCCCCCTCTATCCTGGATAAGACATGTAAAACCGATTTTATTATTCAGACCCTGTTGTTTATATATTCGTCTGTTGCCCCATCTCGAGAAATGATTTTGCATGGGTGCCCAATCACAATCGAATGGCTTGGTACGTCGCAGTTAACATAAGTGTTCGGTGCAACGAGAACGTCGTTGCCTAAACGAACGCCACCAACAATAGTTGAGTTGACACCAAGCCAAACGCAATCGCCAAGAACAGGCGCACCTTTTCGTTTGCCGCGGTTTTCCCGACCAATTGTCACACCTTTGTGCATATTGCAGTTGCGACCGATAACGGCATTCGGGTTTACCGTAATGCCAAAAGCGTGACCCAGATACAAGCCTTCGCCAATCGAGGTGGCAGGCGCGATCTCGAGACCATATTTGCAAGCCATCCTCTTTCGAAAAAGATGCCATAAAGGATTGTGCGAATTCTGGCACTTTCGAAGTAGCCAAACAAACCTCAAAGCATGGTTTGAGAGAATAGACCCCCCCCCAAAGCGAATACGGTCACTGCTGTATACATTCGACATTGCTATCACCCAGCTAATTCCCGTAGAACTCGCGATACCACTTCGCGAATTCACGAAGACCGTCCTCGAGCGGCGTTGCGGGTTTGTAACCAAAATCGCGCTCCAAGGCGCCAGTATCCGCATAGGTTACAGGCACGTCACCAGGCTGCATAGGAACGAGCTGCTTATGCGCCTCGAAATCGTAATCGGCGGGGAGCACGCCCTCCTCAACCAGCACACGCTGCAGCGTATCAACGAAGATCAGCAAGTTCTCGGGATTCGAATTGCCGATGTTATACACGCGATGAGCGGCCATTGGCAAACCATCAACACCGATCTTGACCTCAGGAGCGCCGTCCATGACCCTGCGCACGCCCTCCACAATATCGTCCACGTACGTAAAGTCGCGCTTACAATCGCCCATGTTGAAAATCTTAATCGTATCGCCACGACGCAACTTCTCGGTGAAGCCGAAGTATGCCATGTCGGGCCTTCCCATGGGCCCATACACCGTAAAGAAGCGCAGGCCCGTGGCTGGGATGGAGTAAAGCTTGGAGTAGGCCGCGGCCATTAGCTCGTTGGACTTCTTTGTGGCGGCGTACAGGCTCACCGGAGAGTCTACACGGTCGTCCTCCGAGAAAGGCACTTTCTCGTTGCCGCCGTAGACGGAGGAAGAGCTCGCGTAGACAAGATGCTTCACCGGGTGGCGCCTGCAAGCCTCCAATATATTGAAGAACCCTACCAGGTTGCTGTCTATGTAGGCCTTGGGGTTCTCGATGGAGTATCGCACACCGGCCTGGGCGGCCAAGTTCACCACAACGTCGAAGCCGTTCTCAGCGAACAGGCGCTCTATCAACGCGGCATCGCACAGGTCGCCGCGCACGAAGGCGAAACGCCCCGCCTTGTCCACCTCCGCCAGCATTCGCAGGCGAGCCTCCTTGATGCCAGGGTCGTAGTAGCTGTTCACGTTGTCCAGACCGATGATCGCGTCGTCGGTGGTTTCGAGCAGCCGCTTCACCAGAAACGCCCCGATGAAGCCGGCGGCGCCAGTGACGAGGACTTTTCTATCCTGCATATATACCCCACTCTTTCGTTTTAAGGAAGTCCTGAGATGGAACTCCCAACAAGTTAATTACAGACCTCAAAACGTTTTAAAGCCGCCGCCCTTGACCAGCTTCAGCAGCACCCTCCTACTCTTGGGCAAAGCAAAGCAAATCGCGAAATAGACAACGACGCACCCTACAATGTCCAACCCGACGCCAAGCCAGTTGCTAGATGCGAGTCCATACGTCACCCATGCAAATGCGCACATCATCGATGTGCAGAAAATGGGCTCCTTGAGCGACAACATAGTGCGCCCAAACGAAAGGCCAACCACGAAATATGTGACCACTTGGTTGATAGCAATCAAAAGGATTCTCAATCCCGCATCAGCCCACACGACGGCATCGAACCCTTGCATAGCCGCCACGGTCATAAGCGGCGTCATCAACACGAGGTACATCACCTGCACAAGCGTAGACACGCGCGGTTTACCAAGAGAGCGATACATCTCGCTGCTGTAGTATGAGAGCAGCACCATCGGCCCCTGCACCAGCCCATACAACCCGAACATGAGCGTCGCCTCGCCCCACTGATCGCCGAGCAACAGGGCCACCAAAGGCTCGCGGAATACGAAGATACCCGCAGACAACGGCAACAGGAACAATGCCACCATGAACTGGAAGCGTCGCAGATAAGCAACGTATTCTTCCCGATCAAACTGAAGGCGCGAAAGTGACGAGAACAAGATGGGCGTCGTAGCGTTCGTGATAATCCCGAAGCACCCGCTCACAAAGGTGACTGGCGTCTTGTAATATCCCAACTCAGCCGCACCCAGGAAATGCCCCACGATAAAGGTGCCCGCCCAAGAGGAAAGCCATATGGTGAACGACTCCAAAAGCGTCCATCCGCTGAATGAGAACATAGCCTTCAGCATGTTGAAGGAGTAGAAAAAACGCGGCTTCCACTCAGACAGCAGAGTCAGCCCCACTGCATTTACAATATTCGCCGCCAAAGTGCCAACGATAAGTGACCAGTAACCAAATCCCATAAACGCCAGTACAAGCGTCGAGCCGAAGTTAAGTAAGGTCGACGTCAGTCTCACCGGCATAAGCGACTTGAAATCGAGATTACGGTGGAACAACGCCATCTGAATGCTCGAAAACGACGTCAACGGGAGAGAGAGGCAGGCCACGGCCAAGGGAAAGCCCAGCGACGGATTGCCCACGAAGGTGGCCACCGGATCGTTGAATATGGCAATGAGACACCACAGGACCACCGATATGCCGAAGTTCGTCCAAAAGGCCACGTTAGCGTTGGCATGCAGGTCTTTTTTGTCTCGGAAGCTGTGTTGCACCAGGTACTTCTGGAACCCGGCGTCCGCGAACATGTCGGCAAAGCTCACTACCATGGTGACGGTCGCCACCATGCCAAACGCCTCTGGCGCCAGCAGCCTCGCTAAGACGAGCTGCGAGATAGGCGAGATGATTTTGGCGATAATCTCGGTTGCCAGAGACCACTTTGCCGCGCTTGCCGACCTCGCCCGGAGGTCTTTTGTGTCGGACATACTAAACCTCCATGAAGAAACGCCGGAGCGCGCTTACTGGCTGATTATCCATGCGCACGCACTGAATGCAGCTTTCGTTTGCCATCATTCCTCGTTTTCACGTTGGGGCAAAGAAACCATTTGCCCCAACGTCCTCTCCGCCTCAGCGGGGCTGAAAGGCGTAAACCCGCCCCACGGGTAGAAAGTCAGCTCGCCGACGAGAACGCGCCCCTTGCAGATGAAGAGGTCGACCCTCAAGAAAGGTACACCGTCACTCAGTTTCCTTGATAGCTCGAGCATCTCGCTGAGCTGCTCCGGGGCAGGGATCGTCTCTTCGGAACTCGCGTATCCCATCGCCAAAGGCAGCAGATTCCACTCAGTGTCGTAGAAATCGTTGTACCTCTTCTCAGAATCGTTCTTGTCCCCGTGGCAATAAGAAATCAGCCGGGGTTCCCCGTCAAAGCAGAAGAAGTCGAACTCGTCGATGCCTTCCCAGTTATCGTCTTCATCACGGGCATTATCGCCCTCGCTCTCCAAGAACTCCTCGGCGAACACGACGGGCTTCACGTTCTTGTAAGGCCATTCCCTGCACCCGTAAAAATAATTCTGCTTCAAATGACCCCGAAAAAAGTCCTTGGCACTGTTGAGATCGAAGTGTCCCTTGTCAGTGCAGATGAGCACGCCGCCGCAGTCGTGATTCGTTTTGAGTACGAACTTCTCCGGTAGCCCACTCACATCGATGTCATCAGCGGAATTCCAGGCGCCCAACGTCTTGACCACGTGCTCGGAGCCCACACGCGAGGCAATGAGGTCCTTAGCGCGGTACTTGTCGACCATGGTCGTGTACGCAGGGTTGTGATCGTTAAGCTTCAGCCACTGCATCTTCTCAGTGAAGGTCACCGGCGAGTCTATGCTAGGCCACATGCCCAACTTGGCGCGATGCATCAATCGAAGGTGCGTCCTGTCGGAAACCCATTTCGTTAGACCCTTCGACGTAAAGGCACAGTAGGCCATCCACGGGTCACTTAGGTATTTTTTAATTTTGCTTTCCATATATACAATTTCCTTAAGTCCGAGCTTAAACAAAGCGTTTTACTTTTTAATTCTCTGCGCTACACATGGAACAAGCCCTGGGCGTATGCAAACCACCAACGTAGACTTTGCTCGTATATGCCCGAAACGGTTTCGGGCATTATTTACCCCATCCAGACGAACGAATAAGACTCGATACCAAGCCCGGTATGAAGCAGATAGGCATAAAAGGCGTAGAAAAGGAACCAGACAACTAGAAAACAGCCAAGACAAAAACGGGCTTTTATTTTCCGAGCGTCCTTCACGAAGCCTCCGAAAATCACGGGGCCTAATACGGTGAAGTAATAGGCTATGCGGCCGGCGTTGGCAATCACATAAGAGGACGCCGAAGCCAAAATGCCTAAAGCGTAAAACACGAGCGGCATCCGGTTGGCTTTGAGCCGCGACGTTCCGTCGCTCTCAACCGGGGCAACATTCGCAGTTTCGCGGCTGACGAAATATGCGATCGCGAGGACGGTCGCCTGCGCAAAAACCATCAACCCGATGCTCGATTCGTTCACGGAGTAACGCGCATACCGGTCGACGAGCTTAGAGCCCGCATAAGCTGCCAGGAACAGCAGGGCAACCGATGCAAGCATCTTCGCGGCGAACTGCGATCGGCTCTTGCTTTTGTTGGAAAATAGGTAGTAGATGAGGAATAGGACCCCTATCAGGGCGGACGCGTGCAAAAGAGCGCCAACAGCCCACCAAGCGCAAAAAAGCAACGGCTTATTCTGTTCTAAAAACCTGGTTGCGTAGAAAACCAGCGAGACTGCAATCATCTGGCACGTCAGACACATAGACAGCGGGAACACCGTTGCCGTATAGACGAACATCGCAAACGAGAGCGATGCCGTTCGTCTAAAATCCCAAAGCCTGAAAGCAAAAAAGGCGTTGGTGATCAGCGACTCGACGACGAGCAAGAACGAGTAATTGTTACAGATATGGAGCACCGCACTTGTGAAGACACCGTACGGAACGCTGAACGTATGGTTCCACATCGTGGTCCCATACGCGTAGAAGTACTCGATTCCCTCTTTATAACCCAGGGTATCCTGCCCAACCGCATACGACCTCAAGCCCCCGACGGCGGTAAGAAGAACCACGGCAGCGACCAGCCCAGCCTTACTTTTGCCGTTTTCCGACATGCGCGCAAGCGCCGCTGAAAGCAAAACGACAAGAAAGTAGAAAAGCGATGTTTCGATAAAGTTCATCCGAATACCAGCCTCACGAAACCGGGAAGCTCCGAATTGATTTCATAGCCCGAGCCTTTCAAATCCCTCGCACTGGCGCTTGACCCTATGCGATCCGCGGAGAGCGCGGCGTCGGCCCATTCGTCCAGAGCGTCGCCCAGACTTTTGTAAACGACGTTCTCGCAAATGCCAACCTCCCGCGTGATGGAGTCGCTAATCACGCAAGGGAGTCCGTTTGCCTGCGCCTCGACGACGACGTTCGGCAGGCCTTCGTAGACAGAGGGGAAGATGAAGACGTCCATAGCCGAATAGAGACGGCGGACATCGCTCCTAACCCCGGCAAACACCACCCTATCGGTCAATCCGAGCTCGGCAACGCGCCTCTCAACGGCCGTGCGTGTCTCGCCTTTGCCGACGAGAATGAGGACGGCGTCTGGCCTTCTCCGGGCGATTTCAGCAAAAACATCGACAAGGAAGAGGTGGTTCTTCTGCTCACTGAACCTCCCGACGTGCCCGACGACATAGGACTCGGCAGGAACGCCCAGTTCGCGCTTAACATCGTCCCGTGTCGAAGCGTCATAGGCGTAGTCCTCGAGGTTGAGCGCGTTCTTCATGAGATGGAAACGCGGCCCCGATACCCCCGCCTTGCCGAACATGTAGACGCCCGCCTCGGTAGACGGGGCGGCGAAGTCGGTCGCCGCAACCCTGACAAGGGGCTTGAAAAGATTGTGCAGCAGGGTCTCCTTTTTGCTGTTCGAAACTGTACCCGTGTTGCTTGACCTGAATATGGTTCTGGACACGCCTCCGAATCTCATGGCGAGCAAATCAAGACAGGAAAGACTGTGCTGAGACGACCTGACAGCACAGCAATAACCGCCGTCCCGGGCTATCTGCATGAGCCGCTTGAACGAAGCGACCGGCCCGGCCTCGGTCTTCTTGACTGTGTGCACAATTCTGCCGCCCATCGACTCGATTTCGGCGTCGTAAAAGCCCGGCACGTCGGACGACACACAGAAGTCGAGCTGATAGCGCGACTTGTCCAAAGCCCGGTAATACTTCATGAATACCGTCTCGGCCCCGCCGGTGTCCATCGAGGTCACGATATAGAGGGCCTTCTTCATTGGACGATCACCGCATCGGATTTCTCGATCAGCTTCTGCAGCGCCTTTTTAGCAATCGCCTTCCTGCGGTTGGCCGGAGATTCCTGATAGCGCTCGTATACCTCGGCCTTCACCGCGAACCTTGCGTCGCCTGAAAGATCCGCCATTGCGCGGAGCTGCGCTATATGTAGATGATGGTAGGCGGGAGAGGCGATACGCTTTTCCATGTCGTAATAAGACCAGAAGCCGGCGTCGTAGTCATCCAAATGGCAAGCCAACGTCTCCGCAGAGTGCTTGAATGGCCCGGCGAAGCGCGCGTCGACCAACGATGCGTCATAGAGACCGAAAAGGCTAAACACCCAACCGTTCATGACACTGCGCCTGGGGCGTTGAGGGTACTCCTCCAGGAACAGTTCTCCCCCGTCATGCGACGACACGCCGCCATTGTCCATGTCGATAAGCATGAACTCGGCAGCTTTCAGCGCCGCAACTCTATAGCACTCGTCCCCGAAAGCCGCATGGGCCCTCAGCAGCATCGAGCACCCCTCGCCTTGGGCCATCGAGGAGACGGAGTACTTAGCGCTGCCTATCGGACCAAATGCGTCCCAAGAGCCGTCATCCCGCTGGGCGCCGATCGCCCAATCCGAGCATACCCTTAGTGCGTCGAGAAAGCGCTCAACTTCATCCGACCTGAGAATGCTCAAGTCGTAACAGCCCAAACCGTATTGGAAAATGGCGATGGGGAAATGCACCCGCGCCCCACCGGCGATGACGCTAACAGGGACACCGCCCTCGTCGAGCAGAGTACTGCCAGTGACCTTGCCGGTCAAATCGTTGTAGTACCCGGACAACTGTCCGACATTATAGGCCCTGCCCATGCTCTGCTCTACGGCCACAGCCGTCTTGCCAGTGAGCATTTTGCTCCACCTTTTGAGCATGGTCATCTTCTGCGCAATCTGGCCCATCATTCACCTTCGTTTCTGTAATCGACTCCGAGCGAGCGCACAAGCCCCTCCACGTTGGCCTCCAAACGGAAGTCCCTCTCCCAAACGGCCCTTGCAGCGCGCCTCATAGAAGACCCTTCGGCCTTGCCCAAAAAGACGAATCGCTTTATGGCCGCGGCGACATCTTCCGGTCCACAGTCGCTAGGTAGGAGAAAGCCGTTGACGCCATCGCTTACTATCTCGTGGGTTCCGCCAACGTCCGTGGCGATGACGGGAATGCCGAATCCGCAGGCCTCCATGATCGAAAGCGGCAGGCCCTCGCTTGACGAGACGTTCACGAAGACGTCGAAATGCTTCGCTGCGTACTCCCCCAAAAGCGCGTCGTTCGGCAAAGCCCCCGCGAACTTCGCGGTGGAGTGCGTCAGCAACGAGCAGGCGGCCCTCGCCTCCTCGAGCTGTGGGCCGTCGCCGTAATGGGTCCATTCGACGCGAAGCCCTTCGGCATCAAGAAGGGTGACAGCCTTAGCAAGAAGAGGCACGCGCTTAACGTCGACAATACGCGAGCACGAGACGACCCGCAACGGGCAGGTCAACGGCTCGCCGGACTTGTCTGGCATCTCCCGCGTTCCGAGATAGGAGGTCGTCACCTTGCCCTCATGGCCCGGCCAGTTCGCGTTTATGTATTCCTCCCCGTCTTTCGAGCAGGGAAGCACTCCGGAAAGCTTGGATAGGAGGTATCCCCGGAAGGGCAAATAATGCACATCGGTACGATCTGCATACAGATCGTACCCA
Organism: uncultured Collinsella sp.; assembly: GCA_902388345.1. GTDB lineage: Bacteria > Actinomycetota > Coriobacteriia > Coriobacteriales > Coriobacteriaceae > Collinsella. Next base: position 8,596 of record CABMOY010000035.1, read on the forward strand.
TGTGCACGCGCAACGGCGCGTGCACATGGGTACGTGCCGGTCAGCCAAGCAGCGACCAAAGCGGTGTCGTAAAGCCAAAAGCTGTATATGTGCGTGGGCTCAAAGCCAAAGCGGACCAGTTCCTCCGCAAGCACGTCCGCCTTTGCCTTCGCCCTCGCGGCAAAGTAGCCCCGAAACACGCGCTTTCCGATTCCATGAACGGATTCTGTGGCATAGGCCTCACGAACGTCCGCACCGCCCAAAAGGGGAAACGCGATCCCTTTGACTGCAAGCAAAGCCTTGTCCTTGGAGGTATTACCGCAACCCAAGGCCAGGGGCGTCACATTGCCCGGCAGCGCGCAGGTGGGCGCGTCACCCGGCTGCGCCTCGGTCCCCACGGCGAGCACCTCGTCGAAATAGGTCGAAAGAACGCCTATCTCGTTCTCGAGATAGGACTCAGCGGCGACCTCGCCGCGGTTAAAGGGGAACCTCCTCGTCAGAAGGAGCAGCCGTCTCTTTTTTTTATCAGCAGTAATCGCCACAAATACTAATCCCTCTTGAATAGGTCGCGGGTATACACCTTGCCGGCAACATCGGCCAGATCGTCGCTCCACCGGTTGGCAATGATCACGTCGCACTCGGCCTTGAACTTCTCAAGGTCATGCGTCACCTCGGAACCGAAGAATTCCGGCGCGTCCAGCGTTGGCTCGTAGACAACGACCGGCACTCCCTTGGCCTTCACGCGCTTCATAACGCCCTGGATGGAACTGGCGCGGAAATTGTCGGAGTTCGACTTCATGGTCAGGCGGTACACGCCCGCCACGGGCTTCTCCTTGCCTTCGTATACCTTGTCCCACAGCAGTTGCAGTACCTCGTCTGCAATGTAGTCCTTGCGAGTGCGGTTGGCATCGACGATGGCCTCGATAAGGTTCTGAGGCACGTCCTTATAGTTGGCCAGCAACTGCTTGGTGTCCTTGGGCAGGCAGTAGCCGCCGTAGCCGAAGGAGGGGTTGTTGTAGTGGGAGCCAATGCGGGGCTCTAGGCACACGCCATCGATGACGTCCTTGGTGTTGAGTCCCCTCATCTCGCAGTAAGTGTCCAGCTCATTGAAGTACGCCACGCGAAGTGCCAGGTAGGTGTTGGCGAACAGCTTCACGGCCTCCGCCTCGGTGGTACCAAGAACGAGCTGCGGGATGCCCGTCGTGCCATCAGGGTTGGTGCGCTCAAGCTCGGCGGGGCCGACGCCTTGGGCGAGCAGCCCAGCAAACGTCTTTGCGGCCTTCACAGCTTCCTCGTCGTCCTTGGGCGCGCCCACAACGATGCGGCTAGGGTGCAAATTATCGTAGAGCGCCTTGCTCTCTCGAAGGAACTCGGGGCTGAAGATGATGCGGCTGTCGCCAAGCGTCTCGCGAAGCGACGAAGTGTAACCCACAGGGATGGTCGACTTGATGACAATCCAGGCCGTCGGGTTCACCGAGCGGATTGCCGAAATTGCGGCTTCAACAGACGAGGTGTCGAAAAAGTTGCGGTCCGAGTCGTAGTTCGTTGGCGTGGCCACGATGGCGAAATCCGCGCCTGTATAGGCCTCGGCGACGTCCACGGTTGCATGCAGGTCGAGCTTCCTCGTGCCCGCCTTAGCCTCGGCCAGGAAGAGCTCAATCTCGTCGTCCTGGATGGGCGACTGAAAAGCGTTAATCTTCTCTACCTTCTCGGAGACGATGTCGAGCGCGCGCACCTCGTTGTGCTGCGAGAGCAGAACGGCCAACGAGAGCCCCACATAGCCGGTGCCGGCGACTGCTATCTTCATTTTTTCGGACATATCATTCAACCTTTCGTTAAGAGCAGGCACACATATGAAATAGTTAGGATTTCGCCTTGCCGAAGAACTTCAGCGCCTCAGAGACGCAGGCGGCGGGCGATGAGGCAATGGCCTTTAAGGCGTAAATCACAGCCTGGCCTGGCTGGTTGCTGCGCTTCATAGCGAAGGCGAGCACGGCGTTGTGGCGAAATTCGATGTAGCGCACATCCTTCTTGCTGAGGCGCGGGTAGTAGCCGCGCACCACCTCGTGCCTTGCGACCTCGCCGTTTACCTTGTTCTTGCCAAGCGAGAGCCTCTCGCCGGAATGGAGGTACTGCCTCACGTGCACCTCGGGCATGTAGCCCATGTGGGCGCCAGCCTCTATGCAGCGCAGCATCAGCCACCAGTCTTGGCCGGTCGCCACCTCGCCGAAACCCTCAGTGCGGTCGAACAGGTCGCGCCTGAGCATATAGATGGCCGTTGGGCTTATCGGCGTTAGGAGGTGCGCGCGCAGCAGACCCTCGGTGGAGAAGTCCTCGCAATGGTCGAGCCTGCGGTGCTCCACAAGCCGGCCACGTTCGTCATACCACGAGACATCCTGCCAGCTCATGTCGAGGGAGTTTTCCTGCATGAAGGCGACCTGGGTGGACACCTTGTCAGGCAGGAACTCGTCGTCATCGTCGAGGAACGTGAGGTACTCGCCCGTCGCCTGGCGGCAGGCGTAGTTGCGCGCCGCCCCGCCGCCGGTCTGGCCGGAGGTGTGCAGCAGCCTAAAGTGCGGAAGGCTCGCGGCATAGGGGGCGACCGCCGCGTCGGTCTCGGCGCTTTCCGGCCACTCCGGCCGATTGTCGCTCACTACAATCAGTTCGATGTTCTCCGCGCCGTAGTCCTGCGCGGCGATTGAGTCCAGGGCCACGCGAATCCTGTCAGAGCGCTTGTAGGTCGGCACCACGATCGAGACGAGGGGTTTGTCAGCACTCATGCGCTACCTCCCCGTCTTCTTCTTGCCGAACATGACGCCAAAGGTCTTGAAGAAGACCTTCCAGTCTGCCTTGAGGCTGGCACCCTTCGCGTAGGCAAGCTCGAACTCCTGGCGCAGGCCGTTCTCGAAGGTCGCGAGGTTGCGCGGGCCCGACTGCCAGGCACCGGTAATGCCCTGCGGGACGGCAAGCACCTGCACCTGTTGCTCGTGCGTAAAGTTCCCGAGCTCCTCGTAGGTGATGGCGCGAGGGCCGATGACGGAGAGCTGGCCCGCGAGCACGTTGAAGAACTGGGGCAGCTCGTCCAGGGAAGTCTTGCGCAGGACGCGGCCTAGCTTGGTGATGCGGGGATCGTTTGTGACCTTCCGCTCGCGGTGCCACTCCTCGATCTGCTCGGGGCTGAGGTACTTCTCCACGTCGTTGGCGTCGGCGACCATGGAGCGGAACTTGAGCACGCGGATGGGGCGACCGAAGCGCCCAGCCCGCTCGTGCGCATAGATGGGAGCACCCTTGGTGTCGGCCGCAATGAACGCGCAAAGAACCGTGCCAGGGATAAGAGCCACGACGCAGACGCACGCACTGAACGCGATGTCGAACGTGCGCTTCACGAAGCGGTAGCCAAGCGATCGCGTGTCGAGCGCACGGGACTCTGCAGCGAACTCGGGCGAGCCCGGGAGGCTCACCGCACCCGTGTTTGCAGCGGAGCCGACCCCAGCACCCGCCGTGCCCTTGCGCCGGTCCATGGCCCGAGCAATGAGCGTCGCCCCCACGGGCGCATTATTCTCTGTTACTTCTTTAGCAGTCACAATAAAACTTTCGTTCCTGTCCCCAGGAACCCCCCCCCCAAATCCACAAATTCAAAAACCAAATAAATTGCCGGTGCAACGTATCCCTTACGTTTTGCTGGGAACGTCCAGCGGAAGCAGCTCCCTAAAAGCGGAGACGCCTTCGCCCACGTCCACCAGGCACCAGCGCTTATGACGGTCGACCTTTTTAACGCGGGCCTCTTGCCCCACAAGTGGACCCTGCTCTATGTGCAGCACGCCATCTTCTATGCGCGCCACGCTGTTGCGCACCACTCCGTCGTCGTCCAGCACGCTGCGGTACCACTCCTGCGCATCGTCCGGCATAGGCGCATAGGCCCGCTCCCTGCTGCCGGCAATGCGGCAGCCAAAGCTCAGTTGAGCCAAAGCCCTATCGAGCGCTGCGGCATCGTGCGTGGCGACGAAGAAATATTCCTTGTACATGGGTTTGGTTTGGAGCGACCAGGCGCCGTCCCGCTTAAACCAGAACTCCTTTTGCATCACAAAAGCGTCCTGCATCAGATCGTGCGGGATAATACGGCGGACCTTTTCGCAGGTCTCGCGCTCTTTACCGTTGGGGGTGTGGACCAGATACCAGCGGACGCGGCCATGCTGGCTGTTGGTAGTTGCGCCGTTGAATGCGCCCGGCAGTTGCTCTTGGCGCCGCGTTGTCTGCTCCATCTCTCGCCCCCTTTTCTGGCTTTGCGACGCACGCAAATACCGGGGCGTTTAGAACATCTTCTCGCTCGCAGCTAGGCGCAGTCGCAAAAGTACAGGTTTTTGTATCTTTCGACAGACGACATTATACGAGCAATTAATCAGCGTTTGCCCAGATTACGCAAAATGTACTGCTAGTAGGTACATCTCCATACCCCTCTATAAAAACCTGTACCTTTTTGTGCAACAAAAAAAGCCGCTCAACCAGCGGCTTTCTTATTTTGGTATGAAAAAAGCGACCGCCCTGTGTGGACGGTCGCCTTTGTTAATTGTTGTGAAGTTTGCCTTAGGCGCGGGTCTTGATTTCCTCGATCACCTTGGCAACAAACTCATCAACGCTCATCTGAACGGTCTCGTTGGAGCGATCGCGGACGGAGATGTTGCCGGCCTCGACCTCCTTCTCGCCCAGGATGAGCATGTAGGGCACGCGGTCGATGCTGCGGGCCTCGCGGATCTTGTAGCCGATCTTCTCGTCGCGGTCGTCGCAGACCACGCGAATGCCGGCCTCCTCCAGCTTGGCGCACACCTCGTGAGCGTAGTCGCGGCTCTTCTCCGAAACCGGAAGTGCCTTGACCTGCACCGGAGCAAGCCAGGTGGGGAACTTGCCCGCGAAGTGCTCAATCAGAATACCGATGAAGCGCTCGATGGAGCCAAAGCATACGCGGTGCAGCATGATGGGGCGCTTCTTGGTGCCGTCGGCGTCAACGTACTCCAGGTCAAAGTTGAGCGGCATCTGGAAGTCGAGCTGCACGGTACCGCACTGCCAGGTACGGCCGAGCGAGTCCTCCAGATGGAAGTCGATCTTGGGGCCGTAGAAGGCGCCGTCGCCCTCGTTGACCTCGTAGTCCATGCCCAGCTTCTCCAGAGCGGTGCGCAGACCCTCCTCGGCGCGAGCCCAGTCCTCGTCCGAGCCCATGGAGTCCTCGGGGCGGGTGGAAAGCTCGACGTGATACTTAAAGCCAAACTTCTGGTACACGGAGTCGATGAGGTTGACCACGCCCACGATCTCGTCGGTCAGCTGGTCGGGACGCACAAACAGGTGGGCGTCATCCTGGTTAAAGCAGCGCACGCGGAACAGGCCGTGCAGGGCGCCGCGCAGCTCGTGGCGGTGCACCAGGCCAATCTCGCCGGCACGGATGGGCAGCTCGCGATAGGAGTGCGGCTTGGAGGCATACACCAGCACGCCACCCGGGCAGTTCATGGGCTTAATGCAGTACTCTTCGTCGTCGATGACGGTGGAGTACATGTTGTCCTTGTAGTGGTCCCAGTGTCCCGAGGTCTTCCACAGCTGCTTGTTCATGATAAGCGGCGTGGAGATCTCCACATAGCCGGCCTTGTGGTGGATCTCGCGCCAGTAGTCCAGCAGCGTGTTCTTAAGGATCATGCCGTTGGGCAGGAAGAACGGGAAGCCGGGGGCCTCGTCGCGCATCATAAAGAGGTCCATCTCGCGGCCAATCTTGCGGTGGTCGCGCTTCTTGGCCTCCTCCAGCATGTGCATATGCTCATCGAGCTCTTCCTTGGTGGCAAAGGCGACGCCGTTGATGCGGGTGAGCATCTTGTTGTCCTTGTCGCCCTTCCAGTAGGCGCCCGAGACGCCGGTGAGCTTGAAGGCCTTGAGGGCCTTGGTGTAGCAGATGTGGGGGCCGACGCACATGTCGATGTAGTCGCCCTGCTGGTAGAAGGTGATGCGGGCGTCGTCGTCCAGGTCGCCGATATGCTCGACCTTGTACTTCTCGCCACGCTCCTCCATAAGGGCGATGGCCTCGGCGCGGGGCTTCTCGTACACGGAGAACTTGAGGTTCTCCTTGACGATCTTCTTCATCTCGGCCTCGATCGCGGGGAAGTCGTCCTCGCTGATCTTGACGCCCTCGGGCAGGTCGACGTCGTAGTAGAAGCCGTTGTCGGTCGCGGGGCCGTAGGCAAAGTCGGCCTCGGGATAGAGACGCTTGATGGCCTGCGCCATGATGTGCGCGGCGGAGTGGCGGATGACGTGCGTGACCTCGTCCTGCGGGAGCTCGGCCACCGAACCGTCATTGTAGAGTGCCTTCATGGGTATGTTTTCTCCTCTCGGATGCCTGATGCAAGTGTGTGCGATGCGCTCGGCGTTTTTGACTTGCATCATTATAGGCAGGTTGCCTTGGTATACAAGCGCCCGCCGCACCTTAATGGCACGGCGGGCGATTTTCTACGCATGCTTCATCGTGTGGGGCGGGTTGCGGGGCGCGCATGGCTTGCGGCGTGCACGTGGCTTGCGGCCGGCCCGGCGATGGATGCGTTACTGGATGCGAGTTCGGCAATAGGGGCAGACCTTCCAGTGCGCATCGAGTGGGCGATGGCAGCTGGGGCAGACGTTGCGAACCTGGGTATCGCACACCGGGCAGACGACGAAGTCCTTCTCGATGGGCGCGCCGCACTGCGGGCAGGTGCCGTACTGGGCAAGCTGGCGCTCGCGCAGGGCCATGTCCAGCTCCTGCTCCTCGCGGTCGGACGCGTAGGAGTGCGGGCGCAGGACCAAGTAGGCAATGAGGCCCACAAACGGGATGAGGGCGATGATGCCCCATGCCACGTAGGCGCTGGCGCCGCGGCGGCGAGCGTCGATGAACACATAGACGACCGACAGCACATACAGGGCGATGATAAAGCCAACGAAGGCATAGACGACGCCCATAAGCTGCGGCGACATGAGCTCAGAGATGTACTTGGACATTACGGATACCTTTCGGAATATTAACAGTTCGGTCAAGTTTACCACGGGGTTTGTTTATATGGGACCACGGCTAGGTACGGGGCTGGCGCGGACACAAACATCTCAATCTGTAACAGTTAGGAGCGGAATCCGGGTCTAGATGTTACAGATCGAGGCAAACCGTTCTCTCCCCGACTTAAATCTCGATATATAACATCTTGGGCCCCAAACCCCCTCTTACTGTTACAGATCAAGACGAACGGTGAGCCCTCCGTTAAATATCTCAATCTGTAACAACAACACGGCAAAAACAGGTCTAACCGTTACAGATTTAGACATTCGAAACCGACTGATAGGTTCATCTAAATCTGTAACATCTAGACCCCAAAACGGTCCCTAGATGTTACAGAACGAGACATTCAAAATCCGCCGGAAGGTTTGTCTCGATCTGTAACATCTAGAACCCAAATCCTCAGCTAACTGTTACAGATTAAGACAAAGAAAACCGTCCAAACCGAATGTCTCAAACTGTAACAACTGGAACCCAAATCCTCGTCCAACTGTTACAGATCGAGACGAACGGTTGCCGTAGTTGTTGGCAGACGAAGTTGTCGACGTTGCCGAGTCTCCCCTCGCCTGCCGTTGGCGGGTGTTGCGGGGCTGTTCGCCGCATTGCCGCCGCACTGGGGATGTGCAGGCCGTAGGATAGTCCTATTGACAGCCTGTCAACTCGTCTGGGAGGCACTGTGACGGAAACGTTTGATATCGCGATTGTGGGCGCGGGCATCACCGGGTGCGCCATCGCGCGGCAGCTCTCGCGCTATGACTTGTCCATTTGCGTGGTCGAGGCGGCCAACGACATCGCGCTGGGCGCCTCGAAGGCCAACGGCGGCCTGGTGCACGCCGGCTACGATCCGGCTCCGGGCACCGTAAAGGCACAGGTCAATGCCCGCGGCTGCGAACTGTATGGCATCTGGGCCCAGGAGCTGGGCTTTTTGTTCCGCCGCACCGGGTCGATGGTGCTGGGGTTTAACGACGAAGACCGCGCACACCTGGAGAAGCTGCGCCAGAATGGCCTGGCCAACGGCGTGCCCGAGCTGTCGATTATCGGCCCCGAACGTATCCGCGAGCTGGAACCGCGTGCCAGCGCCGACGCAACATGCGCGTTGTGGTGTCCTTCGACCGGTTACGTTGACCCGTTTGAAGTGGCCATCGCCGCGCTGGAGAACGCGGTTGCCAACGGCGTAACGTTTATGCGCTCCGTACCGGTGGAGGCGATTGAGGTTGCTAGCTCACACGACGAGGACGCTGCTGCCGACAGCAAGGACCGCGCGCGCTTTACGCTGGTGACGCCCGCCGGCGACGTGCGCTGCCGTTACCTGATCAACGCCGCGGGCAACGGAGCCGCGGACATCTCGCATATGGCGGGGGCCGAGGAGTTCCAGATGGTCTGGCGCCAAGGCAACATCGTGGTGCTAGACAAAGAGCCGCGTGCGCTCATGCCGCTCTACCCAGTGCCCACGCCAGTTTCCAAGGGCGTTATCGTCACGGGCACCGTACATGGGAACACCGTGATTACCGCGACCGCCGCCGTGCGCGAGCCGGGCGACACGCAGACCTACGCGACCGATGTCGACGCGCTGCTGACCGGCGCGCGCAAGCTGGTGCCCGACCTGGACACGCGCCGCGTGGTGCGCGCGTTTGCCGGCGGACGCCC
>CABMOY010000036.1 GCA_902388345.1 uncultured Collinsella sp.
GCGCGCGACCTGGACGTGCGAGCGCTCGAGACCTTTGCCATCACGGTGGGGCAGGCGCTCGCCCTGGGTGCCCCACTTGCCGAGACGCTGGCCGCTCAAAGTCGCGAGATCCGTGCGGCTCATCGCGCCGCGGTCGAGCGCGAGATCGAGCGTGCGCCCGTCAAGCTGCTGATTCCCACCGGCACGCTCATCTTGCCGGCGTTGCTTCTGTCCATATTGGGCCCGCTGCTGGGAGCAGGCGGGATGATGTAGGGAGGAATACATGAACACGATGACTGACGCTGCTGGCAAGGTCCAGGGCTGGGCGTTTTGCCGGGCGGCACATGTTCGTCAGCGCGCCAAGGAACTATTGCAGGAGGAGAGTGCACAGGGTACCACCGAGTATGCCATCTTGGTCGGCGTGCTCGTGGTGATCGCGATTATCGCCATCGTCGCATTTAAGGGCAAGGTCCAAGATCTATGGAACGCTATCAGCGAGGGCATCAACAGCCTGTAGAGGGCGAGCGTCCCATCGGGGTGCTGCTGGTGTTTGCTTGCCTGACCGTGGCGATAGCGGCGGTGCTTTGGGGGCTTAACGCCGCGCGGCAGCAGCGTCCTGGGACCGCCTCCGATTTGGGCTCAGATTCGGCGGTGGCGTCTCAAAAAGATGAGATGCGAGATGCGGACGATTCGGATGTCGCTGTCACGGCGCAAACCTTTCTGCGGACGCTCGACAAGCGGTCTGGCACTGCGACGGATTCGCCTGAGGGCAACGCGATTGCGGTCCGGCTTGCATGGTCCGAGGACCGACCGATGACCGAAGCGGCGGCGGATATGCTGCGTGCCTATCGCGAGGTACCCACGGCGCAACTTGCTCTGAGCGGCTATCTCGACATCAAGGGAAACGTGTGGGGCGCCATCGTGCGCGACGAACGCGGCTGGGTCGATATGGTGACAATTGCCGCGGATGCTGGCGATGCTTCGTGTCGTCTGCGCGCCGTGCGCCTGAGCCCGCAGGCAACGGACTCAAAGGAGGGATCGTGAAATGCATGATGTCCTGCGTGAGGAATCTGCCCAGGCGACGGTCGAATACGCCATCGTCACGGTGGCGCTGTTATCGATCGTGCTGGCGATCGCGGGACTTTGGCCTGCCGGCACCGATGGGCGCTTGGCGGCGCTGGTTGAGCGGGCGGCATCCCATGGCGTTGCCTCGACGTCGGTTATCGACGCCGCTGCGGCCGCTAAGGACATCGCGTTGTATTGATGCCGCGCGCGAGGACCGGGCGCAGTCTACGGTCGAGGCCGCTTTTTTGCTGCCGACGTTTCTGACACTCATCCTTCTCGCGCTGCAACCGGTGTGCCTGCTCTATACGCGCGCGGTCATGGAGTCTGCCGCCGCCGAGACCGCGCGGCTCATGACCACGACGACGGCGGAGGACGACGATCTTAAGGAGTTCACCCGCCGCCGACTTGCCGCAGTGCCCAACGTTTCGATCTTTCATGCCGGCGGGCCGTTGTCGTGGGATATCGAGCTTGGCCGGGCCGGTGCGGGTGGCGTCTCGTCCGTGTCCGTTTCCGGCGAGGTCAAGCCGTTGCCTGTGATCGGTGCGTTTGCGCAGGCTATGGGTGGTACCGCCGAGGGCGGCTACGTTGAGCTCAAGGTCGATGTCTCGTATCAATCGCGTCCCGAATGGCTGGAGGGAGATTATGATTCGTGGATTGCTGCATGGGATTAGGCGCTGCCTGTTGCGGGTGACGCAAGGGTTTGCGGCCCGCCGTCGACCAGGCGCTCTCCGCAAACGAGGCGGCTTTATGGGTCGAGCCGGTGTCGATCTGTTTATCGAAGACGGCGCCTATACCACGCTTTCTTCTGCCGTGGTCATCCTAGTGGTGCTCACATTGTTGTTTTCGTCGACCGCGGCGATATGGAGCATGTCGCGTGCCGGGGATACTCAGGTGGCGGCTGATAGTGGCGCGCTGGCGGGTGCCAACGTAGTGTCGTCCTATCACACGGCTGCCACGGTGGTTGATGCGAGCATCTTGAGTCTGGGGCTGGCGGGGTTTGCCACGATCGGGACGGGCCTGGTCGCCATCCTCATCCCGGGTGCCGAGCCGGTTGCCGGCAATATGGTCGACACCGGGATTGAGATCATTAAAACGCGCAACAAGTTTGCCAAAAGCGCATCGGAAGGCTTACAGAAAATCGAGACGGCTCTGCCGTATCTGATCGCCGCGCGTGCCACGCAGGCGGTGTCGGCGCAGGATACCGATAGTGTGACCTATACCGGTACGGCGCTTGCCGTGCCCAGGACATCCGAGTCTGACTTCGCTGCGCTCGAGGGGTCCGAGATCTCGACCGATGCCATTAAAGACACATCAGATGATTTAGAGTGTGCGGCCGAGGAGCTGCGGAAGGCTTCTGAGGACACGGCGAAGGCTAAAGAGCGTGCTTGGCTGGCGGATTGTGGTGGGTCTGACAAGGGCTCGGTCGGCAGCTGTTCTTGCATGTGGGAGCGTGCGAAAAGCCTAACGGATCTCTCCGGTGTTCAAAATCCGCATTACTCATCGAGCGTTACGTGGGAGCCCCAAGTTGCCCTTGATCGCGCGAAGGACTACTACCATTGGCGTCTGACAAATGAGAAGCCCCACGGCTCGAGTGTCGAGATGAAGGCAGAGTCTGCGGCGCGTAAGGCGTTTTATACCTATGCGAGCGCGGAGGTCGATCGGGCGCATATAACCGAGAACGGAGACAGGGTTTCCTCCTATATTCCGCTGCTGCCGCGCAACTCTGATGAGGTTCGGGCGACGGAACTCTATACCGATGCGGTGTGGCCGACTAGCGTGAACGATGACAAGGCGTATCTGCATTACGGGACGACCTGCCCTAACTATAAGAAAGGGACGCCGAGCGGATTTGCTTCGGTTGCCGATTACGATGGACAGGATAAATGCAGCAAATGCCATTTTGGCGTTTTGTCGCTTGGTGCTGTTGCGGCGCCTTCAACCTCTATCGAAAACGGCTTCGAATATCACTTCGACGAGTTCAAAAAGGCCTTGGAGGAATACGTCAAATGTCGGAACAAAGAGCTTGAGCTCATGCGTCAGACCGAGGATGAGGCCGACCGTGCGAGCAATGCGTTTGACCAGGCCATTAAAGCGCTTTCGGGCGAGCGTCCGCGTATCGCTCCGCCCGGTCGCAACGGCGTGGTTGCCTTTGCGGTTTCGGGTGCCATCTCGAGCCCCGATGAGCTCAACTCTTCGTTTAACACGGCAGTCAGGCTTGGCGATCGCGGTGCCATCTCTGCCGCGGTGCTGGCGCCCGATGAGGCGACGGCGCAAAACAACGTGCTTTCGCGATTTTTCTCGACATTGAAGGAACGCTCGGGTGGCGTTGCCGGCGTACTCGATGGCGTCATGGATGTCTGGGGACGGCTGCTTGTGGGATACGGAGACATCCAAGGTTCGGCCGACGAACTTATGGACGAGATGATTAAAGGCCTAGGAGGGGGCAGCGGCGCGTTGGGCTCCATCGCATCGTGGCTCGGCGATACCGTTTCGGCGTCCGTGGCGGCGCTGGGTTTGGAACCGTGCGACTTGCGCCTGCGAAAGCCGGTGCTGACTGATTCCGCCAACGTCATTAAGAGCCCGGGGTCTGACATTGCTGGTCTCTCTCAAGCGCAAGACAAACTGCGAAGTATTCCGTTGGGCGTGACCGATCCCAAGGCGCTTTGCGAGGCGTTGGAATATCAAGTCGAACGCACCATCAGCGGTACGGTGTTCACGCTTGCGGAGATTCCTCTGCCCGGCGGCGGCTCCATCCCGCTCACCGTCGATGTCGCCACGCTGGTTGGCGCTCTGGGCGGTGGGTCGTAATGAGTATCCGCATGCGTCTGCGCGAGGAGCGCGCCCAAGCGACGGTGGAGATAGCAGTGGTTACGCCCGTTTTGCTGGTGCTGGCACTCATCGTATACAACGTCATGATCTATGCCAGCGCTGTCGCGCGCTTCGACCGCGTGGTGCCCGACATCGTGTTGGCGCACGCCGTGGCGCCGAGCGGGGAGGGCGACGAAAGCTCTGTCGATGCCTCGGCGACGGTCCGGACTCAAATTCTGAATGCCATGGAAGGCTATGACTTGCAGATCGAAGTGTCGAGCGAGCAAGGCGCGGAGGCATCGGATGGTGGCCTGCTCTCCCTATCCGGTACGTTTAGGACCTACACCTGCACCATGCACTATGAGCCGTGGCCGACTTCTCTCAGCATCGCTGGCGTTCCGCTGGGGGCGCCGACAACGTTGTCGCACGAGCGCGCGGTGACGGTCGATCCATGGCGTCCGGGGGTGGTCATGTGACCGCGGTCTCGTCCTACATCGCCTACGCGCGGGCACTCAATAGGCTGGGCTGGACGCCGGCCGAGTTTGCGGTGGCGGAGTCGTTTGCCGTGCGCCTGCGCGGCATGCTGGGACGGTGTCCGGTTGCCGCCAACGGTCTGCCGCTCGTCATGGCATTTCCACGCTGCTCTTCGGTCCATACGTGTTTTATGGCCTATCCCATCGATATCGCCTTTATCGATGCACGTGGCTATGTCCTCGTATGCTACGAAAACGTACGTCCCTGGCGTATGTGCTCCTGCCCCGGCGCCTGGGCCGTACTAGAGCGTCCTTCAATCATTGTTTCGACCCCTGCTCTCCAACGCGTGCCGGCTTAAGAATTGGCGACAGCGGACTTTCGTCATACGAAATTGGGTAAGATGGAGGAGAAGATGCATGGATGTTGAGATCCATCCCAACGCTAAAAAGCACCTGACGGAAAAGCAGGTGCTTAGCGCTTGGCTTGCGGTTACTGAGTGCATTCGTCGCGAGCCGAAGGACGAGCCGCCGAGATGGCTTGCGATTGGATGGCTCCCAGACGGACGAAGCGTGGAGCTTGTCGCGGTCGAGCTTGTCCGTGGGGGCTTATCATTCATGCCTTGTCTCCAGTCCAGAAGAAATTTTGGCAGGAGATTGAACGGGCTCGGCAAAGGGGTCGATGATGGGCAAGACGTATACGGCCGCTAATGGTCAGGTTGTAACGGATGAAATGATTGACGCGTGGTGCGAGTCGTACGAGCGCGGAGAGTTTCCGGATGGCGAACACACCGTTGGTGGGATCGTGCATGGACGGCCCCCACTCTCAGGTGAGGGGACGGCAACGCTGTCGGTCAAGATTCCTCTGGGAATGAAGGAGGCCATTCGTCGACGGGCGGCTGCCGAGGGGATGACGCCAAGTGAGTTTGCCCGTGCGGCTCTGAGCGAAAAACTTCTTGCTGCCGGCTGATGCCTCTGACGTGCCGATTTAAAGAACCGAGGCTGTGCTCAAAAACTTTTTTGAAATTCTCGGTTGACCGGAACGCGTCCTTGGTTATACTAATCAAGCCTTGAAACAAGGCACACCTCAAATGGCTGGGTAGCTCAGTTGGTAGAGCAGAGGACTGAAAATCCTCGTGTCAGGGGTTCGATTCCCTTCCCCGCCACCTTGAATTGACTAGGACCTCTGCAAAGGGGTCCTTTTCTTTTATGTAGCCCTCGCACGGAATCGAACCCCGTGAGGGCGCGGAGCTGAGTAAACGCGTAAGCGTTTGCCAGCGCAGCTCGCAAGGCGCGTAAGCGCCGCAGCGGTCCGTCCGCGCAGCGCGCGGACGCGATTCCCTTCCCCGCCACCTTGAATTGACTAGGACCTCTGCAAAGGGGTCCTTTTCTTTTATGTAGGGTTCTGCGGAAACTGCGTCCCAGAATAAGGGCTCAGAACGGGACACACTTTCCGGTGCCTGCCTCCGGCGCGCGTACACACCTCGTCGCACCATTCCGAGTCCGTCTGCTCCTAGACATTCCTCCCACTTTCGCGTCACTTTGCAGACCGTTCGGTCGCCTGTCCGCACACGCGGGTATACTCAAAACGATACTTATCCTACGCAATACGATGCGGGTTCGACCTGCATGATCCGAAGGGGGCAGTGATGGAGAGGATACTCGGCGTTAATCTCTCTGGCTGGTTTATTCCCGAGCCTTGGGTGACCCCGTCGCTGTACGCGGCGACCGGTGCATCCAACGCGGCTGAGCTACAGGAGGCCATGGGTACCGCCGCCTATAACGAGCGCATGCGCCGCCATTACGAGACGTTTGTGAGCGAGGACGATTTTCGCCGCATGGCGCAGATCGGTCTCAATGCCGTGCGTCTGCCGGTGCCCTGGTATGCCTTTGGCTCACAGGAGTCCGATGCCTCCTACATATCGGTTGTCGATTACATCGACCGCGCAATTGAGTGGGCTGCCAAGTACGACATCCGCGTGCTGCTCGATCTGGCAACCGTGCCCGGTGGCCAGGGCGATTCCAACGATTCGCCCACCACGCCGGAGGCTGTTGCCGAGTGGCATTCGTCCACCAACGGCCGTCATGTCGCACTCGACGTGCTCGAGCGCTTGGCCGATCGCTATGGCGAGGCCGAGAGCCTGCTGGGCATTGAGCTGCTGGACACGCCGCAGATGAGCGTTCGCAAGAGCCTCTTCACCATGACGGATGGCATTCCTGCTCACTACCTGCGCAATTTCTATCGCGATGCCTACGAGCTCGTCCGTTCGTATATGCCCGAGGATAAGATCGTCGTCTTCTCGTCGTCGGGGCATCCCAGCGAGTGGAAGCATTTTATGCGCGGCGCCAAGTACAAGAACGTCTACATGGACCTTCACCTGTACCATTACCGCGACGAGTATGCGCTCGACATCACGAGCCCTCGCGGGCTGACGACGGTGATTTCGCGTAACAAGCGCGAGCTTAAAGAAGCGATTTCGACTGGGTTCCCCGTGCTGGTGGGCGAATGGTCGGGCGCGGCGATCTTTGCCAACTCGTCGGTTACGCCCGAGGGCCGCAATGCCTACGAGCGCGTGTTTATCGCCAACCAGCTGGCTTCGTTTGCGCCGGCTGCCGGTTGGTTCTTCCAAACGTGGAAGACTGAGAAGCGCATTGCAGCATGGGACGCCCGCGCGGCGCTCGGTACGCTCGAGCGCGGCATGATTGAATAGGTTGATATGACGCAAAACAGCGCCCATACGGGCAAACTCTATGTGGTCGGCACGCCCATCGGCAACCTGGGTGACCTGTCCCCGCGCGTTGGCGAGGCCTTTGCCGCTGCCGATGTCATCTGCTGCGAAGACACGCGTGTGACGTCAAAGCTGCTGATGCACCTGGGCATTTCCAAGCCGCTTGTCCGTTGCGACGAGAATGTGATCGCCAGCCGCGCCGCCGGCCTGGTCGACCGTCTGCTGGCGGGGGAGACCCTCGCTTTTGCCTCGGACGCCGGCATGCCGAGCGTGTCCGATCCCGGCCAGGCGCTGGTCGAGGCGGCGCGTGAGGCCGATGTGCCCGTCGAAGTTATTCCCGGGCCCTCTGCTTGCGTCACGGCGCTTGTTTCGTCCGGCATTCCCTGCGAGCATTTTTTCTTCGAGGGCTTTTTGGGCCGAAAGCACGGCGACCGTGTGCGCCGTTTGCAGCGCCTTGCCGTGGTGCCCGGCGCACTCATCTTCTACGAGTCTCCACATCGCATCGTGGCGACGCTCGAGGCCGTGGCGGAGGTCTTTCCCCAGCGTGAGGTTGCCGTCTGCCGCGAACTCACCAAGCTGCACGAGGAGGTCTTGCGCGGGCCCGCTGACCAGCTTGCCGAGGAGCTGCGTGCTCGCGGCGAGGTAAAGGGCGAGATTGCGCTGGTCATCGCGCCACCGAGCGAGGATGAGGAGGCCGGTATCGTGCCGGTCGGCGCCACGGCAGCGGATCCCGACGAGGCCCTGCGCGAGGATATCCGCGCCGCGCTCGAGGAGGGGGAGCCCGCGTCTGCGGTGGCCAAGCGCCTGTCTCAGAAGTATTCGCGCCGCAAGCGCGATGTCTATGCCATGGTGCTCGATATGCAATAGATGGAGGATATCCAGCCCTTGCGCTAGAATCATCCTCTGTATGCAACGTTTTTCTGGAGGACAAACCCCATGGATCAAAGCAAGCCTTCGTTCTTTATCACGACGCCCATCTACTACGTCAACGCCGATCCGCACCTGGGCACGGCTTATTCCACCATCATCGCCGACGTTCAGGCTCGCTATCGCCGTTCCGCCGGCTATAACGTCAAGTTCCTGACCGGCATGGACGAGCACGGCGAGAAGGTCGCCGAGGCCGCAGCCAAGCATGGCATGACGCCGCAGGAGTGGACCGATAGCCAGGCCCCGCACTTCAAGGAGCTTTGGAGCAAGCTCGAGATTTCCAACGACGACTTCATCCGCACCACCGAGCCGCGCCAGCATCATGCCGTGCAGTATCTGTGGGAGCGCATGAAGGAGTCCGGTTACCTGTATAAGGGCAGCTACGACGGTTGGTATTGCGTGCCTGACGAGACTTACTTCACTGATACGCAGGTCCAGAAGGGCGACGAGGAGTACGGCAGCGTCGGCCAGCATCTATGCCCCGACTGCCACCGTCCGCTTGAGCGCGTGCAGGAGGAGTCCTACTTCTTTAAGCTTTCCGCCTTCCAGGACAAGCTTCTCAAGCTCTATGACGAGCACCCCGACTTTGTCGAGCCTGCGTTCCGCATGAACGAGGTACGTAGCTTTGTCGAGGGCGGCCTTAACGACCTTTCCGTGAGCCGCACGAGCTTTGACTGGGGCATTCAGGTCCCGTTTGACGAGGGTCACGTGACCTACGTGTGGTTCGATGCGCTGCTCAACTATATGACGGCCGTCGGCTACGGTGTCGACACCGACGAGGCGCGTGCCGAGCTGGCCTATCGCTGGCCCGCGCAGTTCCACATCGTGGGTAAGGACATCATCCGCTTCCACTGCGTCATTTGGCCCGCCATGCTCATGGCCATCGGCGAGGCCCTGCCCGAGCACGTCTTTGCCCACGGCTTCCTGACCGTGCGCAATGCCGAGACAGGCAAGGCCGAGAAGATGTCCAAGAGCCGCGGTAACGCCATCGCTCCGCAGGACGTTATCGACATGCTGGGCGTTGAGGGCTATCGCTATTACTTTATGACCGACGTGGTCCCCGGCACCGACGGCGCCATCAGCTTCGATCGCATGGAGCAAGTCTACAACGCCGATCTGGCCAACAGCTGGGGCAACCTCATTTCGCGCTCGCTCAACATGAGCGCAAAGTACTTTGACGGCTGCGCCCCGGCTAAACCGGCGTCTGCCGACGCGTTCGATAACCCGCTGGCAAAGATTGCCGACGGTTTGGTCGAGCGCTACATGGCCAAGATGGACATGCTCGATTACGGCGGAGCCAAGGATGAGGTCATGGAGCTCATCCATGCCGCCAACCACTACATCGAGGACTCCGAGCCCTGGGCGCTTGCCAAGGACGAGGCCAAGGCTGACGAGCTGGCATTTGTGATTTACAACCTGCTCGAGGCCATCCGCATCGCCGCCCACCTGCTGATGCCGCTCATGCCCCAGACTTCTGTCGAGGCTCTGCGCCGCCTGTCCTGTGAGGGCGAGGCCGCGAGCGACGACCTCAAGGGCATTTGCGCTTGGGGCCTGCTTGCTGGTGGTCAGCCCGTCGAGAAGGGCGATCCGCTGTTCCCGCGTCTGGCGTAGAGACCGCGCGAGCGCCATATCGGCAATTTGCTGTTTAGCTGTAAGGGCATGGCCGCCACGGTCCATGCCCTTTTGTTTCAAGACGCCGCCATCATGCTAAGGAGGCAACCATGACAACTTCGCCTTTGGCAAACCCCACGGCCACCAGGGAGCTGCTGGAGGAGTTTGGCCTTGCGACCAAGCATCGCCTGGGCCAGAACTTTCTAATCGACAATCATGTGATCGAGCGTATCTGCGAGCTTGCCGAGCTTGCAGGTGACGAGCGCGTACTCGAGGTGGGTCCGGGTTGCGGTACGTTGACACTTGCGTTGCTGCAGGAAGCGGCGTGCGTTACGTCCATTGAGGCCGATCCTGAGCTCGAACCGGTGCTCGACGCCCACGCCGCCGACTATGCCAACTTCCGCTTTATCATGGGCGACGCGCTTAAGGTGGGCCCGGAGCAGATTGAGCAGGCTGCGGGCGGTGAGCCGACGGTATTTGTCGCGAACTTGCCCTATAACGTGGCGGCGACGATCATTTTGCAATTTTTCCAGACGATGCCGGCGCTCAAACGCGCTGTCGTCATGGTGCAAAAGGAGGTTGCCGATCGCATTGCCGCAGTGCCGGGCAACAAGACCTATGGCGGCTATACGGCAAAGCTCGGCCTGTATGCGCAGGTGACGGGTCGCTTTGAGGTGCCGCCGCGTTGCTTTATGCCGGCGCCGCACGTGGACTCGACCGTCGTGCGTATCGACCGTGTTGACGGTGTGATGCCCGAAGAACTCGATCGCGAATTTGTGGCCCGCGTGATTGACGCTGCATTTGCTCAGCGTCGCAAGACCATCCGCAATTCCATGAGCGCCAACGGTTTTGCCAAGGACGTGCTCGATGCCGCCTTTGAGGCTTGCGGTATCGCACCCACCACGCGCGCCGAGACGCTTGATGTTGCCGACTTTGTCCGTCTGGCCCAGGAGCTCATCCATGATGCCTAATGCCGAACGCGTGACGTTTACCAAGAAAAAGAAGACGGTTGCTTGTCCCGTGCCCTTGGCACCGCTTGCTGACACGCATGCGCATCTGCTTTCGTTTTGGGGCAAAGAAGTGCCCGAGACACTCGTGCGCGCCAAAGCCGCGGGCATCGACCTGTTGGTGACGGTCTTCGATCCCATTGCCGATAAGCGCAGCGTGACGGACTATAGCGACTGGCTGACGCGCGAGATTCTGCCGATGCAGGATATCCCGCAGATCAAGTATCTTGCCGGCGTGCATCCGTATGGCGCGCCGGACTATACCGACGACGTTCACGCACAGGTCGTTGCCGCACTCGATGACCCCTTATGCGCCGGTATTGGCGAAATCGGCCTGGACTACCACATGGACTATGATGACGATATCGCGCCGGCACCTCATAACGTGCAGATTGACTGCATGGCGCGCCAGCTCGAGCTTGCCGCGTGCCGTAACGTGCCGGTGGAGTTGCACCTGCGGCACGAGGACTCGGATGGGGAGCGCACCTCGCATATGGATGCGTACAACGTGCTTCGTGAGGTGGGCGTGCCCCAGGCCGGTTGTGTGCTGCACTGCTTTGGCGAGGACCGCGCCACGATGGAGCGCTTTGTGAAGCTGGGCTGCTATATCGCCTATGGTGGTGCGGCCACCTTTAAGCGCAACGACGACGTGCGCGAGGCATTTGCGGCGACCCCGCTCGACCGCATTTTGTTCGAGACGGATTGCCCGTATATGGCTCCGGAGCCCATCCGCGGTCTTGAATGCGAGCCCGCAATGATCTCCATTACGGCAAACGCGCTGGTTAACGACCGTGTCGATCGCACTGGTGAGGACGCCGAAACAATCGCGCAAGCCGCTTGGGAAAATGCCTGCAAACTTTTTCAAAAATAGTTCTTGCGTTCGCGATGGCGCTCCGTTATTCTAATTCCTGCACGCGGGCGTGGCGGAATTGGCAGACGCGTACGGTTCAGGTCCGTATGGGGGCAACCCCATGAAGGTTCAAGTCCTTTCGCCCGCACCATTGATTGAAAGAGCTCCCAGCAATGGGGGCTTTTTTGTTATGGGCCGTTTTTGGCAGATTTGACATATCGATTTCGCGCGGTAGATGCCCCTGTGGTCAAAAAGTGGCAAATATGAGTACTGACATGAAAATAGAGACATTTCATGAAGCCATTTTTGCTCATTTTACGCAACAGATGTACGCTAATTTGGCTCAACCTTGAGACAAAATGAAGTAATTTCGATAGACCTCGGGTTCAACGAGGCGATTTTGACCCAAATACGCTGTTACTAAACCGGTAACAGTACTCATATTTGGCCTTTTTTGACCACGGGTCCTCTTGTTGGTGTCACATAGCTGCTTCGTGCGGGTATCCTAATGCCAACGTGTGCCTATCAGAGGAGAGACCATGCTGTTGTCCGGTATCATCGCCGCCCTTACCAGCCTTTTGATTCCCATCATCATTCTGTTGCTGCTGCTTCCCAACGCCTGCTATGTCGTTGAACAACAGCATGCCGTGATCATCGAACGTCTGGGCAAGTTTAACCGCATCGTCAACGCGGGCTTCCACATGAAGGTGCCCGTGATCGACCGCAAGGCCGCTACGGTGAGTCTGCGCACCATGAAAAACGGTTTTGGCATCGACGTTAAGACCCAGGACAACGTGACCATCGGCCTTGAGGTCTCTGCTCAGTACCACGTGAGCTATGACATGGGCGCCGGCCCGGCAGATTCGGGCATCTACAAGAGCTACTATATGCTGCAGGAGCCCGTCGACCAGATGCGTGACTTCATCACCGACGCTCTGCGCTCTTCGATTCCCGTCTACACACTCGATGAGGTCTTTGCCAAGAAGGATGACATCGCCAAGGACGTTAATGCCACCGTGTCCGAGCAGATGGCTGCCTACGGCTTCACCCTCGTGTCGACACTCATCACCAAAATCGCGCTGCCGACCGAGGTCGAGAACTCCATGAACGACATCAATGCCGCCCAGCGAAAGCGCGCTGCCGCGCAGGAGCTCGCCGAGGCCGACCGCATCAAGCGCGTCACCGAGGCGACCGCCGAGGCTGAGGCGATGGAAAAGGCGGGCGAGGGCATCGCCAACCAGCGCAAGGCCATCGCGCTGGGCATCAAGGATTCGCTCGAGATCATCCAGGAGACGGGAGTCGGTAACGACGAGGCCAACCAGCTGTTCATGTTTACGCAGTGGTCCGAGATGATGACGGAGTTCGCTCGCACGGGTAAAACCTCGACGGTCGTGCTGCCGAGCGACTTTTCGCAGTCGGCCTCTATGTTCGAGCAGATGCTGGCTGCCGGTAAGGTTCAGAACGAGTCAAAGGAGTAGACACGCGTGAAATACACCGTCGTTTGTGTCGGTAAGCTCAAGGAGCGCTTTTGGAAGGACGCCTGCGCTGAGTACACCAAGCGCTTGGGTGCCTATGCCAAGGTTGATATCCGCGAGGTGGCCGATATCGACCCGGCTAAGGCGGGCGGCGTGGATGCCGCGCGCGACAAGGAGGGGGCAGCGATTCTTGCTGCCTTGCCGTCTCGAGCGCATGTGATCCTGCTGGCTATCGAGGGCAAGGAGCGTTCGAGTGAGGAGCTCTCGGCGAGGCTCGACGATCTTATGCTGCGAGGCAGCAGCGACATCGCCTTTGTGATTGGCGGTTCGGACGGCGTGAGCGATGAGGTGCGCGCCCGCGCCGACGAGATGCTCAGCTTTGGACGCATTACCTTGCCGCATAACTTGGCGCGCGTGGTGCTGCTGGAGCAAATCTACCGCGCCTGCAAGATCAGCCGTGGC
This sequence comes from uncultured Collinsella sp., assembly GCA_902388345.1. Lineage (GTDB taxonomy): Bacteria > Actinomycetota > Coriobacteriia > Coriobacteriales > Coriobacteriaceae > Collinsella. The sequence goes on from CABMOY010000036.1 coordinate 13,384, forward strand.
GAGCCGTATCACAAATAGGTCGGCAATACGAAACAATGGCGTGGGACAATACCTTTCGTTTTGAGGAATGTGTCTGAAAGGACTATGCGATATGAAGATTGGATTTGTCGGTTTTGGCAATATGGCGAGCGCTATGGCCGATGGCTGGATCGCTGCCGGTGTAGCTGCGAGCGACATGTGCGCCTGCGCGGGTCGCTACGACGCACTGGTTGAGCGCTGCGAGGCGCGCGGCATGGCCGCCTGCCACGATGCCGCCGAGGTTGTCGCCGCATCCGATATCGTGGTCGCTGCGGTCAAACCGTACATGATCGAGAAGATATTCGCCCCGCTCAAGGATGCTCTTGCCAAAAAGGTCGTTCTGTCGGTTGCCTGGACCTGGGACAGTGCCAAGTGGGAGCAGGTCCTGCCGGGCGTCGCGCATATCTCGACGGTGCCCAACACACCGGTTTCGGTGGGCGAGGGCGTCATCGCCTGCGAGAAGGCTTCCACGCTTAGTGATGAGCAGAGCGCAGTGGTGCTTGATCTGCTTGGCAAGCTCGGTGCGGTGGTCGAGCTCGATACGAGCCTGCTGTTCGTGGGCGGCACGGTGGGTGGTTGCGCTCCGGCATTTGTCGCCATGGCAATCGAGGCCCTGGGCGATGCGGCGGTCAAGCACGGTATCCCGCGTGCCGACGCCTATCGCATTGTGAGCCAGATGGTGCTGGGTACGGCAAAGTTGCAGCTTGCAACTGGCCAGCATCCTGCGGCGATGAAGGATGCCGTATGCTCGCCCGGTGGTGCCACCATCAAGGGCGTCGTTGCGCTCGAGGATGCCGGCATGCGCAGCGCCCTGGTCAAGGCAATCGACGCAACTCTCCAGTAAAACCGACCAAAAAGGGACAGGTTTATTTTGGCAGGTTTTTTCTGCGGTTTTGTCCTTTTAGCGAAAAGCGCCCCGCAACTGGCTCAATTCCAGTTGCGGGGCGCTTGCGTTTGCCCAGATAAAACCGACCAAAATAAACCTGTCCCTTTTTGGCAGGTTAGTCCCAGAAGCTGTCTTCCTCATCCTCGGACTTGGGTCCGCGGTCGACGTACATCTTATGGGTACGCTTCTCCATTACAAAGGCAAGAATCGCAAATAACAGGATGCCGCCGGCGAAAAGGATGGCAAAACCGGTGCGGGTGCCAAACAAAAAGGAAAAAACTGCGTCCATTGGGTGCCTTCTTGCGTAGTTGAGTTGGGTCGTAAACGCTCATAAGTATATACTTGCCCATACATGTACAAGGTTGCAACCTAAATGGAATGTATATCGCCGGAGGATCTAATGCTTGATATCAAGTTTGTTCGCGAGAACCCCGATGCCATCGATGTCGCCATGGCTAACCGCCAGACGTCTTGGGATCGCGAGAAGTTCTTTGAGCTCGACGACGAGCGTCGTGCCGTCATCACCGAGGTCGAGGAGCTCCAGGCTACGCGTAATGCCGAGTCCAAGAAGATCGGCGCCCTGATGAAGGAGGGCAAGAAGGACGAGGCCGAGGCTGCCAAGGAGGCCGTGCGCGCCGTCAACGAGAAGATTGACGATCTGGCCGAGCGTCGTACCGCCCTCGAGCAGGAGCAGTACGACTTCATGGCTCACCTGCCCAACATTCCTTGCGAGGCCACGCCGTACGGCAAGGACGAGGACGAGAACATTGAGCGCCGTCGTTGGGGCACCCCGCGCGAGTTCGACTTCGACTTTAAGCCGCACTGGGATCTGGGCACCGATCTGGACATCCTCGACTTCGAGCGTGGCAACAAGCTCTCCGGCAGCCGCTTCACCGTTCTCGGTGGTGCCGGCGCCCGCCTGGAGCGCGCCCTTATCAACTTCTTCCTCGATACGCACACCAGCCGTGGCTTTAAGGAGTGGTGGCCGCCTATCGTCGTCAAGCGTCAGACCATGTTCGGTACGGGCCAGCTGCCCAAGTTCGAGGACGACGCCTATCACGTCTCGGGCGACAACTTCCTGATCCCCACCGCCGAGGTCGTGCTCACCAACCTGCACGCCGGCGAGGTCCTCGACGCCGACACCCTGCCGCGCCGCTACACCGCCTTCACTCCTTGCTTCCGCGAGGAGGCCGGTTCCGCCGGTCGCGACACCCGCGGCATCATCCGTCAGCACGAGTTCGACAAGGTCGAGATGGTCAAGTTCGCTAAGCCGGAGGAGTCCGACGAGGAGCTCGAGAGCATGACCGCCGAGGCCGAGTACCTGCTGCAGCAGCTGGGCCTTCCGTATCGCGTGATTAGCCTGTGCACCGGCGACTTGGGCTTCTCTGCCCGTCAGACCTACGACGTCGAGGTCTGGCTGCCGAGCTACAACGCCTACAAGGAGATCAGCTCCTGCTCCAACTGCGGTGACTTCCAGGCTCGCCGCGCCAACATCAAGTATCGCGACCCCGAGAACTTCAAGGGTTCGCACTACCTGCACACGCTCAACGGTTCCGGCCTGCCGGCCGGCCGCACCATGGCCGCCATTCTGGAGAACTACCAGAACGCCGACGGCACCATCACGATCCCCGAGGTCCTGCGTCCTTACATGGGTGGTCTCGAGAAGATCGAGCCGGTCGCGTAAGTTGGCTGCATAGGGGATATGCAAGGGCGCTCCTTCGGGGGCGCCCTATTTCGTGCGCAGGTCCATACCATGCCGTGCGGACAGCTCAATAGAAAACACACGAACAACTGTTCTGTATACAGCCATCTACCTGCTATGCTTTTGCTAAATAAGAGCGAGAGAAAGGGGACGCGATGGAGCTGTTTGATGATCGGGTGGTTTTGTTTGAGAGCGACGAGGGCGGGGAGTACCTGCTTGTAACGTGTGAGCCGTCTGGCATGGGCGGCCTGGTGGTTCGGCAGACGAGCGAGGGGCCGTTGACACAATGGTGCTTTGAGGAGTCGCCGCATGTGGTCGAGACCTTTGTGACGCACGAGGGACTTGTGGCGCTGGAGCACTTCTATGGAGTTGGGACTTCCAACCAGGTCGCGCGCATGCTGAGCATCTCGTTTGCCGATTATGATTGTGCCCAGCGGGTGAGATCGCTCCTGAGGGAACTTGATGCCAAGTTCGACGTGATCGAAAAGCCAATCGATCGTACGGGGAACAGCGGTATATGCGGAGCAGCATGACAAAACTGCGTTCCACAAAAAAGTTTGAGATTGTGCTTGACTCCAATAAGCTAAAGTGGTTTTATATGTCTTGCGCTGCGGCGTTACCTCAGCTGGATAGAGGGTCTGACTACGAATCAGAACGTCATAGGTTCGAATCCTATACGCCGCACCAATCGAACTTGAAGCCTCCGGCAACGGGGGCTTTTCTTTTATGCCGCCACCGCATGGATTCGAACCTCGGTCGAGGCGCGAGCGTCTTAATCATCACTTCGTAAAATTTTTCCAAATTGTCGCTTGACCCATCGAGGGGTCACGTGCATAATAATCCGTGCGTTGCGGCGTTACCTCAGCTGGATAGAGGGTCTGACTACGAATCAGAACGTCATAGG
>CABMOY010000037.1 GCA_902388345.1 uncultured Collinsella sp.
GTGCTTAGAATCGTTCTAGGCAACACCAATAACAATCACTAATCACAAGTGATTTTACTATAAACATTTTTTTCAAAGGATTGCTTAGTCCTAAATAACATGCACTTTCGCTGGAGGGTCGCTGTTTGGCGGCCCTCTTTTTTGCACAGGCGCAGTGGGATGGTAATATCGTTACGTTTGAACTGTTTCGATGTGAAACCGAGGAGATTCCCTCTATGAGTGCTGACTACCCGTCAATGACTACGGCCGAGATTCGCTCTAAGTTCCTCAACTTCTTTGAGGAGCGCGGTCTTAAGCTCTATCCTTCTTCGTCCCTCGTTCCCGACGATCCTTCGCTGCTGCTCGCCAACGCCGGCATGAACCAGTTTAAGGAGTACTACCAGGGTAAGAAGACCATGAAGGAGATCGGCGCGATCTCCTGTCAGAAGTGCGTTCGCACCAACGACATCGACTGCATTGGCGAGGACGGCCGTCATCTGTCCTTCTTTGAGATGCTCGGCGACTTTTCCTTTGGCGGCGTCTCCAAGCAGCAGGCCTGCACTTGGGCCTTTGAGCTCATCACCAAGGAGTTCAAGCTGCCGCTCGACCGCCTGTACTTCACCGTCTTTACCGAGGACGACGAGACCCATGACGTGTGGCGCTCCCTGGGCGTTGACGAGGATCACATCTCGCGTCTGGGCGAGGACGATAACTTCTGGGCCGCTGGCCCCACCGGTCCCTGCGGTCCGTGCTCCGAGATCTACTTTGACATGGGCGAAGAGGTCGGTTGCGGCAGCCCCGACTGCAAGCCCGGCTGCGACTGCGACCGCTTCCTTGAGTTCTGGAACCTCGTGTTTACCCAGTACGACCGCCAGGAGGACGGCTCCATGCCGGAGCTGCCGCACCGCAACCTCGATACGGGTATGGGTCTGGAGCGCATGGCCGCTATCATGCAGCACAAGACCGCTAACTACGACGGTGATCTGATGCAGCACCTCATCAAGCTCGGTGAGGAGATCAGCGGCAAGACCTATGACGCCGACCATTACTCCGGCGCCAGTCGCTCCCTGCGCATCATCGCCGACCACTCCCGTGCCGTCGACTTTATGATCTCGGATGGCATCCTTCCCGGTAACGAGGGACGCGAGTACGTTTTGCGCCGTCTGCTCCGTCGTGCCGTGTTCCACGGCCGCCTACTGGGCATCGAGGGCGCCTTCCTGACCAAGTTCATCGACGAGGTCAACGCTCAGATGGGCGAGGCCTATCCCGAGCTGCTCAAGAACGTCGCGCTCGTTAAGGGCATCGTCGCCTCCGAGGAGGAGCGTTTCTCCACGACGCTCGACAACGGCCGCGTTTACCTGGACGAGGCCCTGGCCGCGCTCGCCGACGGCGCCGTTCTTCCGGGCGACGTTGCCTTTAAGCTGCACGACACCTTTGGTTTCCCCATTGACCTGACTGTCGAGATTGCCGGCGCTGCCGGTCACGACGTCGATATGGATGGCTTTACCGCTTGCATGGAGGATCAGAAGGCCCGCGCCCGCGCCAACGCCAAGGGCGATGCCTGGGGCAGCTTCAACGACGTTTGGGTCGAGCTTTCCGACAAGGTCGCCGCGACGGAGTTCGACGGCTATGACAACGACGTTATCGAGGGCGCCAAGGTTGTCGCCATCGTGCGCAACGGTGAATCCGTCGAGTCCGCTGCCGCGGGCGAGGATGTCGAGGTTGTGCTCGATCGCACGCCGTTCTATGCCGAGATGGGCGGCCAGCAGGGTGACGCCGGCAAGCTTTCCGCCGAGGGCGTTGCACTGACCGTTTCCGATACCAAGAACCACAACGGCCTGTATGCCCACGTCGCTCACGTTGCCGAGGGTACGCTGACCGTCGGTGCTGCCGTGACCGCCATGCTCGACGCCGAGCGCCGTGGCTTCCTGCGCCGCAACCACACCGCCACCCACCTGCTCGACGCTGCGCTTAAGCAGGTCCTGGGTGAGCATGTCTCCCAGGCCGGCTCGCTGGTGACTCCTGAGCACCTGCGCTTTGACTTCACGCACTTCGAGGCCCTGTCCTCCGAGCAGCTCAAGGCTGTCGAGGACCTGGTCAACCAGCAGATCTTCGCTTCCAAGCCGGTCGTGACCCGCGTCATGGGCATTGACGAGGCCAAGGCTGCCGGCGCTGTCGCCCTGTTTGGCGAGAAGTATGGCGACGTCGTCCGCGTCGTCTCGGTGGGCGCCCAGGACCAGCCGTTCTCCCGTGAGCTCTGCGGTGGCACCCATGCCGCCAACACCGCCGAGATCGGCCTGTTCAAGATCATCTCCGAGTCCTCTACGGGGTCCAACGTCCGCCGTATCGAGGCCGTGACCTCTAAGGGTGCCCTCGACTACATGGCCGACCGTCTGGCGCTCGTCGACGCCGCTGCCGCTGCGCTCAAGTGCCGCGTCGAAGAGGTTCCCGCCCGCGTGGAGAATCTGCAGGCCGAGCTGCGCGAGACGTCCAGCAAGCTCAAGAAGGCGCTCACCGGTGGCTCCTCCGATGCCATTTCCAGTGCCATCGACGGTGCTGTCGAGCTGAAGGGCTATAAGCTCGTTGTTGCCGAGCTTCAGGGCCTTGAGGCTGCCGACCTGCGCAACGTGTGGGATACCGTGCATCAGAAGGTCGCCGGCCCTGTCGCCTGCGTCGTCGCCAGCGTGACCGAGAAGGGCACCCCGGCCCTGCTTGCCGCCGGCTCCGATGACGCCGTGAAGGCCGGTTTCCACGCCGGCAACGTGATCAAGCAGATCGCGGGCCTGGTCGACGGTCGCGGTGGCGGCCGTCCCAACATGGCCCAGGCCGGTGGCAAGAATGCTGCCGGTATCGCCGATGCCCTCGCGGCCGCCAAGACCGCGCTTGGCGCCTAAGAACCTAGGTTGTCGCTGTGGTCGCACTTGCGCTGGACATAGGGGAGACCAGGATTGGCATTGCCGTCTCGAGCCGTGATGGCAAGATGGCGATGCCCGTCAAGGTGCTGCCGGCTGCCGAGGTCACCGGTATGGCCAAGACGTTCCGTTACCTAGTCGAGGACTATGAGCCCGACATCTTGGTAAGCGGACGTCCCTTGACCATGGCCGGTGAGCCCGGCCCCCAGGCCGAGCGCGTCGCCGCCGTGGCCCAAAAGATTGCCGACGAGCTCGAACTTCCGCTGGAGTTTGAGGACGAGCGTCTGTCCTCGCAAGAGGCCAAGCGCATTCTGCGAGAGCAGGGCCTCAACGAAAAGCAGATGAGGGGAAAGATCGACATGATCGCCGCCAGCCTGTTCTTGCAGACATGGCTCGATCGTAATAACGAGGAGGTTCAGCATGCCTAGCGCTTCCGATCCGCGCCAGCAGAATCGTACACGGCAGCCCGCGCCGCGCCCCGCTCAGCCTGGCCAGCGTTCGGCTCAGCCTACTCAGCGTGCTGCTCAGCAGCCCGCCACTCGTCCCTCGCAGCCCGCTGGCGGCGCTCGTTTTAAGCAGCAGGCTCCTGCCCAGCGCACGCAGGGGCGGGCCCGGCAATCACGCCCCCACACACATCATGTTCATGGCTCGTACGGCGTTGCTCCGGCCACGCGCTCGAGCTATAAAACGCACGCCTGCCGTGGTGCCCAAAAGAAAAGCTCCCCGGTGCCCATGATTATCGGTGGCGTCGTCGCCGTGCTTGCGCTTGTCGCGATCGTTTTCTTTGTCGTGCCAGCCGTCAAGGGCTTCTTTGCCGGTGAGGATACGAAAGTCGCTGCTGGCCAGCAAGTTACTATCACGATTCCCGATGGTGCCTCGGGTGACACCATCGCTTCGATTCTCTCTGAGAACCATATCGTCGAAAATCCCAAGGATTATTACGCGGCGGTCAAAAAGCTCAACGCCGACATGTCGCTTAAGCCTGGCACCTACTCGTTCACCACGCTCATGGACGCGACCAAGGTCGTTCAGCAGCTCATGGAAGGCCCCAATGCGGGATCCGATGCGCTGACTATCCCAGAGGGCCTGACGGTCGACCAGGTCGCCGATCGCGTGGCCGCGGCATACGACAGCATCTCCAAGGAAGACTTCCTCAATCAGGCAAAGGCCTCCAACTATGTGAAGGACTACAGCTTCCTTGAGGGCGCTGCAAACGATTCGCTCGAGGGCTTCCTATTCCCCAAGACCTATTCGTTGGGTAAGGACCCGTCTGCCGATGATGCGATTCGCGCCATGCTTGACCAGTTCAACGCCGAGTATAAGTCGCTTGACTTTGCCAGCTGCGAGGCCAAGATCAAGGAGCGCTATGGCGTGGAGATGTCCGATTACGACATCGTTAACCTTGCCTCGATCGTCGAGCGCGAGGGCCTCAACGCCGATCAGCGCGCGCATGTGGCATCGGTTTTCTATAACCGTCTGGCGGGCAAGCTCGATGGCCTGCGTTACCTCAATAGCGATGCGACCATGATGTATGTCACCGGCGGCGAGGTTACCGCCGACGACCTGCAGAGCGATAGCCCGTATAACACCTATAAGCACGAGGGCCTGCCGCCCACGCCCATCTGCTCTCCGTCGCTCGAGGCGCTCAAGGCTACCCTTGAGCCGACCGACTCCGATGACCTGTATTTCTACATTACACAGGACGAGGAGTATTTCTCGAAGACCTACGAAGAGCACCAACAGTCTTGGAATTGATCATGAGGATTTTTAGCCCCAAACGATATGTTGCCTCGGTCGACCGCATCGATCTCGATACCCTGTGGGCCGACGGCAAGCGCGCCATTCTACTCGACCGCGACAACACCCTGGTGCCGCGCGATACCGAGCAGGTACCCGCTGCGGTCTCCGCTTGGCTCGAGGCCGCCCATGCCAAGGGCTTTAAGCTATGCATGGTGTCCAACAACTGGCATCGCGACCAGGTCATGGCATCGGCGCGCGAGCTGGGGCTCGAGGCTATCAGCCACGCCATGAAGCCCGCCCCGTTTGCCCTGAAGGCGGGTCTTAAGCGTCTGGGCGCCACGGCCGACGAGGCCGTGCTGATCGGCGACCAGCTGTACACGGACGTGTGGAGCGGTAACTTTGCCGGTGTTGACACTATTCTGGTCAAGCCGCAGGCAACCCAGGACCTGTGGTACACGCAGATCTTCCGTATCTTTGAGCGCCGGGCCCTGCGCGACCTTCCCTGCGAGGAATAGGTTTCGCCATGTCTCAGCACATCAAACACGGCTGTGACCATATCTTCTTTATCGGCTTTTTGGGTGCGGGCAAGTCGACGCTTGCGCGCAACGTGGGCACTATGTTCAAGCGTCGATTCATCGATACCGATCGTTTGGTTGTGCGTCGATGCGGCAAGTCGGTGACCGAGATATTTGAGACCGAGGGTGAGGATCGTTTTCGTGAGCTCGAGACCTCGGCACTCCGTTCGCTTCAAAGCGAGCGCAGTCTGCTTGTATCGTGCGGGGGCGGCATCGTCGAGACGCCGGTGAACATTGAGCTGATGCACGAGATGGGTACCTGTGTGTACCTCGAAGGCGACTTTGAGGACTCGTTGCGCCAAATTCGCCGCTCCGATACCCGACCCGATTTCCGCTCGCCCGAGCATGCTGCGCGCCTGTTTGAGCACCGTCGTCCGCTGTATCGCGAGGCCGCCGATATTACCCTTGATATTCGCAACAAGTCCTTCGAGGACGTTTCCTACCTTTGTGCCGAGATGCTTTTGGAGCGTGGACTGCTATGATTCGCCGTCAACTGATCAATTTCCAAAACCGCAGTGTCGATGTCCGCGTCGGATTGGGCGCGTTCGAGGAGCTGTCGCGCATGTTTGCCTCGGCCGTGGGCAAGCCTAAGCGTGCGATGGTCGTTTGGAACACCGCCACGTCAGAGCGTTTTGGCGAGGTCGTTGAGCATGCGCTGGTCGACGCCGGCTTTGCCGTGTCGCTGCTCGTCCTCGAGGTTTCGCCTGCCGGTGCTACGCTGGCCGATGCCGATACCGTCTTTGGTGCTCTGTCGGTCAACGGCATTACCTGCGACGATCTCGTTGTCGCTGTCGGCGACACGGCGACCTGCTCGGTCGTTTGCTGGTGTGCCAATCAGTGGTGCGGTCGTACCGAGTGCGCCTTGCTGCCGACGACGTTCGACGCCATGCTCACGGTCGCGACGACCATGAAGTCGCTTGTCGCCTCGTCGGCGAATGCGCTTCCCGCTATCGCGTTCCGTCCCGAGCCGGGCTTGGTCGTGTGTGACCTCGACCTTGTTCGCGAGGCGGACCCCGAGGACCTCAAGCTTGGCTATGCAGTACTTGTTGGCACCATGCTTTCGAGCAGCAAGTCCCGCTGGAATCAGTTTACCGAGACCGTCCCCGAGATTCTCGCGGGCGAGGAGGTCGCGCTCGTCAATGCCGTTCAGTGGTCTCAGACCGCCCGCAAGGACGTACTGATGGCCACGAACCCGAGCGCCCGTCATGCGCTCGATTTTGGCAAGACGGGGGAGCGCACCCTGCGCGCCTGCTTGGGCGATGCCGCTTCGCAGGTCCCTGCCTACCAGCTGTTGTCCGAGGGCATGCGCTTTGAGGCACGCCTTGCTCACGACGCCTGCGACTTCGATATCGACTATGTCTTTGAGGTCGATGACTGCCTGGAGGACTTTGGTATCGAGGAACTTGCCTTCGATCTGGAGCCTGCCGCATATATCGAGGAGTTCCGCAGGCAGCAGTTTGTCCGCTCGAACCGCAGCATGTTGCCGCTGCCCGCAGCACTCGGCGCCATTCGCCTAACGAGCGTTGAGGACGAGGTTCTTGAGCGCCATGCTCACGCCTACTTGGCTTCTCGCAAAGAACTTCTCTAGGTTTTATTGACATCCATCGTCTTTCGTATCATGTTGAAGGACGGGTTTCAATCGGTTGCGGATCGCATGCGATTCCGTCGTTCGGTTGAGACCCGTCCCGCACTTTTTGAGACAACAAGAAAGGAATCTGCATGTCTGAGTTTGCTGCCGGTCCTGCCGGTCGTATCGAACGTGTCCGTGCCCTGATGGCTGAGCGCGGCTACGACGCTATCGTGGTGCGTGACGAGGCCAATCTTCGTTGGCTTACGGGCGTGAAGGGCGTCTTCGATTACACCTTCGAGTTCCCGCACGCCGCGTTTATTACGGCTGACCAGTGCCTGTTCCATACCGACTCGCGCTACCTCAACAGCTTTGAGGAGAACACACCCGCCGGCAGCCCCTGGGTCTACGACATGGACGAGGGCACCATTCCCGGCTGGGTCGCCGGCAAGATCGCGGCCAACAAGTGCCACGTCTGCGCCGTCGAGGACGACATGCAGATCAACTTCTACCAGGGTATTCAGCGTGGTCTGGAGGATCGCTCCGTCGCCTGCATGTTGCCGCTGATGCATGACGACATTCGCAAGATGCGCGCCATCAAGGACGTCGAGGAGATCGAGCTCATGCGCCATGCGCAGTCGATCACCGATGCCGCCTTCCAGCATATGCTCGGATTTATTAAGCCCGGCATGACCGAGAAGCAGGTTCGTAACGAGCTCGAGAACTTTATGTTCGCCAACGGCGCCGATAGCCTGGCCTTCGGCTCCATCGTGGCGAGCGGCCCCAACACCGCCAACCCGCATGCCGTCCCGAGCGACCGTGTCATCGAGAAGGGCGACTTTGTCCTCATGGATTACGGCGCGGGCTACTGTGACTATCGCTCCGACATGACGCGTACTGTCGTGATGGGCGAGCCCACGCAGGAACAGCTCGACCTGTACGCGCTTGTACGCCGTACGCACGAGGAGTGCGTTGCCGCCATCCATCCGGGCGTCGAGGGCAACGACATTTTCAAGCTTTCCAAGAAGATCATCGGTGATGCCGGCTATGGCGATTACTACAACCATGGCCTAGGCCACGGCGTCGGTATCGACATCCATGAGCTGCCCAACTTCAACCGCAGCAAGAACACCATCGAGATCGGCTCGGTTATCACCATGGAGCCCGGCGTGTACCTGCCCGGCGTGGGCGGCGTGCGCCTGGAGGACTACGGCGTCGTCACCGAGAACGGCTACGAGCCCTTCACCAAGACCCCGCATGACCTCCACGTCATCGATTGTTAATACACCTCGGTAGATTTTGGGACATGCCTTAAAATCTACTTTTGTGGGGCGGGGCGTTCGGATAGATTCGGACGCCCCGCGTTCTCTTTTTATGCGCTCGCTGCAGGCGCCGTCTGCAAGTGTATAATTTCGCTCGTATGTAATTTGGACGCTTGTGCGTTCTGCCCATAACAAGAAAGGTCGCTATGCCTACCATTTCTACCGCCGACTTCAAGAACGGCCTCGGCCTCCGCATTAAGGACAAGGTCTACACCATCGTCGAGTTCCAGCATGTCAAGCCGGGCAAGGGCGGCGCATTTGTGCGCTACAAGACCCGCGACATCAAGAGCGGCCGCGTTGTCGAGAACACCTGCAACGCCGGCACCAAGTTCGAGAGCGTCATGCTCACCACCCGTGAGTTCCAGTACCTCTACAACGATGGCACCGACTACATCTTCATGGACAACGAGTCCTATGAGCAGGTTCCCGTTCCCGAGGACATGGTGGGCGAGAACTCTAAGTGGCTGCGCGAGAACGACATCTGCCAGCTGCTCTTCGCCGACGATGAGCTCATGGGCGTGACCCCGCCGATGTTCATCGAGACCACCATCGTCCAGACCGACCCGGGCTTTAAAGGCGACACCGTCCAGGGTTCCACTAAGCCGGCCACGATCGACACCGGCGCTGTCATCCAGGTCCCCATGTACCTCAACGAGGGCGAGGTCATCAAGGTTGACACCCGCGACGGCAAGTTCGTCTCCCGCGTCTAGCAACCAACTCTTCTAGGAGGACTCATGCCCCAGGAAATCAAGATTGACGGCATCGGCATTTCGCCCGATGTTCTGACCGCCATCGTCTCGCGCGCCGTGTCGGATGTCGAGGGCATCGCCTCCGTTGGCGTCAAGGACCTTGCCACCAACCTTGTCTCCATGATGCTCTCGTCCAAGGCCCCGACTTCCGAGCCGGCGGTCGAGGCCGAGGTCATCGGCGACAAGCTCGCACTCACCGTGCGTGTCGTGGTGTTCTTTGGCTATCCGTTCAAGAAACTCGCCGAGGCCGTTCGCGCCGCCGTGGTCGCCGCCATCGATGCTCAGGTGGGCGTCGAGGTCGAGCGCGTTGACGTTTGCATTGACGGCCTCGTTTTCCCCAAGGAGTAACCTTTGAGCCTTAAGGTTTATCGCGGGCGCACGCTTGCCCGCAGTCAGGCGCTGCAGCTGCTGTTCCAGGCCGAGGCCACGGACAGCCCGCTCGAGCGCGTCCTCGAGGGCGATTTCCTGATCTCGAAGGGTCCCCTCGACCCCTATGCGCTGGAGCTTTGTCGCGGTGCCTACGAGCATATCGATCGCATCGACTGTGCCCTGCGCGCCGTAGCCAAGAACTGGGATCTTATGCGCATGCCCGGCGCCGACCGCAACCTGCTGCGTATCGCCGTCTACGAGATGCGCTTCCTCACCGACGAAGAGGTCTCGGACGCTATCGTGATCAACGAGGCTGTCGAGATTGCTAAGGCTTATGGTACCGACCAGTCCGCATCGTTTGTCAACGGCGTGCTGGGCAAGATCGCTCGCAGCGAGGAGCTGCCGGGCGAGGACCTGTACCAAGAGCTGCTGGCCGAGGATCGCGCTCGCGAGGAGGCACAGGCTGCCGAGGCGGCCGCCAAGGTCGCTGCCGCTCAGGCTGCCGCCGGTGTACTTGCCGAGGATGCGGACGCTGCTGAGGCCGTCGAGGCCGACTCCGTCGAGGAGTAGCCATGCCAGAGGGTTCCGTCCGCAACTTCGATGAGATCTCGGATCGCCTGGACCAGATCATCGCCACCGTTCGCTCCAAGGATACGTCCCTGGAGCGTTCGCTCGATTTGTTTGACGAGGCGATTGAGCTTGGCTCCCGTGCGGTCGATATGGTCGACAAGTTTGAGCTGACGCCGCGTGAGGCCGACAAGCTCGAGCAGGAATACGATGAGGATGCGGCAAACGAGTCCCAAGATAGGCAGGCTGCATCCCCGGATACGAATGGTTGATGGCATTCATGAAACGCGTGCGTCTCGATGACGAACTGATTTCACAGGGCATCTGCGCCGATCGCGCGGATGCCCTTCGCACTCTTATGGCCGGGTTGGTTTCGAGCGGCGGTGAGCGTTTGACCTCTCCGGGGCTCAAGGTGACGCCGGGCCTGCCGCTGCACGTTAAGGGGCGCATTCCGTACGTTGGGCGCGGCGGCCTTAAGCTTGAGGGTGCGCTCGATGCGTTTTGTATCGATCCCACGGGCCTTGCCTGCCTGGACGTAGGCTGCTCTACCGGCGGCTTTACCGATTGCCTGCTCAAGCGCGGTGCCGCCACGGTCGTTTCGGTCGACGTGGGTCGTGCCCAGTTTGATTGGTCGCTGCGCCAAGACGATCGCGTGACGCTCCATGAGCGCACCAACGTGACGCAGCTGCCCGAACTCGGCTGTGAGAGCGCTATCGACTTGGCTGTGTGCGACGTGTCGTTTACCAGCATCGCGAACATCATCGATGCGGTGCTGGCTTGCCTGACGCCTATGGGTTCGTTTTGTACGCTGGTAAAGCCGCAGTTTGAGGCTCCGGCGGCGCTGGTGGGCGAGGGCGGTATCGTGACCGACCCCGCCGTGCGTGTCGACACGCTCGTTGCGGTCATCGAGCTGTTTGCCGCGAAGGGATTGTTCCCGGTCGATGCGTGCGTGTCGCCCATCCATGGCGCCAAGGGCAACGTTGAGTTTTTCCTGTACGGCACGAGGTTTGCCCCCGGCGAGCGCTCGAATGACGAGCTGCAAGCCCAGGTATCGGCTTTGAGCGAGAAAGCGGCAACGCTATGAAGGTCTTTCTGGTTCCCAATTACTACAAGCAAGAGGCGGTCGAGAGCGGCCTGATGCTCGAGCTCTGGCTGACGCGCCAGGGCTACGAGGTCGCATGGGCGGCCGACCAGCGCTCCAAGATTCAGAGCACGCCCGATGTTGACGATGCCGACCTGGTCATTACGCTCGGCGGCGACGGCACGCTGCTGCGCGCCGCCCGCATTCTCAACTACCGTGAGATTCCCATTTTGGGTCTTTCCTATGGTCACCTGGGCTTTTTGACGGCGGCCAGTCCCGAGGAACGCGACGTTTTGCAGGTTGTGAGCGATGCCCTGTCCGGTGAGCTCCACGTGAGCCGTCGCGCCACCATCGCCGCAGATATCGTTTCCGTGCGCGAGGACGGCACCAAGGATGTCGTGCGTTCTTTTGCCCTCAACGACATGGCGCTTACGCGCGGGCCGCTTTCCGATATGGTCGAGTTCGACATCACCGTGTCGGGCCACCATATCGACCGCTTGCGTGGCGACGGTGTGGTCGTATCGACGGCGACCGGCTCCACCGGCTATGCGCTTTCAGCCGGTGGTCCCATCGTAAGCCCCGATTACACGGGTATGGTTTGCGTGCCCATCGCGCCGCACACCATTCAAGCTCGCGCCTTTTTGACCTCGCCAAGCGATGTCGTCGAGATCTTTATGTCTGACGACCGCCCGAGTGTGCCTGCCATCGCTATCGACGGACAGTTTATTACCTGCGACGGCACGGTCGAGAGCGTGGCCGTGCGTCGCGGTCCCGGCGATGTGCTGTTGCTCGACTATGGCCCCGAAAGCTTCTATAACTCGGTGAGTCGCGTATTCTACGGAGTTCGTCATGATCGATGAGCTGCAGGTTTCAAACATTGCACTCATTCGCGAGGCGACGCTGGTGCCCAGCACAGGCCTAACGGTTTTGACTGGCGAGACTGGCGCCGGCAAGACCGCGCTGCTCTCGGCGCTTAAGCTTATTTTGGGCGAGCGTGCCGATTCGTCGACCGTGCGCGAGGGCGAGGCGCTTGCGAGCGTCGAGGCTCGCCTGTTCGATGGCCCGCACGACGCGGAGGGCTTCACCGTGCAGCGCAGCCTTTCTCCCGAGGGCCGCAGCCGCGTCAAGATTGACGGCCGCATCGCCAGCGTGCGCGAGCTTTCCGAGCGCGTCGGCGTGATGATGGATCTTTGCGGCCAGCACGAGCATCAGCGCTTGCTCGATCCGGCGCATCATGTTGCTATGGTCGATGCCTGGGCTGGTCGCTCTGCGCTCGAGGCGCTGGAAAAGTACCGTGCCTGCCTTAAGGCGTCGCGTGCGGCTGCCAAGGAGGTCCGTCGCGTAGAGGAGGCGTCGCGTGCGCAGGGGAGTCGCGTCGAGGAGGCGCGCTTCGCCCTGGAGCGTATCGCCGAGGTCGACCCCAAGCCGGGTGAGTATGAGGAGCTCGAGGAGCTGCTGCCGCGCTCCGAACATGCCGAGGTACTGGTTGCCACAGCTAACGATGCCCATGCATCGCTTGCTGCCGAAGGGGGAGCGCTCGATGCCGTGAACGGCGCCGTGGCAGAACTGTCGCGCATGGCTACCGTCGATCGCAAACTGGGTGTCATCGCCGACGCACTTTCGGATGCCTGCATCTCACTCGAGGATTGCGCCAACGAGCTGCGTGCTTATCGCGATGGCGTTGCGTTCGATCCTCGCGAGCTCGCTCGCATGCGCGAGCGGTATTCCGACCTCAAGGGCCTGCTGCGTCAGTGGGGTCCCACCATGGACGATGTATTTGCCATGCGTGACCGCTCGCGGGAGTTGTTATCGCTGGTGGACGATGGTGACGAGCAGATTAGGAAGGCACGCGAGGCACTCGGCGCGGCGGAGCACGAACTGTTCGCCGCCGCCAAGGCGCTTAAGCGCGCGCGCAATACGGCAGCCCCGCGTTTTTGCCACGAGGTGGGTCGTCAGATGGCACGCCTCGAGATGGGCGGCGCTGAGCTGGTCTGGGAGTCCCGCGATCTCCCTCGCGCTGAGTGGACACCCGCGGGCCCTTCGAGCTACGAGCTTCTGTATCGCAGCGGTGCCGGCCTCACACCGCGCCCTCTGCGCCGCATCGCCTCGGGCGGTGAGCTGAGCCGCGTTATGCTGGCGAGCAAGGTGGTTTTGGGTAATGCCGATGGTGTCGATACGCTCGTGTTTGATGAGGTCGATGCCGGTGTCGGTGGTTCCACGGCTCGTGCTCTTGCTGGTGTGCTGGCCGATCTTGCCGCCACGCATCAGGTCATCGTCGTAACCCACCTGGCGCAGGTCGCCGTTATGGCCGACAAACACTACGTGGTGAGCAAGGAATCCGGCAACGTTCCTCAGACGCATCTGGACGAGGTGACTGGGGACGCCCGTACCGCCGAGATTGCCCGCATGCTCAGCGGCGATCAGTCGGAGGCAAGCCTAGCGCACGCCAGGCAGATGTTGGAAGAAGTTCGAGGCTAGGTCGTATCAGCGGTGTTGGTGGGACAAAATAGACTGAAATTTTTGTCCCACTACGCGTTTTACTCAACGACCTTATCCGGCTGGATGAGCTCCTCGTAGTAGCTGATATGCTCACGCGCGTCTTCAATCTCGGGCAGCAGGAAGTTGTAGATGACTTCGATGATCATCGTGGCGCTGATCTTGGAGAACGCAAAGTCGCCCGTCGTCAGTAGCGCTTCGTGGTTGACGGTATTAAAAGTGTAGTCTGCCAGGCGCGCGAGCGGGGATTTGCTGTCGCTGCTGATGACGACTACGGTTGCGCCGCAGTCGCGAGCCGCTTTTGCCATGCGATTCAGTCGGCGCGATTTGCCGGAGTTTGAGATGAGCACGATGACGTCGCCGGGGCGTAGCGTGAGCGCAAACCCGATCGAGGTCTCGCTGATGGTGCTCGCCATGCAGCGAAGGCCCAGCTGCGAAAACTTAAACGTCGCGTCGAGCGCGACGGCGTTGGTGTTGCCTACGGCCGCAAACTCAATAACGCCCGCATTCTTTAACGCGTGCACAACGGCCGTTAGCGTATCGTGGTCAATCCCGTCGATGGTCGCGTTAAGCTCGCTGACCTTGGCAGCCAAGATATTTTTAAGGCTCTGCTCCATGTTGTCGAGCGAGACCTCGTCGGTCAGGCCCTCGTTGCGCTGACTCTCCAAGTCGCGCGCCAACGAAAACTGAAAGCTGCGGAAGCTGCCAAAGCCCAGCTTGCGGCAAAAGCGCGAAACCGTCGCCTCGGACGTGGCTGCGGCACGCGAAAGCTGGGCGGCCGTCAGGCGCGGCGCTTCGGACTGGTGCTCCAATATATAGTCGACAATGCGCTGCTCGGATCCACTATATCCCTGATGAGTGCTAATAAGGGAGAGCGCGCTCTTGCTGCTATCGGTCATGGATGGCTCCTGGTTGGCATGAAATATAGGACTCGTTTTTCAATGCCATAGTATACGGGCATTTTCAATTACAAGATACACCTTGCCGTTTCAAGTGTTGATGGTAAACTTTCACCTACCGTTTACGGTTATGAAAGAACCTTTCACCGGAGAATTGCGCCTTGTCTCTTCTCACGTGGACGGTGGGTTGGTATCTTTCAGTTGTGGAAAAGCGCGCAAGGACGCGCGTGTAGGGGAGCGCCTGAGGGCGCAGTACTCAAGAAGGAGGGACACATGGCTAAGTTTGACATCATCGCTGCCACCGGTTGCCCGACCGGTATCGCGCACACCTTCATGGCGAAGGAGGCGCTGGAGAAGGCAGCTGCCGAGCGCGGTCTGACCATTAAGGTTGAGACCCATGGCCAGGTCGGTGTCGAGAACGAGCTCACCAAGAGCGAGATCGCTGGTGCCAAGGCCGTCGTCGTCGCAGCCGACAAGGATGTCCAGGCGGAGCGTTTCGCCGGTAAGCCCATGGTTTCCGTTGGTGTTTCCAAGGCCCTGTCCGTCGAGGCTGCCGGCAAGCTGATCGACCGCGCACTCGCCGCTAAGGGCGACGACACGGTTGCGGCTGCTGCCGATGTCGAGGATGAGGTCGAGGAGAAGGAGTCCATCGGCCACGTCATCTATAAGCACCTCATGAACGGCGTCAGCCACATGCTGGTCTTCGTCGTTGCTGGTGGTGTTCTGACCGCCATTTCGTTCCTGTGGGGCATCACGTCCTTCGATTCGATGAAGCCCGACTACAACAGCTTTGCCGCGATGCTCAAGATCATCGGCGGCATTGCCATGAACCTCATGGTTCCGGTGCTTTCCGCCTACATCGCCGAGTCCATCGGCAAGCGCCCGGCACTCGTTCCCGGCTTCGTTGCCGGCATGATCGCCATCCAGGGCCTGCCCGTTAACGCTGATACCCACATGATCGATGCCGGTGGCACCGGCGTGGGCTTCGGATTCCTGGGCGGCATCGTCGGCGGCTTCCTTGCTGGCTATGTCATCCTGCTGCTCGAGAAGGTTTTTGCCGGTCTGCCCAAGAACCTGGACGGCCTCAAGGCTATCTTCCTGTACCCGCTGTTCTCCACGCTGATTGTCGGTCTCGTGATGCTCGGTATCTCCGGCCCCATGGTTACCATCAACCAAGCGATGATGGACTTCCTGCGCGGTCTCCAGCATGCCGGTGCTATTCCTCTGGGCATTGCCATTGGTTGCATGTGTGCCTTTGACATGGGTGGCCCGGTCAACAAGGCTGCATATGTTACCGGCACCATGCTCCTTGGAGCCGGCATGGATGCTGGCGTTGGAACCGCTGCCTATGCCGACGGTACGGCCTTCATGGCTGCCGTATCCGCCGCATGTATCGTTCCGCCCCTGGTCACCAGCTTTGCCGTTATCGTTGGCAAGAAGTACTTTAGCCAGGAAGACCATGATGCCGGTGTCGTCAACCTCATCCTTGGTTGCACGCACATCACCGAGGGCGCCATTCCGTTCATGACCAAGAACATCTGGCCTGTCATGCCCATCATGATGCTTTCGTCGGCCATCGCCTCCGTGCTTACCTTGATGCTCGGTGTCCATGTGCCGGCGCCTCACGGTGGCTTTCTGGTCCTGCCCGTTGTCGAGAACGGCCCGCAGTGGGTCCTCGCGATCCTCATCGGCGCCGTGGTCGGTGGCATCCTGTTCGTGGCCTTCAAGAAGTACGACTTCGAGAAGAACCAGAAGCCCGCTCCTGCAGCCAAGCCGGCTGAGACCCCTAAGGCCGCTGCTGTCGAGGCCCCCAAGGCCGAGGCTTCCGACTTCGTGAAGGTCGAGAACGTCTTTGTCGCCGAGGACTTCGCTTCTCGTGACGAGGCTCTGAGCTTTGTCTCCAACCAGGCCGTTAAGGCCGGTATCGCCGGCGATGCCGACGCCGTGATGAACGCCTTCCTGGCCCGCGAGGCCGAGGGCACCACGGGCATGATGGAGGGCTTCGCCATTCCGCATGCCAAGTCCGACGCCATCACCGAGGCTGCCGTCATCGTCGTCAAGGACGACTCTGGCGTGACCGGTTGGGACACTATGGATGGCGCTCCCGTCAACGTTGCCATCGCCCTGCTCATCCCGGGCGCTCAGGCTGGCACCACGCATCTCAAGATCCTGTCCAAGGTCGCCGAGGCGCTTATGGACGAGGACTTCCGTGCCACCGTCAAGGGTTCCACCGACGCCGCCGAGATCGCCAAGACGATCAACGCCCGCCTGGTCTAATTCCACGGTACGCGAATAACATCGCCCCTTGTAACAAAGGCGGAGACCCTCACCAGGGCCTCCGCCTTTTTCATCCCCAAATAAGTTGCGGTGAAATAGGGACTGTTTAAACGATTCAACCCCAAATTCAGTCCCTATTTCACCGCAACTTAGTAGAAGGGGATAGCGCGGCCTGTCTATCGGATCGTTCGTGCGGACAAATATTCAGCCAGAATTCCGTTCCCACGATATTGCTCTGGACCGACCGAGTTTCCGCAGCTCGCCTGCCGGGCGGGGCGGTTAAGTTTGTCGCGAGTTCCGCACGCAAAGGAAAGCACTTAATGTGCTTTCCG
>CABMOY010000038.1 GCA_902388345.1 uncultured Collinsella sp.
GGGCTGACAATTTCGACTGTAATCGACGTTCTTTAATGACTAGTCGTTTAAGAACGTCCCCAATGACTACCCAACGGTTATTGAGCACATGGCCCGCATGACAGCCGTCTCTTTTATGTTTCCTTTAGCCGCTGCTGCCTAGGATGGGGGTTAGTCGGCAGGAAGGGAGCGTCAATATGAACGACGCGAGCGAGCGCACAATCGAAGAGGACATGCTCGATCAGTTCAATTACTTTGATGATGAGGACGAGGAGCTGATCGATCGTCGTGAGCCGGCGGCACTCGATGCTTTCGACCTTGTTGATGAAGGGCCCGACGAGGACGAGGTCGAATCGACGGAACCCCCACAGCCTTCGCGCCCCGACCCGCTGCTTTCGAGAATCTCTTTGCACCACGGTGTCCGTGCCGGCGCGCTCCATATGAAAACTGACTGGCGCCAGATCGTGACGGCAGGCGATGAGCTTGCCGTCGATGCGCCACTTACCGACAAATCATCCATCATTTGTCGCACCGGTATGCTTATGCTCGCGAGCGGAACGGGTGCCTGGCGTGTACGCGATACCATGAATCGCATCGCCGCCGTGCTCGGTGTCACCATCCACGTTGACTTAAGTCTCCTGTCGTTTGAGTGTACTTGTATTGAAGATGGTCACTGCTTTAACGAAGTCGTCAGCTTGCCCACAACGGGCGTCAATACCCATCGCATTTGGATGATGGAGAGCTTCCTAAAGGAAATCGAGACATATGGCCGTCGTTTTACGGTGCATGAGTATCACGAGATGCTCAAGACCGTTGAGAGTTCAAAACCTGATTACACTCCCTGGCAACAGGGCCTTGCGGCAGCCTGTGCTTGCGGCGCCTTCGTCTTTTTGCTCGGCGGCGGCCCTATCGAGATGGCCTGTGCATTTGTGGGCGCTGGTGTCGGCAACTTTGCTCGCTCCCATATTCTTAAGCAGGGCCTTGGCCAGTTTAGCGCGCTGACGATCGGCGTTGCACTCGCTTGCGTCTCGTATCTGCTGGCATTGCTCGGTCTTGGCCAGGTCATACCGGGGGCAATGTCGCACCAAGAAGGCTATATCGGCGCCATGCTCTTTGTGATCCCCGGCTTTCCTCTCATTACGGCAGGCCTCGACATCGCTAAGCTCGACATGCGAAGCGGCATTGAGCGTCTTTCGTATGCTGTGTCGATTATTGTGATGGCGACCCTCGTAGGCTGGATGGTTGCCGAGTGTGTGGGGCTGGCGCCGGATGACTTTGCCCCGCTCGGGCTCTCACCGTTGGCTCTTACACTCTTGCGTGTGGTGATGAGCTTTGTCGGAGTATTTGGCTTCTCGGTTATGTTCAACAGCCCGGTAAAGATGGCAGCGGCGGCAGGGCTGATCGGCGCCGTGTCCAATACCTTGCGTCTTACGCTCGTCGATGCGCCGACGATGCTTCCCTTCCTGGGCCTCAGCGCGGGAATGCCTCCCGAGGCGGCAGCGTTTATCGGCGCGCTGGTATCGGGGCTGCTGGCAAGCTTGGCCGAAATCAAGCTCACCTATCCACGTATCGCCCTCACGGTGCCATCGATTGTCATTATGGTGCCGGGCTTGTATCTGTATCGCTCGATGTACTACATGTGCACCTTCGATACGGTCAATATGCTCGGTTGGTTTGTGCGTGCAGTGCTCATCGTGGCGTTTTTGCCCGTTGGTCTGGGTGTGGCACGTACACTCACCGACCCTCGCTGGCGCCACACCAGTTAATTGGTGCAAGGGGGTCAGGTTACTTTGTACCAAATGAGTTGCGGTGAAATAGAGACTGAATTGCTGCTTAAAGGGTCAAAACAGTCCGTATTCCACCGCAACTTATGGGGTCGGGGGATTATTGGTGCCCTGCATCTCCATAAACTCAACGCTTACGAAGCGCGTGCTTTTCGTGCTAGGCTGGTTTCACCACATAAGTAGTCGCAGACGCACGTACCACGGGCGGGCGAGATGAAGTTCCAACAGCTCCATCTTGCCCGCCCGTTTTTGTTGCGTGGTGCCGCGGCACAACACAGAGAGGAATCTGCCCTTTATGCCTATCAACAAACGAGAGAGCCTGCTGTTCACCTTTATCATGTGCTTTTGCATGGTGCTCTGGATGAGCATCTACAACGTCGCCCTGCAGCATGAGGCCATCAACGGCGAGGTTGTTGCCGCCGCGTGGCTCGGCTTCCCCGTTGCCTACGTTTTTGCCATGTGCTGCGACTGGTTTGTTGCCAGCCCCCTTGCTAAGGGCTTCGCCTTTAAATTCCTGGTCACGCCGGGCAAGAGCTCGCCGCTTGCCATGACGCTCGCCGTCAGCTCCTGCATGGTCGTTCCCATGGTCATCATCATGTCGCTCTACGGCGCGTGCGAAGGCCTGTTCCATATGCCCGGCGGCCCGCTTGCCAATTTGCAGGCGCTGCCGATGATGTGGCTTGTCAACATTCCGCGCAACTTCATCATGGCCCTGCCCTGGAACCTGCTGGTGGCTGGTCCGGTTGCTCGCTTTGTTTTCCGCCGCGCCTTCCCCATGGGAACTGTCTTTGAAGAGCCGCACATGGAGCTCGTGCACATGCCGGGTGCTCCCATTGCCGATGCCGTCAATGACGTTGCCGAGAGCATGGATGCCGAGCCTGCCTGCTAGGCAACAGCCTCTAACCTAGAGCGTCCGCCGCACCTGGCGATTCCTTTTTTGTAGACGTTGTCGTATAGCTGCGCGTGGAAAAGGCTCCAACGGTTAACATATACTCCATATGGGTAAAGAGACCAAAGCGCCGCCACGAGTGGCGCTTTGCGTTTGAAAAACTAGCTCGTCTAAGAGGAACTAGCATGTTAGACCGTTTTACCGATCGCGCGCGCAAGGTCATGTCCATGGCCAAGCAAGAGGCGCTCGATCTGCACTCAAATAAGGTGGGCACCGAGCACCTGCTGCTTGCGCTCGCTAAGGAGGACGAGGGTATTGCCGCCGAGGCACTGCGCTCGCTCGATATCTCCTACGATGACATCATGGATACCCTCAAAGAGGTCCAGACCACGGTTCCCGAGCCCAGCGAGGAAACCGAGGCCGCCAAGCTCGCTTTTACGCCGCTCGTTATTAGCGTGATGGAGCGTTCTTTCCGTGTGGCACGCGAGAACAATCAGACGTATGTGTCGACCGAGCACCTGCTCATCGGCATCGTCGAAGAGGGCAACGGCATGGCCATGGACATCCTCATGCGCCTGGGTGTGTCGTCCGCCTCCATCAAAAAGGCTATCGAGAAACTTACCGCCAAGGATCAGGACAAGAAGCGTCCGCTCGCCGGCGCCGGTGCTGGGCGTCCCGGTGCGGGCCTGCCGTTCTTTAGCGGTTCGGACGCCTCGCAGCAAAAGGGGGGCGGTACCGATACGCTTAAGCAGTTCGCCACCAACCTCACGCAAAAGGCGCGTGACGGCGAGCTCGACCCTGTAATTGGTCGCGAAAAGGAAGTCCAGCGCATGATGGAGATCCTTTCGCGCCGCACCAAGAACAACCCGCTTATTCTGGGTGATCCCGGCGTGGGCAAAACGGCTATCGTCGAGGGCCTGGCGCAGCAGATTGCCGCCGGCAATGTGCCCGAGAACCTCATGAACCAGAATATCTGGACGCTCGACCTGCCGGGCCTCGTGGCGGGTGCCAAGTATCGCGGTGAGTTTGAGGAGCGCCTCAAGAACGTGATCCAGGAGGCCACCGAAGCCGACGACGTCATCTTGTTTATCGACGAGATGCACACCATCATCGGTGCCGGTTCTGCCGAGGGATCCATCGATGCAAGCTCCATGCTCAAGCCTGTGCTCGCGCGCGGTGCCTTCCAGATCATCGGTGCCACCACGGCCGAGGAGTTCCGCAAGTACCTCACCAAGGATCCGGCCTTTGAGCGTCGCTTCCAGACCATCGATGTTGAGGAGCCGAGCGTCGAGGACACGGTCAAGATCCTGACCGCGCTCAAGCCGCGCTACGAGGAGCACCACCACGTGCGCTACACGCAGGGTGCTATCGAGGCCGCCGCGAACCTCTCCAACCGCTACATTCAGGACCGCTTCCTGCCCGATAAGGCCATCGACCTCATCGACGAGGCCGGTGCTCGCGCCCGCATCGCCGCCAACCGTGCGCCTGAGCCGGTGCGCGAGGCCGAGCATCGCGTCGAGGAGCTCAAGGCTGCCGCACAGGAGGCCACCGAGAGCGACGACATGAACAAGGCTGCCGAGATCACTGAGCAGCAGAAGGCTGCCGAGATTGAGCTTGCCGAGGCCAAGGCTGCCTGGACGGCCGAGCTCGACGCGAGCCCGCTCACTATTGATGTGAGCCAGATTGCCGACATCGTGTCCGTGACCTCGGGCGTGCCGGTGTCTTCGCTCACCGAGAGCGAGAGCCGTCGCCTGCTGCAGGCCGAAAGCGTGCTCAAGACCCGCATTATCGGCCAGGACGAGGCCGTCGAGGCCGTTGCCAAGGCCGTGCGCCGCAGTCGCTCGCCGCTCAAGGATCCGCGTCGTCCCGGTGGCAGCTTTATCTTCCTGGGTCCCACCGGCACGGGCAAGACCGAGCTCGCCAAGACGCTCGCCGAGTATCTCTTTGGCAGCAAGGACGCGCTCATCAGCTTCGACATGTCGGAGTTCGGCAGCGAGTTCGAGGTCTCCAAGCTTATCGGTAGCCCCCCGGGCTACGTGGGCCACGACGAGGGCGGTCAGCTCACCAAGGCCGTGCGCCGTCATCCGTACTCGGTTGTACTGTTCGACGAGATCGAGAAGGCGCACCCCGATATCTTCAACATTCTGCTGCAGGTGCTGGAGGAGGGCCGCCTGACCGATAGCCAGGGCAAGACGGTCGACTTCCGTAACACCGTGATTATCATGACGTCCAACGTGGGCGCCCGCGAGATCGCGCAGGATGCAAGCGTGGGCTTTGGCACCACCGGCGAGCAGGGCCTTACCTCGAGCGAGATTAAGGGCCGTGCGATGGGCGAGCTCAAACGCTTGTTCCGCCCCGAGCTGCTCAACCGTATCGACGACATCGTGGTGTTCCAGAAGCTTTCGGGCGAGAACCTGACCAAGATCGCTCACCTGCTGGTGGACGACCTGCGCCAGCGCCTGATTGCCAACGGCATGAACATCAAGCTCACCGATGCGGCCTACGACAAGATCGTGGCCGAGGGCACCGACCTCACCAACGGCGCACGTCCGCTGCGCCGCGCCATCCAAAAGCTCATCGAGGACCCGCTGTCCGAGGAGCTTCTGGCCGGCGAGTGGGGCGAGGGCGATACCGTCCTGTGCGATGTGGCCGACGGCAAGTTTGTCTTTAGCCATGGCACGGGTGAGATCCCGGCACCGCGTCCGGCGGGCACGCTCGGTGGCGATACCGCCCCGGCGGCACCGCACACTGGCAGCGCCGCGCCCGTAAGTAGCGGCGTGACCTCGGGCCCCGGCGGCATGATGCAAGCCGGTTCCGGCGCGCTGTAAGGATTGACTATAACCTTGCATGACGGGGCGTTCCCGATGAGGGAGCGCCCCTTTTCTTGTAGAGAAGAGTTTCCGGTAACGATAAAATAATTGAATAAGATCTGCTGGATGGCAAAAGGAGTTACTATGGCGAATAGCGCTCAAAGAATTGAGATGTCGTTCGATAACATGAGAAAAATCGGAATGGTTCTTTGTGCCATGCTGGTACTTATAGCCATCGCTACTATCGCCGTCATTGGTTCGGCATTTATTGTTGTATGCCATAGCATTTTGAATGGCGCAGTGGTAATCGAGGGGGTCGTTGAGCTTGGTGAGGGCGGCAGCATCGCGCTTCCAAACTTGGCGCTATGGGCGGTTTTGCTCCTTGCAGGGGAGTTTACATTGTTAAGCATCAGCTTCGATGTCGCCCGTCGTCAATCGCCTTTTACTGTTCGACATGCACGGATGATTGCCGTTATTGCTTGCCTATTTGCAATTAATGCTGTGATGGGCTCCCTGCAGATTGGCAGCGATTTAAAAATAATGATGGGCAATTGTATGTTGAGCTGTCGTATGAATTCCGCTCTCCTTCAGATTGGTGACTCAGGCATCACGTTGGATGTGGGATCCATCATTGCAATGATGGTTGCTTTCGCTTTGTCGATCTTCTGGCGCTATGGGGCGCTTTTGCAGTCCCAGTCCGATGATTTGGTCTAGGTGATTGACCATGGATTATCTCATTATTGAGGTTGAGACACTTTTGCTCAAGACCGGGAAAACAAATGCCGATCTAATAAGAGCGACTGGGCATACGCCAGCTAACATTTCTAAAATCCGTAATGCAAAAATTAAGGCTATACGCTTGAAGACATTGCTCGATATCTGTGTTGAGTTGGATTGTCAGCCGGGAGATTTGATCCGTCGCGTGAGTGAAATAGAACTTGAGGAACTTACCATCGCGCGTGCGCGGAATAAGATTTTGCAAAGACGCAACCCCGACCCCTCCGATATATTGCCCACAGAGGTTTACGTAGTAGATCTTTCTAAGGAATAGCAAAACAGAATAAGAAGACAAGAAGACAAACACGTATGCATGCAAGGCTCCTACCGCAAACGATCGGTAGGAGCCTTAATTTATTTGAAAATAGTTCTTGAAATCATAAGGTTATCGATATACGATAACGAAGTATTAAAACAGACGATAAATCGAAAGGAGGTAATTATGAACTGGATAATCGATCCGTGTAGCAACGTGCAGGGTGGCGGTGGTGGCTGCCGCAATTACCACCCGTGTTCGCGCTGTAGCTGTTTTGGCGTATATGTTCATTTCTAGCAACGCGAACGTTAATGCTGGTTAAGACAGCAGAGGGTAAGCAGCGTGGTCGATAACTGCCATCCGTCGGCCGCGCTGCCTTTTTAATGAGGTTCATGAGACATGGGTAATGCGATTTCAATCAAGGATCTATCAAAGCGCTACGGCAAAAACTGGGCGTTGTCTGATGTTTCATTTGATATAGATGAGGGCGAAGTGTGCGCTCTCGTTGGGGAGAACGGCGCGGGGAAGAGTACGTTGATTGATATTCTTCTTGGCTTGCTTAAAGCAACGAAAGGTTCAATCAGTTTTTTCGGCGATTCTGGGAGAACAGGTCTGGAAAGAGCACGCAGAAATATCGGATTCGTCCCCGACGGCTGTGGGGCATTCTTGAACTTAACCGGTCGAGAAAACTTGATCTCACGCTGTATCGAGTGGGGGCTGCCGAAAAGTGAAGTTAATCGAGTGCTCGCTGCCGTTGGCCTAGAAAATGCGGCGGATGCATCGGTAAAACAATACTCGCTCGGCATGAAGCGTCGCCTGGATATCGGAACGGCTCTTCTGGGCAACCCGCAACTACTCATCATGGATGAACCCATAAACGGGCTCGATCCAGTGGGTGTGATTGAGGTGCGTGATCTCCTGCTGTCGTTGAAGGACAAACGGGATAAAACGGTGCTCATTTCAAGCCATAACTTAGATGAATTGGAGAAAGTTGCGACATCTTTTGCGTTTCTCCATCAAGGCAGATTTCTCGTTAAGGAAGAGAACTCCTACAAAGACAGAAGTCTGGAAAAGCGGTTTTTGGACTTGATCGGGGAGGCAGATAATGCAACTTCTGCGACTGATTAGATGCGAAGCCCGTCGGTTGCTCAGAAATCCAGCCTTTTTCGTGTTGTTGATCTGGGGAATTTGGATTGTTAAAGATGTCTGTAATCCAAATATGTATGGGACTTATGGAACATCTGATTTAGGGGGAGTCGGCAAACAGATTGGTTTCTTTGCAAACATCCTCGACAAGACTGACCCGGCTGGTTCGGCGGTTCGGACGGCACTATTCATGACCTACGAGTGGTTTTTCGTTCTAGTCGGATGCATTGTTATTTCCTGCGCCATGGATTATCAAAGCAGGTCTTCTGAAGTGACGTATGCAAAAGGGACGGGTATAGCAAAGGCCGTTGTCGCAAAGTGGCTTGTTCTGACGATTGCAACTTCAACAGCGTTCAACCTGTTTTCGGGATTCACTCTCTTCAAATCTCCGCTTGGCTGCTATGTGGATGGGCGAGTGTTTCTTGATAGATACCTGCCCGTGTTGCTTTTGATTGATGCTATTTTGGCTGCATTAGTAGCTCAGTCAATGGCAGTTTTCTATTTACTTAGAAATGCACCGCTTAGCATTATGTTGGTGTTGGTCGGGACGCTGCTCGCCTCCGATGAATATACGCTGGTGGTCTTTTCCAATCACGCATCGACGCAAATTCCCTGGTGGCTCTCAGTCGGACCATACTTACGCCATCTTGGAAATCTGTGCTTTCAAGGCCTAGCCATTAATCAGATCATTCTTTTCTCTGTTATTTGCACCGTTATTTCGTTGCAGCTCGGGGTCATGGGAATCAAAGCGAGGAGGGGGTAGAAATGCGCTGCGAAGATATGATTAAGGCTGAAGCCTATCGAGTTATGAAGAGCAAAGCGCCTCTTCTGCTGATTGCGGCAGGTTTCGTGCTCGCATTGCTTTATTCTGTGTCTTATGAACCATGGAGAGCCTACGGAACGAGCGATTGGCTTGGCGACGGTGTTATGGGCTTCTTTCCAAACCCACAATATGGTTTTGTGGGAATTCCGGGAGACCTCGTTAAAGATGGAGCTCGCTACCTTTCCGCTGTGGCACCGCTTGCCCATTCTCTGTTCTTTCCTATTGTTGCTGTTCTCGTCATCGGCTATGCGTTTCGAACTCCGATAACGGGATCTCAATGGCTTGTTTCCTATGCAAGGGGAATGAAAACAGTACAGTTGTTGGTTGCAAGGACTCTTGTCTCGATTGTCACGCTTGTCGGTGGTTTTGTTCTCTTTTCGATACTCGTTGGTGTGGTCCAAAGCGCGAGTGGCATAGGAATGACGATGGATATGATCGGAGAGTTTCTTCTTCGACTGTCTCTTGCTGCCTTGATTTGCACAACGTTATGCCTGCTGCTCGTCCTGGCCATCTCGCTCTTTGGAAATGGCGCGTTTGTTCTATCGTTCATCATCCTGCTGCTTTATTTGGGGTACGGGAATCCAAATATGCCACTGCACTTGACATGGCTGGCGACCCTTGCGTCTCCGCGACCAATTCAATTCATCGTGCCGGGGACGTTGCTGTTTGTAGCGCTGGCAACAGTCGTTCCCATTGTCATCCTCGGACTTTGTTGGGCTATCAAGGGTGCTATCAGAAAACGGAGCATATAAATGAAAGAGTGCTAACGGCTTCGCCTGTTTTCAAAAGTTATATATTGGTATTACCGCTCATCCAGCAGATATGTGACTAATCCCACAACGGCAAAACCGGTCAAACGAACGCTTCAGTACTGAGGCATCTGGCTATCTGACAAATTGCTATACTAAATCTAAGAGATTTGTATAGCAAACAGGGAGGCAGGGTTATGGCGACGACGTTGCTCGACAGGCATTCCGTCCAGATGAATGTGCGCATGGATCGTCAGCTCAAGGAGGCGGGAGATGCGGTGCTCGCAAGCCTCGGCATGACGCCGTCGCAGGCTGTTCGGGCGCTTTGGGAATATCTGGTCATCAACGAACGCATGCCTTCAAAGGAGGGGAGCGCAGAGATTCCCTCCGACGAGGCGAACCAGCGATTCGTGGAATCAAGAGCAGCACAGGGTAGCCATATCATTCGCGATTCGTGCCTCAAATACGGCATCCCCATCCCTGAGTTCTCGGGAGACTATGACGACCTCTATGAGGAGGCCATGGCGGAGCGCTATCCCGAGTGGGTGGAACTATGAGCACGGAAGGCGTCCTCAAGCTGTTAATCGATACCAATGTATGGATGGATTATTTTTCTGGTAGGTCTGACCGTACGGCAAACGTCGTCCATCTGATCGAGATTGCCGACGCTTCGGAGCTGATCGCCCTGTTTGCCTCGTCGCTTTCGGTCAAAGATGTCTCGTATCTTGTCTCGGCGGCAATCAAGAGAGAGTGCCGAAGGAAGAATGGCTTGCTGAGCGATAGCGCCATTGCGGCGGCGGACGAAACGGCCTGGGCATGCATTCGGCAGATGCGCGAGCTCGCCCTTATCGCGCCGGTGGGAGCAGACGAGGTGTTCGATTCCTTTGTGTTCAGGCATCATCACAATGACTTTGAGGATGACCTGATGCTGGGCGTTGCCAATCGCATCGACGTCGATTACGTCGTGACGGAGGACAAAAATCTCATTAAACATACCAATGGCGTATGCATAAACGTTGATCAAGCGTTGAGGTTGGTTGAAGGGCCCAACGTCTCCTCAGCACGGCCCGTCTAACCTGCTTTATCTTAATAAAGTGGTGTTTTCCCACCGTTAGCCGATGATGCGAGAGCGCTCGGCGTTTTCGACTGATTTATGCAAACGAAGTCTGGGAATATACAAGGCGCATGTCTTATTGTCTAACCAGTTGCGCCAAGGAGGCACCATGGACTACAAGATTACCGGCTATGAGCCCGCCCAGCTGTTCCATTTCTTTGAGGAGGTCAGCGCGATCCCCCGTGGGTCTGGCAATGAGAAGGGCATCAGCGATTTCCTGGTCGCGTTTGCCAAGGAGCGCGGCCTCGATGTGTATCAGGACGAGGTCTACAACGTCATCATTCGCAAGCCCGCATCTGCCGGTGCCGAGAATGCCCCGACCGTGATGCTGCAGGGCCACATCGATATGGTGTGCGACAAGTTGGGCTCCGTTGAGCACGACTTTATGACCGATGGTATCGACCTGGTCGTCAAGGCCGGCGTTCTCACCGCTAACGGCACCACCCTGGGCGCCGACAACGGCATTGCTGTCGCTCTGATGCTCACTGTTCTCGATGACGATTCGATCGTTCATCCCGCCCTCGAGTGCGTATTCACCACCGACGAGGAGACTGGCCTGGTCGGCGCCGAGACACTCGACAAGTCCCAGATCAGCGCCCGCACCATGATCAACCTCGATTCCGAGGAGGAGGGCGTTGCCACCGTCAGCTGTGCCGGCGGCGTCGTCGTTACCTACACCTGCCCGATCGCGCGCGAGCACAAGACCGGCAGCACCCTCACGCTCGACATCTCCGGCCTGCTGGGCGGCCACTCCGGCAGCGATATCAACCTGGAGCGCGGCAACGGCAACCTCATCATGGCCCGTATCATCGACCGCCTGATGGTCGCCGGCGAGCCCGCCATCGTCAGCTTTAACGGCGGCACCAAGGACAACGCCATCAACCGTGAGTGCAAGGCCGTTCTGGTCTATGCCGACCACGCTGCCGCCGAGGCCGCGGTCCAGATCGCCCGTGGCATCATCGCCGACGTCGCCGCCGAGCTCGAGGTCTTCGACCCCGGCTTTACCTGCACCGTCGAGATCGCCGACGACGCCGAGGTCGAGGCCATGGACGAGAAGTCCGCACTTGCCCTCATCCGCGCCCTGCGTCTTGCCCCCAACGGCGTGATTCGCCGTAACGTCGCCACCGACGGCTCCGTCGAGGTTTCCTCCAACATCGGCGTGGTCGCCACTTCCGACGACCAGGTCAAGATCATGCTGTCCCCGCGCTCCTCGATCACCTCGCTGCAGAACGAGTTCAAGGACCGCCTGCAGACGCTGGCCGATGTTCTGGGCTTTGACGCCAAGTTCGAGTTCGAGTATCCCGGCTGGAGCTATGCCGAGCATTCGCCGGTCCGCGACGTCTTTATCGAGAGCTATCGCGAGCTCTTCGGCTCCGAGCTGCGCATCGAGTCCATCCACGCCGGCCTTGAGTGCGGCCTGTTCGCCGAGGCCCTGCACGGCCTGGACGCCATCGCCGTGGGCCCGACGCTCTCCGATGTCCACACCCCGGACGAGAGCATGGAGCTTGCTTCTGCCGAGCGCTTCTACGAGCTGCTCATCGACGTCCTCAAGCGCCTCGCTGCGTAAAGGTTGCGCTAGCAGCAGTCCGAGCCACGTGCTGGCGGATTGCAAATGACATTACGAGAGGGGGCATCCGAGCTTTTGCGACGGGTGCCCCTCTTCTTTTGAGAAATGGGATATTGCCCGGCGTCTAACCCATATCACCCTTTAGTCAATTTGGGACGTGTCTCTATAGTATTGTCAACTCTCCCAGGACGAGCCTGCCCTCCTCGAGTCGCTCGGGAGGCTTGGCGTTGCAGAGACGGCGAGGCCGGACGGGGATTACCTCTTCGTGATGGAGGGGAACCCCGGCACTGGAGGGCGACAGGGAAGAGCCATGCGATCAAAACGGGGAGCAGCGACTGCCGAAAGTTGATCGTCTCGCACAAGCGCCAGCACGACATTCGGGCTTTCGGATCCTAGGGAGCGGATGGCCGGGGCGGAGATTCCGGTTCAGAGTCAGAGAAGAAGAGGTGAAGGCTTGAGCCCCGGTGGAGGGAATTAGTGCCTTCCCGGGCGTAGCGCCATGTCTCCTCCACGGTATCGCCCGGAACCTTTACGTCCCCGCTTCGGAGCAGATTGATGAAACCCTCGGGGTCGTTCCGGTATTTCTTGCCGAAGGCTGCGGAAAGCTGCCTCTTCTCGTCATCGCTGAATTCGCGTACGGAGCCGTAGAGCGCATGCTCGAGGTTGCGGGACATGAAGTAGACTCTGTAGGGGACCGCGTGTTTTCTGTGCTTGAGCTCGCGCGCGCCCGCGAGCTCAAGCAGCGCGGCAGACTTTCTCTCGTTTCTGTCTACCACCCTAGCGGTGTCCCGGGCGGTGATAGAGTCGCGGCCATAGACGAATCCATCGCAGTCCCCCTCGACGATGCACTCGTTCGGTATGAAGGCGCCGTCCAGGTCGACGATATGGATGATCCGGTCGAGGTCGGTCCATTCGTACTCGTGCCGCGTCGCTATGCGGTCGACGGCGAACTGGCGCACGGTGTCGCGCACTCTTTCTTTGACGGCGAAGGAGGCCTCCCATGAGAAGGGTCGCACCGTGGTAACGTCGCAGTGGAAGGCGAGCGCCCTCGCCTCGGGCGGTGCACCGTTTGCGGCGAAGTTGAGCGCGGCCTGCATGGGCTCGAGGAGCGCGTTTTCATCGCTCGGCCCCTCCACGAGAATCAGGACGACCCGCTTCTCCCTTGCCATGGTCACTCGCCTCCCATGGAGGACAGAAGGGAGTCGAAGTCGAGGGCCTGGGGGCTTCCAGCCTCAAGGAGGGCGGAGCCTATCGCGGAGGTTCTGGTCGGCTCGTACAGCTGTTCCTTCTGCCCCCCGAGGTTGATGGCTCTCAGGTATTGGTTCCTGAGGTTGTTCGAGGGGGCCATGCCCCGGAACCCGATGTAGCGGTTGTTGGGGTTGGAGGTCGAGAAGACGAGGCATCCGACCGGGAGACATTCAAGCGCTCGCAGGTTGTGGGCGGTGAAGATGAGCTGGCCCTTGCCCTGCTCGGTCACGACTTCGAGGAGCTCGCCGAGCAGGAACTCGAACACTCCGGAGTCGATCTCGTCAACGACGAGACAGGCGCTGTCGTCATTGAAGACGTTTATCAGCCAGCCGAGCATCGATGCGATCTTCTTGATTCCTTCCGATTCTGTTCTGAAGGGGACGCGTACCCCCTGCCGGCATGATAGGAGCTCGACGCGCTCGCCCGGTGTGCCGTCTTCCATCGTTTCGCCGTGGAGGGTGTTCACTTGGATGCTGAGTCCCGGAACGATTGCCCCAAGCGCGCAGTTGATGGTCTCGACGGTCTTGCGGACCGAGTCGCAGACTTCTGAGGGGAGGACCGTTGTCTGATCGATAGGGAGTGACACGTCGCGGATGACAGGGGCCTTTCCGGCCTCCTCGGGTGACCATCCGCCTGTGCTGCTGCCCGGGGAGGCGAGGAGGAAGATGTTGAACGCCAGCGCCGCGCTTCGGCGCGTGTCACAGACCCTCATCTTATCGTCGGCGAACCTGTTCAGGAGCGTCGTGGAGTCCATGAGTGGAACCAATACGCTCTCGTACGCCGTCCTCGCCGCCTCGGATAGGGAGTTATTTCCGAGGCGCTCGAGATAGGACTTTCTCGCGGCGACCGCGAAGGTGACCATGGCGTTCGAGAACAGCTTCGAGGAGCCCTGCAGGTCGGGGGAGCGCCGTGCGACGGTGAGGTCGAGGTCGGCCTCCCTTCCGGCGAGGTTTCTGAGTGCCCGCCACCTGTTGACGGGCTTCAGGTTCTGGCTGTCCTCGGTATCGGCCGCATCGTAGGCGGCGAGCCTTCTCTTGACGAGCCCCTCGGCGCGGACGGAGAGGTCCTCGGAGAGGAGGCGCGGTCTGTCGTCGAGCCTGTCGAAGGAGAACGAGTAGCACACTGTGAAGGGCTTCCCGGCCGCTACGGTGTCGCCGAGCCCGCCTACGAAGCCGAGCGAGGAAGGGGAACCCTCCGTCACCTCGACCTCGATGCTGATTTTGGCGCACTCGGCAGAGGGGCCGATCAGATCGACGCTTTCACGGTCGAGCGGAAAGCCGCACATCAAATCCTGGACTCGCGCGAGGGATTCGACGACGGCGGTCTTGCCCGATCCGTTCTGACCGTATATTCCCATCACGCTGGAACCGAAGGGGCTGTCCTTGAAGCCGATTGTGCCGCTAGCAACGTTTTTCACGTTTGAGAGCTCTATGGAGCGAATACGGATCATGGTGCCCTCCTTGAACACAATTTATATTACTATATAACGAATAATCGATATAAAATCAAGATAACAATTATTAAGAATGGAAATGAGATCAACCAATAATTAAAACATATTTGCATTCAAGCTATTATTTTTACTTGATTTAAGACGGAGTGGAATGTGAGCGCACAAGGAGATGCGGAATCGATGAGAGTCTCAAAAAAAATTACTGCAGTGTTATCATCTTCCATCCTCTCTATTCTTCCATTTCTGATTCTATGGGCGGCTTGGTCAGCCCTCCCTGATACAATTCCCGCTCATTGGAGTGGGGGTGTGGTTGATCGATGGGGTAATAAGCTTGAATTGCTGGTTGTTCCGCTGTTTTCTCTGATTGGTTCTATTGCAATTTCTGTGTACCTCATTGTTTCCACGCGGCGAAGAGAGTTCGCGGATTTCTCTGTTCGAATGCGACGGGACTTTGTTGCGTGCTATATTTCTAGCCTTCTTTTATCGACAACCTGCTCAGTGATAATTGCCGTTTGGGTTCAGTTGATTCTTACGCAAAACACTGCGGTTGATGGGGGACTTGGGCTATCGATCCTGTATTCCCTTCCCGGGCTATATGTGATCTTGTGCGCTTTGCCGCCTTTTTATGCGAGCGGCGAGAGCAAAAAGGCAGAGCGCCTGATAACAGTTCTTATTGGCGGCGCGGAGATTGTTCTTTGTGGAATAGTGCTTGAAGGTTCGGCTGCCTCTTATGCGATGATTGGACTGATGATTCTGTTCTGTGCGTTTGAGATTGTGTCACAGGTAAGGGATAGCCGGTCCTTATGAGTTGAATTACGCGCGTGCGGATACAAAGGTTGGCATGTTAAGCTGGTCGTTTCTCGTTCTGGGACATTTGCAGTAGGATGAGTGGGACTAGGCGCGCTGCGGTGTGATGGTGACAGTTGAGACTTGTATCGCTGCAAATCCGCTGATGCACATTTTGCTATTGGGCTTGAAGGTGGGACCGACAGGCCTTTGTTTGGGATGTCCTGGTCGTCCAACGCGTGTTGCACGGCTTTATATTGTTACGCTCGTTCGGCGCTCCGTTGGAGCATTTCCGGGTTTGTCGGCATCATGACTTGGCCAAGTGACACGCTTGCCGGGACGGTTGTAACGCCGCGCCGGTTTCGTGTGCTCCTTCGTTGTTGGCCTGTCCAGCCGGGGGCGGATTCGGCCTCATGTTGTGGCGCAGGGCCTTCAGGGGCTTCCCCTGGCGAGTTATGTTCGTCCGTATGGGTAAGGGTCGGGTTGAGCTGACAATCCCGTGTCGGAAGGGGCTTGCACCGTGCGCGCGATGACAGAGATTGAGTGGCTGGACGGCGGTGTGACGAAGGTGCCGGAGCTCGCCCTGGGCGATGCGTTCGGCGAGAGCGTCCAGGCGGAGCTCGATTTCGGGTTCGACGACGTGTTGGAGGGCCTTTGGGTCGAGGTGCGCCATCATGAGCCGGATGAGGACTCGGACGGCGACCCGCGCGGGAGTGGCTGCGCACTGTACGCGGGCTGCCGGTACAGCCTGGTCGAACCGTCGGACCTCGACCGCGTCTTCTGCATCCTTTACGAGGGGCAACCGAGGGTCTGCCGCGTCGCGGGGGAGCTCGTGAACCTTTCGCGGGCCTGCGCGTTGTCCTGCCTCATGCTCGGATCTCCCTGCCCGCCAGGCGCCCTCGAGGCCCTGGCCGCGTGCGCTCGATACCTCTGCGGTCCGGCTTTCACGT
>CABMOY010000039.1 GCA_902388345.1 uncultured Collinsella sp.
GATGCGACACTGAATGTGTCCATCCTCGCAGTATCCGGTTCTCAAGGTGCACGCTTTGCGGCTCATCCGGTCCGACCGGGCCGCGCGGCAAGGAGATATATTGCCAGACCGCGAAGCCCTGTGGGTCGTCAATTCCACTCTTCACAAGTCCTACACAACATATAGCTTTCTATAGCTAATAGAAAGACTGGTGCGGATCTTCCGCACATATCAGATGATGACCCTTTGGTTCAGGAATATATAGAGATCGGTCACCTGTAAGTGTTTATCTACCCGCGCTTTTAGCAATGTAAACCGCACTTCAGATAAAAAGAGGGAGCGCCGCGCACAACGCGACACTCCCCTAGCGATTCAAGAGAATCTATTAGGCCTCGAGAGCCTTCTTGGCAATGGCAGCCAGCTCGTTGAAGGACTCGATGTCCTCGTAAGCCATCTGAGCCAGGACCTTGCGGTCGAGCTCGATGCCGGCAACCTTCAGGCCGTGCATGAACTGAGAGTAAGAGATGTCGTTCAGGCGAGCAGCAGCGTTGATACGGGTGATCCAGAGAGAACGGATCTCGCGCTTCTTGTTGCGGCGATCACGATACTGATACTGCAGGGAGTGCTGGACCTGCTCTTTAGCATGCTTGTAAGTACGCGAAGCGGCACCGTAGTAACCCTTCGCACGGTGCATAACGGTACGGCGCTTCTTCTTGGCGGCAACAGCGCGCTTAATACGTGCCATGTTCTATCAACTCCTAGACGGTAAAACGAAAAACGGGAACGCGAACTTAGGCGAGACGCGACTTGATGACCTTGCGGTCGGCAGCGGCGATCTCGGTCTCCTGACGGAAGCCACGCTTACGCTTGGTGGACTTCTTGCTCAGGATGTGGCTCTTGAAAGCCTTGGCGCGCATAAGCTTGCCGGTACCAGTCTTGCGGAAACGCTTCTTGGTGCCGCTGTGGGACTTCATCTTAGGCATGAAATACTCCTTAATCGGTTACAGAACACTAGTTACTTGCTATCGCTTGCCGCTTTATCCTCATCGAAGGCGCCCTTAATCGGGGCGAGCAGCATAAGCATGTTACGGCCTTCCATCTTAGGCTTGGACTCGACCGTAGCGTAAGGCTTGAGATCCTCGGCGAGACGCTCGAGAACGTTAAGGCCCTGCTCCGGGTGAGCCATCTCACGGCCGCGGAACATGATGGTGATCTTAACGCGTGCGCCCTTCTTGAGGAAACGCAGAACGTGGCCCTTCTTGGTCTCGTAGTCGCCAACGTCGATCTTGGGTCGGAACTTCATTTCCTTGACCTCGACCTTGGACTGGTTCTTACGAGCAGCCTTGGCCTTCATGGCCTGCTGGTACTTGAACTTACCGTAGTCCATGACCTTGCAGACCGGCGGCTCCGCGTTGGGAGCGATCTCGACCAGGTCGAGACCCTGATCGTCGGCGACGCGCTGGGCATCGCGGATGGCGAACAGGCCGAGCTGAGAGCCATCGACGCCAATCAAACGACACGAAGATGCAGTGATCTCGTCGTTGATGCGGGTGTCATCAGACTTAGCTATTTTCCCTACCTCCATTCATAAAAAAATAACCCGGCGCTTCTCAGCAACCAGGTCGTACACATAGACTTCCTCGATTTGAGGAAGGGAATCTAAGTTGTATGACCAGTCAGCTGCTCATTGGCGCCAAAAGGTGGGAACCCTCAGGTTCCTCTTTAGGGCATTGCGGGAACAACGCCTTGCGAATAATAACACGTACAGCGCGTTATCACATTACGTACACGAAAAAGGGACCTTGACCCCCTTGAACACTCGCTTGCATGTATGGTGCTCGAGACGAGACTCGAAGGGCCTTCGCTTCGCGAAGGCCCGGGCTTCGGGCGCGTGGCGCCCTCGCCACGCTCCGCTACAAACAGGCCACAGGCCTGTTTGCTTAACGCTTCGCGCGCTCACGCGAGTTCGGCACGAAAAAGGGGGCCGCAACCCCCTTGAACGCTCGCTTGCATGAATGGTGCCCGAGGCGAGACTCGAACTCGCACGTTGTTGCCAACGGTGGATTTTGAGTCCACTGCGTCTGCCAATTCCGCCACTCGGGCACGCAATGCGTGAGTTAGTTTATCACAGCTTTCTACCGATTAGTCCGAAAATGGAACTTCGAGCATTTCGATGAGTTCGACCGTGCGGAGCATCTCGCGCCAACGGCATCCGCGACCGTCGACCGAAGCCTCACCCATCTGGTTATCGTAAGGGTCCTCGCGCATGCCGTCGAAAGAGGGCTCAAACTCTGCCTGGAATCGATTGTTGGCCACCATACGCCACGGGTCGAGATTGCCAAAGTAGTGACGGCGGCGCCACTCCTCCCCCATCCTGCGAGCAGAAGATCCAAATGACACGTCGGCGTTGAGCCAACCGGTCTGCGGCGTATAGAACTCTGCCCAGTCGTGCGACCCCACCGAATCGGGCGCAACATACAGGCCGCTCTGCCAACGGGCAGGCACGCCCGCGATACGGCACATGGTGATAAACGTGAGCGCCATAACGCCGCAATCGCCGCGGAGCGAATGCGCGCAGTCATCGGCAATAGATCCCAAAAGCAAGTACGGCGGCTGATAGCGATAGTCGATATGCTGCGTCAGGTAATCATAGATAGCACGGGCGCGATCGAGCGGATCCTCGAGTCCGTCAACAACACTGGTCGTCAGCTGCTGCAGATACGGCGTAAATGCAATGTGCGGACGGTCCTCGGAAATATCCTCGGGCAGAGGCGCGTCCATACGCGGGTGAACCGGAAGTGTGCCACCGTAGACATCACAATAAGCAGCATCGATGTGATAACGATAGGTCACCGAAAATAAGTGCTCGCTCGAGGAAGACCACGAGGCGGTACGCGCCGAAGCATTCGCGGGAGCAACAGCGCCCTCCGGCGTCATGTCGAGAATCTCGACCCGAGACTGCTGACGGCAGGCAG
This sequence comes from uncultured Collinsella sp., assembly GCA_902388345.1. Lineage (GTDB taxonomy): Bacteria > Actinomycetota > Coriobacteriia > Coriobacteriales > Coriobacteriaceae > Collinsella. The sequence goes on from CABMOY010000039.1 coordinate 2,955, forward strand.
CCGCGACGGGAAGCCAAGCGCAAACGGTCTCCCCTTCCAGAGCGCCGGGGACAGACACGGACGCTTTAAGCGTAATGACGCGAGCCAATCCGTTTTGCGACTCCATCTCCTTGAGCATCTCGTTGCGCAGTGCTACTCCGTCCGTAGAATCGGGCCGCATGCCGGGAACCTCTTTGGGATATACGCGAAGCGAATCGAGGAAGTTGTCGAGAACGAACAGTTCGCCATCGATAAAGCGCCAGTCAATACGCTTACGATTAATCAGGTCATCAAACTGCTCTTCGGTAAACTCTGGCCACTCCTCGCGAATCATCGCAATAGCCTGATCGCGCGACACCGAAAAATGAAGCGGCGTCTCGAGCATGCGATACCGCTCGGCACGAACACAAGCAGCCAGCGAAGGCTCGGGGTTCTGCTCCAAAAGGCGATCGCAGGCAGCAACAGTCTGCGTCAAATACCCCGCATCCTTAAGACGAAGAATCTCGGGCGGTAGCCCAATATCGAGATGGCGAAAATCATCACAGCAGACATCAACAGAGCAACCAACAGGACCTTCGTCAATAACCTTCCCATCCGAAGGCAGCACATTAATAACAGCCATACCAAAACTCCAAGTCACTAGAACGCTTGAAGCCCATTGTAGCGAGATAAAAAGAAAGCCCCAACAAGGGAGCCATCAACACCGCTGAACGGTAACCATATAACTAAAATCAGACCAGTAACCCTGTAGCAAGTTAACAAAGGAGGCCCCGTTTCCCCGGAGCTGTTTCCGTCGCGCGACTTCTGGCAAAGCCAGTAGCCATCTTAATTCAGCCTCGTAACCCTGCGGCGTTAAACGAAGGAAGCCCCGTCCCCCGGAGCTGTTTTCTTGGCGCGACTTCTGGCAAAGCCAGGTGAGCGCAAAGGAAACAGTGTAGGGGGACGGGGCTTCCGGCGGGAAGTTTAGCGACGCTTACGCCTTGTTGACGGAGCCAAACTCCTCCATGAGCTCCTTGGTGCGGGCAACGATGTTGTCGCGACCAGGCTTGAGGAGCTTGCGGGGGTCAAAGCCCTTGCCCTGCTGATCCTTGCCAGCCTCGATGTACTCGCGGACGCCCTTGGCGAAGACGAGCTGCAGGTCGGTGTTGACGTTGATCTTGGAGATGCCCAGGGAGATGGCCTTCTTGATCTGATCCTCGGGGATGCCGGTGCCACCGTGCAGAACGAGGGGCAGGTCACCGGTCTGGGCCTTAATCTCGCCCAGACGCTCGAAGGAAAGACCAGCCCAGTCGGCGGGGTACACGCCGTGGATGTTGCCGATGCCGCAGGCGAGGAAGTCGACACCCAGGTCAGCGATCTGCTTGCACTCAGCAGGATCAGCGAGCTCGCCGCTGGAGGTCACGCCGTCCTCGGTGCCGCCGATGCCGCCGACCTCGGCCTCGATGGACATGCCCTTGGAGTGGGCAAGCTCAACGAGCTCCTTGGTGCGGTCGAGGTTAAGCTGGAAGGTCTCCTCGTGAGAGCCGTCATACATGATGGACGTGAAGCCGGCCTCGATGCACTTGAAGCAGTCCTCGTAAGAACCGTGATCGAGGTGAAGGGCGACGGGAACGGTAACGCCCGTGGCCTCGACGGCAGCCTTGACCATGTCGGCGCAGACCTTGAAACCGCCCATCCACTTAGCGGCACCAGCGGTGCACTGAAGGATCAGCGGAGACTTGGCCTCCTCGGCGGCCTGGAGAATAGCCAGGGTCCACTCGAGGTTGTTGGTGTTGAAGGCACCAAGACCGTACTTGCCGGCCTCGGCCTTCTTGAGCATGTCTGCTGCGTTGACGAGCATAAAAGAAACCTCCTGTAAGGTTGCTCCGATAACGCCTGAGATTTTACCACGGCGCACCCGAGCATAAACGTTCGTTTGTTCACGAATATCGTCCAAACAGACTTTTTTGACCGTTTGCCCTACGAAATCGACCCGTTGGGGAAAAATAGCTTGACGTTTGGACGCTTCTCGTGCTTCAAAAGCCGACTAGTAAGCTAAATCTGCATGAAAGGGTTCTGCATGAGCTCGCGTGCCATGGTGGTCGAATCGCCATGACCGGTTAGGCAAACGGTATCGGGCGGGAGAAGCCGGGCGAGCTTGGAGAGCGAGCGCAGAATCGCCGCCTCGTCTCCTCCAGAAAGATCGGTGCGGCCGTGCCCACCCGGAAACATGGTGTCGCCCACAAAGGCAATGTTCCCCTGCTCGGTGGCGGCAAACAAGACGATCCCGCCCGGCGTATGCCCTGGCGTCTCGATCACCTGCAGGTAGATATCGCCCACCTTGATAGCATCTCCCTCGGCGAGCAGGTGCGTCGGCTCCCCGGGGTCAGGCGTCTCAATGCCCCACATAGCTCGCTGTTCCTCGATGTTCGCATGCGGCACCGCCACATCCTTAGCACACAGCTCATACTGGCAGCCCTCGCCAACGGTGGTTCGCACGCCTGCAACACCACCAACATGATCGGCATGGCCATGAGTGCATACGGCGCCAAACACGCGTACGCCGGGATGCTCGGCTCGAATATGCTCCACCAGGCGTTCGCCTTCCCATGCGGGGTCGATAATCACGCACTCATTGTCCGAAATGACAGCATAGCTATTGGTCTGAATGGGACCGTTTACGAGCGTCTCGATCTCGACCGATCCCTTGGGAGTTAAATCCAAGGACACAGCACTCATGTCCCTCTCCTCTCTATAGAACTCGAGGCATCAAACGATGCCTCGAGTGTAGCGAATATCGATAATGTGGCACGTTCGTCGTGACTAAACGCGGCGCTTAAGCTGGGCTCCACCCTCGCCGGGCATCAAGCGACGCGCGTCGTAGACCGAGTCAACGCTGCTGATAGAGGCCAGCAGCGGATCCAGACCACTCGCGTCCGAGATCTCGACCATAAAGCGCAGGGTTGCAATACCCTCGCGGTTGGTCGACGTGGCGGCAGAAAGGATATTGCCACCCGCATCGCCAATGGCAATGGTGACATCCTTGAGCAGGCCCATGCGGTCCAGGCACTCGACCACGATCTCGACCTGGAAGAGGGTGTCGGCAGCGCCGTCCCATTCCACATCGATCATGCGCTCGGGATGCTCCATAAGACCCTTGACGTTGGGGCAGTTGGCGCGATGCACCGAAACGCCACGACCGCGCGTGATGAAGCCGACGATGTCGTCGCCCGTCACGGGGTTGCAGCAATGGGCCAGACGGACCAGCAGGCCGCTGTTGCTCTCGCCCTTGACGATAATGCCGTTGCTGGCGCTCTTGCCGCGCTTTTGCGGCTTGCGGTTGGAGCCGCGGGCAGGCTGCTTGACGACCTCGGCGATAGCCTCGGCCTTGGTGAGCTGTTCCTCGGGTTTGGGGTCCAAGATTTGCTCGACCTTATTGCCAACGGCACGTGGGGCGACTTTGCCCGCACCAACGGCGGCAAACAGGTCCTCGAGCTGCTTATAGTTAAACTGCTCCGCCACGGCGTTGAGCGCACGCGTGGATCGTGGCGTAGAGATGCCATATCCGCGCTTGCGCAGGTCCTTAGCCAGTATATCGCGGCCGGCGGCAGCGTCGTCGTCCTTGGTCGCGGCGGCGAAGTAACGACGGATCTTTGACTTGGCGGAAGGTGTCTTAACGATCTTGAGCCAATCACGCGACGGCTTGGAACTCTTGTTGGTCAGAATCTCGACACGGTCGCCCGTCTTGATCTCGTGCGTGAGCGGGGCCACCGCACCGTTGATCTTAGCGCCGACGCAGTGGTTTCCCACCTCGGTGTGAACGGCGTAGGCAAAGTCGAGCGGCGTGGAGCCGGCACGAAGCGCCATGACCTCGCCCTTGGGCGTAAAGACAAAGATCTCCTGATCGAAGAGGTCGACCTTCAGCGAATGCAGGTATTCCTTGGCATCGGTGATCTCGTCGGAAGCCGCCCAATCGAGCGAATGCTTGAGCCAGTTGATCTGGTCGTCCAAACGTTGAGCGTCATTGGTCTTGGAAGCAGACGATCCGCCCGACTTCTTATAGAGCCAGTGGGCGGCAATGCCGTACTCGGCCTGCTCATGCATCTCATAGGTTCGAATCTGAATCTCGAGCGGGCGAGCCGTGGGGCCGATGACCGTCGTGTGGAGCGACTGGTAGTTATTGACCTTGGGCATGGCGATATAGTCTTTAAAGCGGCCGGGCATGGGGTGCCACAGCGTGTGCACCGCGCCGAGCGTGGAGTAGCAATCGCGCACCGAATGCGTGATGACGCGCAGTGCCACCAGGTCGTAGATCTCGGAGAATTCCTTGCCCTTGCGCTTCATCTTTTGGTAGATGGACCAATAGTGCTTGGAACGGCCGTTGATCTGGAAGTCTTCCAGGCCAATGCGGTTGAGCTCGTCGGTGAGCGTCTTGATGGTCTCGGCCAGATAGCGCTCACGGACCTCGCGCGACTCCGCCACCATGCGTGCGATGCGCTGGTAGGCATCGGGCTCCAGGTAGAAGAAGGACAGGTCCTCGAGCTCCCATTTAATGGAGCTCATGCCCAGACGGTCGGCCAGGGGCGCATACACGTCCATGGTCTCGCGAGCCTTAAACAGGCGACGGTCCTCACGCAGGGCTGCAAGGGTGCGCATGTTGTGCAGACGGTCGGCAAGCTTAACGATGATGACGCGGATGTCCTTGGACATGGCGAGGAACATCTTTCGCAGCGTGAGCGCCTGTTTCTCGTCCATACTGTCGACTTCGATGTTGGTGAGCTTGGTCACGCCATCGACGAGCTCGGCCACCGTATCGCCAAACAGGCCGGAAACATCGGCAAGCGAGGTCTCGGTATCCTCGACGGTATCGTGCAGCAGCGCGGCGCACACTACATCGCAGTCCATCTTGAGATCGGCCAAAATGATGGCCACCTCGACGGGATGGTTGATGTACATCTCACCCGAGCGGCGCTTTTGGTTGCAGTGCTTCTCGGCAGCAAAGCAATAGGCCTGCTCCACCTTAGAAAAGTCGTCCTCATTCATATATTTGAGGCACAGGCGCTCCAGTTTGTCGTAGCTGTCCGCCATAATCTCGGGCGGCAGCTCATCGGCATGCTTATAGTGCTCCATCTCCGAGAACGGCTGGAGGGTGGAATCATGGGCGGTACGGGCTGCGGCATCCATCGAGGTCCCCTTCCCCTAGGCCCGCGGTACGATCGGGCGGTTAACTTTGGCTAGCATATCAGAAGCGCACGAATCGAGCGCCCAACTCCGGAAAGCCGAGAACTCCATGCGCGAGCGCAAGCCCTCCAAATAGCGAATTGACCTGCTCAATTGCACACGGCCGGGGTTTTCGGCCATCGCGATGCGACGGGTGTCGTCAAACCCCGAAACGCGACAGAAACCAAGCTCTTCGAAGATTCCCAGGCCACTTTCCACCGAGCGCTCGTCGACCGGCGTGCGAGCATCGATGGCAAGGCACATCTGCGCGATGTCGATATCGCTTGCGCAGAATGAATCATCCCCGGTCTTACCGCGGTTGGAGCGCCACATGGTCTGCAACGCACGATAGAGTGTGACGAGTTCGTCGCGCTCGGGTGCGTAGCAGTCGAGCAGGCGCTCGTTGATGCGGGCGTCGCGCGACGAATAGAGCAGGTGGATCACGGCGGGCTGTCCGTCACGACCGGCACGCCCGCTCATCTGGTTGAACTCAATGGCGCCAAACGGCATGTGGTACAGCACGACATGGCGGATATCGGGCAGATTGACACCCTCGCCAAAGGCAGAGGTCGAGACGATGCAGCTGAGGCTTCCGTCTCGGAATGCTTCCTCCACGCGGCGGCGATCGGAGCGCGCAAGCCCCGCGTTATAGAACGCGATATGGGTTGCGCAATCGGGCACACGCTTGCGCAACGTCTTGGCGAGCGCCACGGACTGGTCGCGCGAATTGACGTAAATGACGGTCTTCTCCCCCGTCGCCACGATCGACACCAAACGGTTCTCGCGGCTCGCAAGGTCGCGGTCGTCCTCGAGCTGCAGGTTCTCGCGCACCGTCTCGTCGACCACCGTGCGAGTAATCGGCAGCATGCGGGCAAGCTCGGCCACGACCGGAGCCGTCGCGGTGGCCGTCGCAGCCATAACAACCGGGTCGCCCAGGGCTTTGAGGATATCGGGCATGTCGAGATAGGCGCTGCGGTCGCCGCCCTTGGCAAGGCCGGCGTGGTGCGCCTCATCGATAACGACAAAGCCGATGCGGCCCGAACGCGTGAAGCGGTCACGGTGGATAGATAGGAACTCGGGCGTCGTGAGCACGATACCGGTGCGGCCCGAAGCTAGGCCGGCGAACACATCATCGCGTGCGGCCTCCACGGTCTCGCCGGTCAGCACGCCAACGCCAATGCCAAGCGCTGCCATCGTCGACGAGAGGTGATAGGCCTGGTCGGCAACAAGCGCGCGCAGCGGATAGACAAAGATGCTCGCACGTCCGCGAAGGACAGCCTCGCGCGCAGCATGTACATGGAAGATGAGAGACTTGCCGCGGCCCGTTCCCATAACGGCCAAGACGCTCTGGTGGTCGGCCAAGGCATCGAGCGCCTCAACCTGCGCGCGGTGCGGCTGGTTCGATCCGATAAAGCTATGGATAAGCGAGCGCGTGAGCTCGGTATAGGAAAGCTGGGCGAGCGTCTCGCGCTTACGCGACTCCAGGCGCAGGCCGGAATCCGCCGGCTGCACGCCACGACGAAGCTCGCATGCCGGATCATCGACGCTGGGCAGCGTGGTATCGCGAACCAGAACATCCTTGATCATGAGCTTGGGCTTCACACGCCCCTGCCAATGCTCGGCAACGGCCTCGAACACCAAGTCGACAGCGCTATCGCAGTTGATGAGCTTATCGATTTGCGGCACGCGGAACATAATGGCCGGCACACTCGCGGCGCCATCGGTCGCCACAAAGCGCATGTGCTCGCCGGTTTTGCCCACCACGGCGCGGTCGCACATCGTCACGCCCTCGGCAGCCAGCAGCGGCACCTTGTTGCCCTGGCCAAACGGCTCAAGACGGGAGATCTGCTCGATGGTCTCGATATTCAGCTCGGAAAGGTCGACGGTGGCGGCGACCTCGTCGGTGTCTTCAAAGTCCTCGGCGGAAAGCTCCGATAGCACGGCGGAAAGGCGGCGGCGGAACTCATCGAGCTTGGATGCCTCGATGGTCACACCCACCGCACCGGCATGTCCGCCGCGACGAATCAGCAGGTCGGAACAACGCTCGACGGCGTCAAACAGGTTAACTTTGCCCACCGAGCGACCAGAGCCGCGCGCGATACCGTCCTCGATCGAGAACAGCAGCGCCGGCACGTGATAGCGATTGGTCAAGCGGCTCGCCACGATGCCTTTGACGCCCTCGTGCCAGCCCTCGCCGCCCACGACGATTGCGCGCCCGCCGTCATAAGTCTCCTCGACCTTCGCCATGGCATCGCGCGTGAGCTCCGCCTCGATCTCACGGCGTTGGCGATTGATTTCCTCGAGCTCAGCCGCCAGTGCGCTTGCTTCGATGGGATCGCGGGCAAGCAGCAGGTCGAGCGCCAGCTTGGGATCAGCCATGCGGCCGGCAGCATTCAGACGAGGGATGAGCGAAAACGACAGGCCGTCGGCCGTAATGGTAGAAAGGTCGGCCTTGGCAAGTGCGGCAAGCGCGATATAGCCGGGACGGGCCGTCACGCGCATCTGCTGGATACCCTCGGCGACCAGTGCGCGATTCTCGGGCGTGAGCGGCATCATGTCGGACACGGTGCCCAGCGCCGCGACCTCGATCAGCGAACGCCAATACGACGGCTTGCCCAAACGCTCGCCCAGGACCTGCACCAGCTTGAGTGCCACGCCGGCACCGGCAAGCTCGCGCGAGGGGCCCTCGTCCTCGAGCTTGGGGTCGGTCAGGGGCACGCCCTGCGGCACCTGGTCGGAGGGCTCGTGATGGTCCGTGACCACCAAATCGATCCCCAGGCTCTCCAGATAGGAGACTTCTTCCTTGGCAGCAATACCGTTATCGACGGTCACGATCAGCTGAGGGCGAGCGAGCTCGTTAACGCGGTCGAGCGCCGCGCGCGAAAGACCGTAGCCCTCGTCAAAGCGATGCGGAATAAACGGCGTGACATCGGCGCCAAACGTGCGCAGTGCCTCGGTCAACAGGCAGGTCGACGTAATACCGTCAACGTCAAAATCGCCAAAGACCGCAATGTGCTCGTGGTTGCAAATAGCACGCTCGACGCGGTCGGCAACGACCGACATGCCCGGGATAATGAGTGGGTCGGCCCAGTCGCGATCGAGCGAAGGCGTCAAAAACAGCTGACCTTCTTCGATGGATGTAATGCCGTGCGCGACCATAATACGCGCCACCAGCCCGGGAATGCCCAGGCCAGCCGAAAGCTCCTTTTCGAGCTCGGGGTTTTGCCGAGCGACCGCCCAGCGATGCGTCGTCTTAAGCGATGACATAGGCGCCCACCCCCGATAGGGGCAGGTCGCCGCGATACCTCTCACGGTTCATAGCGATGAGTCCTCTGTGTATGCCCGCTTCGGCAGGCAGATCTGTTGAACGGATTTATTATACCGTGCAGCGCGGACGCACAACGTCCAGCACGCCGCGGTTTCGATAAACGAGGGCGGTAATAGCCTCGAAATAATCGAGCGTTTCTGACGCACGGACGCATGCAAGCGTCTAGCATATCCATTCAAAACGGATTCACGAGCAAAGGGAGTCACAAGCGCATATGAAGCAATGGGTTGGACTGGGCAAGTTTCTCGCGGGGCACATGCAGGTCATCGTTCCGATTTGCGTGACGCTCGGCGTGCTCTTTCCCCAGCAGATCGGCGTGCTCAAACCCATCGTTCCCACCTTGTTTGCTTTTATGACGTTTCAAGGTGCGCTCAGCAACACCTTTCACCAGGTGGCTGAGGTATTCCGCCGTCCCCTGCATCTGATTTTGGCGTTATTTGTCTCGGCTGTGATCATCCCCATTGCGGCGTATGCCATGGGCTCACTGCTCTTTGGTTCCAACCCAAACCTTGTCTGCGGCATCGTGCTCGAATACAGCGTACCCGTGGCAGTCACCGCCTTTATGTGGATTAGCATGTTCGGCGGCAACGGCCCGCTCGCGCTCACCATCATCCTGACGTCCTCGGTCATCTCACCTGTGACGATTCCGCTTACGCTCAAGCTCCTGCTGGGCGCCACCGTCTCGATCGACGTGCCGAGCATGATGCAGAACATGGCCTTTATGATCGCCATCCCCGCTGTGCTCGGTATTGTCATCAATGAACTCACGCGCGGCTGGGGCCACGAGAAACTCTCTCCCGCGCTCTCGCCCGCCTGCAAGTTCATGATGATGGGCGTCATCGCATCCAACTCCACTGCCATGAGCGAGTACGTGCTGCACATGAACGCGGTGCGCTTGGAAGTCGCCCTCTTTATTCTGGTGTTCGCCATCAGCGGCTTTATCACCGGCGTCCTGATCGCCCGTGCCCTGCACCTGCCGTATAGCGAGACGACCACCATGTGCTTTACCTGCGGCATGCGCAACATCTCTTCGGGTGCCGTCATCGCCACGCAGTATTTTCCCGGCGAAGTGGTATTCCCCGTCATGTGCGGCACGCTGTTTCAGCAGGTGTTGGCCTCAATTATCGGACACCTCTTTGAGCGCCTGACCGGCGAGGAGCGCGCCGCCCAGCGCAAGCGGGTCGAGGCTGGCCGCGACGCCATGGCGCGCTAGGCTGTCCGCATTACGTGGGTGTTAGTCTTGCTATACGAGCGTTTCCAGATGCGCACGCAGACGCTCAGCATCGATATCGAGCGTCGTCTCGGCATTGACTTGGGCCAAACGATAGCCGACAAAGTAGGGCGAAACCACCCAACGCGGCAGCGCCTTGGCAATGGTCCGACCGCCCAGGTGATAGAAGAACAAGTTGTACGACTCTGCGCGACCACCGTGGTGCCCGTTTAGGATATAGCGCAGAGCTACCTGGATCGCATCGGCAAAGAGATCCGCCTCGGCTTGGTCTCGTGCGTCATCGCTGGCGGCGATTCCCTGCGGGGCTGAAACGTTGATCTCAAAGAACCCCATGATCGGTTCGGTTGAGATATTGACCGAGATTCTCCCCTGTTGCCAAACATTGATGCCTTCGAAATTGGCGGGGGCTAGTGCTGCATAACCGTCCTCCCGCTCCAGACCCACAATCTGCATGTGTGGATGGACGAGGCTGCCGCCCGAAAGCGGGCCTTTGTTCTTGTACATGAGCACACTGCGGTACTGTTGGGAATCGAGCATCTGCTGCCAACAGCCCAGGGCAAACCGCATCACATGATGCAGCTCATCCGGTTCATAGGTCGCCAGGTCGGCGTCGTGGTTGGCAGACTCGATCAATACGGTCTGACGGGTGGCCCGCAAGGTCTTGAACTTATTCTCGAGCCAGATGCAGTCACCATCGCGCTGGATGATATCGGCAAGTTCCTCGGTATCGCAAAAGGGGCACGCGGTGCCGGGACGACGGTTGTCGTCGGGCTTACCGTTCGCCTGCTGAACGTCAAATACCAGCGCCACGGGTTATACCTCCAGCGGCACGATCTTGGTGCCATGGAGTTCGGAGACGCCCAGTGCCGCCGCCACGGTATCGCGATTGGCCGTGGAAATGCCGCCACCGGGAAGAATGGTCAGGCGGTCGCCCGCATACTCGACAAGACACGACAGGTGCTCCAGGTTGTCCTCGATCGGCGTTCCGGCAGCACCACCATGCGTCAGGATGCGCGTGATGCCGCAGTCGGCGAGTGCGTCAATGGCATCGAGCTGAGCCTCGAGCGAGAGCTGGTCAAAGGCCATGTGGAAGGTGATATCGACGGCCCCGCGCTTGCACTCCTCGGTCGCGCAGCCCGTAGCCATCACGAGGGCGCCGAGGGTGAGCTCGTCGAGCGCCCAGCCGCCGGCACAGGGCTTGCAGCAGCCAAAGACCAGGCCGTCAACGCCGGCGCTCACGGCAAGACCCAAGTCCATCTCCATCATGCGCAGCTCGTCCTGGTTGTAGTGAAAGTCACCGCCACGCGGGCGAATCATGCACATCACTCGCGCGTCATGCTCGTGAGCATAGCTGACCGTAGTGCTGATAACGCCGGCCGAGGGCGTGGTACCACCGACGGCAAGGTTGTCGCACAGCTCGATACGCCTTGCACCGGCATCGATAGCCGCCGGCACACGCTCAAAGTTCTCGGCACAAAACTCGTACAGCATAGATAGCCCCCAGGAGACATTTCGATTTCCACACGGCATTGTCGCACGTTAAATAGCAACCCGCACGATGGAACAAAACCTTGACAAGGAGTGTCCCAAAGTGCCGGCACATAAGGAACGTCCCCAGGTGCCACCTTGAGCGATGGGTACTCATTTAAGTACGTCCCCAATGAGTACCCGCAGGGGACAGACAGACCGGACTCCCTATACGACAACTGTTGACATCATATACTATGTGTCATATAGTAGGTGTTACACAGTATACTACGAAAGGAGGTGTGCGGATGGAGGCACAGATGAAGCGCGGCTTCCTCGAGGCCTGCGTGCTCGCGGCCGTCTCGGGCGAGGAATCCTACGGCTATCAGATCGTGAAGGACGTGCCCGCGAGTATGGGGCTCACGGAATCCACGCTCTATCCGTTGCTCAAGCGCCTGGAGAAGGCGGGCTGCATCACCGCGCGCTCCGCCGAGCACAACGGGCGGCTGCGGAGGTACTACCGCATCACGGACGCCGGGCGCGAGCGTATCGCCGAGTTCCTCGCCGAATGGCCATCCGTGCAGGAGATCTACCGTTACGTGGAGGGGGCGCACCATGACGCGCGATGAGTTCTTGAACCGGCTGGGCGAGCTTCTGGCCTGCCTGCCGGCAGATCAGGTAAAGGAAACGCAGGAGTTCTACGCGGAGGCCATCGCCGACCGTATGGAGGACGGCATGACGGAGGCCGAGGCTGTGGCCGCCATGGGCACGCCCGGTGAGGTCGCCGAGGCAACGCTCGACGAACTGCCCGCCGTGCCGCGCGCGATCGCGAGGACCAAGCGCAAGAGCACGGCACTTCTATGGGCGCTCGCCATCGTGGGCTCTCCGGTATGGATTCCGCTGCTGCTCGCGTTCGTCGCCGTTGCCGCTGCAGTCTACATCTGTATTTGGGTTCTTGCGCTCTGCGTGTGGATCGTGGCCGCGGCATTCGGGGGCGCGGGCCTGGTAGGGCTCCTGTTCGCCGTGGACGGCATCATTATCGGGCATGTTCCGTACGTTTTGGCCTCGATGGGAATGGGATTCGCTTCCGTCGGTGTGGCGCTCCTCACGGGAGCCGGCGCCTGGACGGCGTCCAAGCAGATCGCGCGCCTCTCTGCCCTTTGGGCGAAGAAAGCCGTTTCGCCCTTCTGGAAAGATCGAGGCAATAAGAGCCGCATGGGCGCCGAAGCGGCGCCGCTCACGGCATAGGAAGGAGTGCAAACATGTCCAGCGTAAAAAGGATTTACCTTGCCGTAGCGGGTGGGCTTGTTGCCACGGGGCTCGTCCTGGCTGCTATCGGATTTGTGGCCTCCGGCTTTAACCTCGCTGTGCTCAACACGCAGATCGACCTGCGCGATGACACCATCATTCTGGGTGGTGTTGAAATAGACGACCCGACAGGGCTTCCACTCATCGAGCAGCTTGCCGAGGTCGGCGAGATCCATATTGGATCTGCAACGACTGGTTCGTCTTCTCCTCGCAAATGATCGAGCTCGTAGCAGCCGTCCCCCCCTTCGGGCGCACCACGACGGGCATGAGCACGCCGCGCTCGGAGCCTTTTTGCGAGACCTTCCGTCACGCTCTTCCTGCGTGGTGAACCGGTCATCGACCGACGAGAGGCTGATGGGAATCTCTCGACTTCGGGCCAATCCCGCTCACCGATCTGGTCTTCCTTCGTGATGCGCACATAAGCGAGCAGACACCGCGCAGTGCTTCAGCGCGGCCGCACTTCCACGTCTATGACGGAGGTGCCCGGCGGCGTCTTGGCAATCCCCTTGTTTGCAGGCGTTAGCGCGTGGGGATCGCCCACTCGGGGGTCGAGGCCGCCGAGGACGGCGGCGAACCTCGCGGTGTCATTCGACATCGCGAGGTTCCCGGACCACGACCACCTGGCCTCGTACCGCGGCATAGCCCC
>CABMOY010000040.1 GCA_902388345.1 uncultured Collinsella sp.
AAGGCTGCATTGGCTGTGGCGCCTGCGTCACGGCCTGCCCCCACGGTGCCATTGCGCTGGTCGATGGCATCGCCCGCGTGGATCGCTCAAAGTGCACGGGCTGCGGCCTGTGCGGCATGGCGTGCCCACAGCGCGTGATTGCCTTCGTTCCCGGCTACCAGAACATCCTGGTGCGCTGCAACAACACCGATAAGGGGGCCATCGCCCGCAAGATCTGCGACACCAGCTGCATCGGTTGCGGCATGTGCGCTAAAAAGTGCCCCGCCGGCGCTATCCGCATCGAGGACAACTGCGCCCATATCGACGGCGCGGACTGCCTGTCGTGCGGCATGTGCGCCGTCGTCTGCCCGCATGGCGCCATCCACGACCGCACCGGCATCGCCGCCGGCGTGTAGAAGGGAATCACCATGGCACAGGAATTCACTTTTACCGTTAACGGCGTTGAGCGCACGACGACGGAGAATAAACCGCTGCTGCGTTACCTGCGCGACGACCTGCACATCCATTCCGCCAAGGACGGCTGCTCCGAGGGCGCCTGCGGCACCTGCACCATCCATGTAGACGGCGCGGCCGTCAAGGCATGCGTGCTGACCACCGCTCTTGCCGCCGGCCGCAACATCGTGACCGTTGAGGGCCTGCCCGAGGACGTGCGCGAGGCCTTTGTGTACGCCTTTGGCGCCGTGGGCGCCGTGCAGTGCGGTTTTTGCATCCCCGGCATGGTCATGGCGGGTGCGGCGCTCATCGCCGAGGACCCCGAGCCCACTGAGGAGCAGATCAAGTACGCCATCCGCGGCAACGTCTGCCGCTGCACCGGCTACAAGAAGATTATCGAGGGCATTTCGCTAGCCGCTGCGGTGCTCCGCGGCGAAAAGCAGATCGACGAGGACCTGGAGCGCGGCGACGACTACGGCGTGGGCAAGCGCGCCTTCCGTATTGACGTGCGCAAGAAAGTGCTCGGCGAGGGCAAGTATCCCGACGACATCGACGAGCTCGATCAGCCGGGTCTGACCTACGCCAGCGCCGTGCGCTCCAAGTATCCGCGCGCCCGCGTGCTCTCCATCGATACCTCCAAGGCCGAGGCCCTGCCCGGTGTGGTGGGCATCCTGCGCGCCGAGGACGTGCCGGTCAACCAGGTCGGCCACCTTATCCAGGACTGGGACGTCATGATCGCGGCAGGCGATATCACCCGCTGCGTGGGCGATGCCATTGTGTTGGTGGTCGCCGAGGACGAAGCGACGCTCGAGAAGGCCAAAAAGCTCGTAAAGATCGATTACGAGCCGTTGGAGCCCGTGCGCAACATTGTCGAGGCTAGGGCTGCCGACGCCCCGCGCCTGCACGACAGCTTCTTTGCCTTTGGCAACACGGTGGAGCTCAAGGACAACGTGTGCCAGAGCCGTCACGTGACGCGCGGCGACGCCGCCAAGGCGCTGGCAGAGAGCGCGTTTACCGTAACGCAGCGCTTTACCACGCCCTTTACTGAGCATGCCTTCTTGGAGCCCGAGTGCGCCGTTGCCTTCCCGTACAAGAACGGCGTCAAGGTGCAGTCGACCGACCAGGGTGCCTACGACACGCGCAAAGAGTGTGCCCACATGTTTGGCTGGGACAACGAGCCCGAGCGCGTGGTCGTCGAGACCATGCTCGTGGGCGGCGGCTTTGGCGGTAAGGAGGACGTGTCCATCCAGCATCTGGCCGCGCTCGCCGCATATAAGTTCCAGCGTCCTGTGAAGTGCAAGCTCACGCGTGCCGAGTCGCTCGCGTTCCATCCCAAGCGTCATGCCATGGACGGCACCTTTACGCTGGGCTGCGACGCCGAGGGCAACTTTACCGGCCTGGATTGCGAGATCAACTTTGATACCGGCGCCTACGCGTCGCTGTGCGGCCCGGTGCTCGAGCGCGCCTGCACGCATGCCGTCGGCCCCTACAAGTACCAGAACACCGACATTCGCGGCTTTGGCTACTACACCAACAACCCGCCCGCCGGCGCGTACCGCGGCTTTGGCGTTTGCCAGTCCGAGTTTGCGCTCGAGAGCCTGATCGACCTGCTGGCCGAAAAGGTCGGCCTGGATCCGTGGGAGATTCGTTACAGAAACGCCATCGAGCCGGGTGAGGTTTTGCCCAACGGCCAGATTGCCGACTGCTCCACGGCGCTTAAGGAGACGCTGCTTGAGGTCAAGGATGCCTACTATGCGCATCCCGGACACGCCGGTATCGCCTGCGCCATGAAGAACGCCGGCGTGGGCGTGGGCCTGCCCGATGCCGGCCGCTGCAAGATTCGCGTCGAGAACGGCGTGGCCGTGGTCTATGCCGCCACGTCCGACATCGGCCAGGGCTGCAACACCGTCTTTTTGCAGGACGTTGCCGAGGCGTGCGGTCTGCCGCTTCGCTGCATCGCTAACGGTGAGTGCTCCACCGAGAACGCTCCCGACTCCGGCACCACGTCTGGTTCGCGTCAGACGGTCGTGACCGGCGAGGCCGTGCGCGGCGCCGCCTTCCTACTGCGCGATGCCATGCTTGGCATCGAGGCCGGCAAGCCTGCGCCCGATGCTCCCGTGAGCGCGCATGGTGACGGCGTCAAGATCGAGTACGACGACGGTCGCGCCTATCAGCTGCGCACGCAGGAGCTCGTCGCCGGCCAGGGTATGCATCCTCAGGACCCCGTGACTGCCATCAAGGCGCTCGAGGGCTGTGAGTTTGGCTACGTGTACCTGGAGCCGACCGACAAGCTGGGTGCCGACGTTCCCAATCCCAAGAGCCACATCTGCTACGGCTTTGCCACGCATGTGGTCATTTTGGATGATGATGGCCGCGTGAGCGAGGTCTATGCCGCGCACGATTCCGGCAAGGTGGTCAACCCCATCTCCATCCAGGGTCAGATCGAAGGCGGCGTGCTCATGGGTATGGGCTATGCGCTTACCGAGGACTGGCCGCTCAAGGACTGCGTGCCCCAGGCCAGGTACGGTACGCTCGGGCTGTTCCGTGCGCCCGAGATTCCGGATATCCACGCCATCTACGTGGAGAAGGACGAGCTGCTGCCCGTGGCATACGGCGGCAAGGGCATCGGCGAGATCGCCACGATCCCCACGGCGCCCGCCGTGCAGAACGCCTATCGCGCATTTGACGGCAAGCTGCGTCCGGATCTGCCCATGGTGGATACGCCGTACAGTCGCGCCCGTCACCGCGGGTAGGGTAGAACGCGGACGCCCATTGCTGACGGGCTGTTCGCGCTCAACATCAACTACATATGCTGCGTCTTTGGCCCCGGCTCCATCACGAGCCGGGGCCTTTTGTTTGGAGCGGAGGCAGCATCCCGGATTCAAGCCTCGGAACGGGATGAACTTTCCCAATGGGGCCGCATGCGGAAACTGCGTCCCGGAATCCGCGCCTGGAATGGGATGCGCTTTCCGGAACAGCCCTCAACCGGAAACTGCGACCTGGAATTCGATGCCAGAATGGGATATGCTTTCCGAATCGCCTTCAGGCGGAAATTGCATCCCATTCTGAGTCTTCATTCTGGGACACGCTTTCCGCAAGGAGCTTCGTCAGGAAAGCGCATCCCGTTCCGAGCTCCTATTCCGGGACGCACTTTCCGGTTGTCATTCACTTGGAAACTGCATCCCAGTTTGAGTGTTTATTCCGGGATGCGGTTTCCGCTGAAGGACTCAACCGGAAAGCCTGTCCAGCTCTGAGACGGGATTCCGGGACACGCTTTCCGCCAGGCCCGCCATCCGGAAAGTGCATCCCGTTTTGAGCGTCCAGGCTAGGACGCGCTTTCCGTTGGCGTGGTCGTTGGGAAAACGCGGCCCAGATAGGGGGATGCGATCTGGCGATGCGTGGCCTAGCAGCTCCTACAGGTCCACCTCGTTGAGCCATGTCGGCAGCGCGGTCTGCCGGATGCCTGCCGTCTGCAGCTTTTTGGCGAGCATTCCTGCCGAGCGGACCTCGTTCATGGTAAAGCGCAGCAGAGGGTGACCGTAGAGCGATAGGTGCGCCTCGCGCTGTCGTTCGGCGACGAGCGCCTCGGCGGTGGTGCGTCCGGCCAGCATGGTCTGGTCGGTATATTTGATGAGCCCGTCGAGCTCGCCCAGCGTGAGTTCCCGCGCCTGGCGCTCCCAGGCAAAGTCCGTTCGTATGGGCTTGGCCGAATTGAAGGGGTCCGTCAACTCGTATTGAAGCCAGTCGGGCGCAAAGCCCGTCTCGATCATGACGGCTCGGGCGACCGATTCCCCGCCGCTCTCGGCGCGGGCGTCGGCATATCGAAGCGTTGTGAGGGCGGTGCGAATCGCGCGACCATTGCGGGCAGTCGCTCGTTGCTCAACGGCCTCCATCAGCTGTTCCCGCGCAAGGCCGAGCTTTAAGATCGCCGAATCGGCAATGGGCATGCCGTCGGCAAAACCAGTTTGCAGCAGACAATCTGTGACCGTTTGAATGGGCGGCGTTACCGATATGCCGGCTCTACGTATTGCTCCGGCCGGCTCGATCTGATGCCGCTGAATATGCGCGCCCGGGCGAGCCGACGGCTTGGTGGCGCTGCAGACATGCACGACATTCAGGTGTCGCCACGAGACCTCGAGCCCAAGCAGACAGGCGGTCGAAAACGAGCAGAACGTCCAATCGGGGTGGATGATCGCAAGGGCGCAAATAATCTCGCTATGACGCTGCGCCCGGTTGAGCTCATCCCAGCGCATTTTGCGCGCGAACAGTCCCGGCATGGGCGAGACGACCGCGCTGCCGATGCGCCGAAGGAGCGCTTTTCGAATCGCCGCGCTCGGGGGAATCAGACAGCGCCTCTCTTGTTCGGCTTGAGTGAGCAGTTGGTCGATGAGCTGGTCATTGCAATGGGTCATGAGCTACCGCCTCCTTTTGGGTAGCAAGAACGTATCAGCTGGAACTTGCCGCTCAGCTGACCAAAAGCTGACCAAAATCTAACCATGCAGGTAGATGACCTGCTTTTGGCGACATATTTCTTGTTTGAATCGGTGGGCGGTGATTGGCTCCCGTGAACGGCAACAAGTTATGAAGACCTGGTAAGTTTAGGGACGTGTACTTTTTCGAAAAACGGTAGTCTCTCCGCGGAAAGTGCATCCCAGAATTAAGCCTCGGAACGGGATGTATTTTCCAGTAGATGCTTCAGTGGAAAGTTCATCCCAGAATTCAGGCTCAGAACGGGACACGCTTTCCGGATGGCATGCTTGGCGGAAACTACGACCCAGTATTTGGCTCCAGAACGGGACAACCTTTCCGAATCGGTCTTCAAGCGGAAACTACGCCCCGGATTTGGCCTTCAGACCGGGATGTCGTTTCCGGTTGAGGCCTCGAGCGGAAAGCGCATCCCATAATCCCCAATGGCACCGCAGCGCATTTCGTGTCCGCGTGGGCGTTTGCGCCGGTCGTCGAATGACGTTATAGCTGGCTATATTATGGGTAGCTATAATGTTCGACTTTTCGACAACCCTCGGCCTGTGGCAGAGCATGGGTCGCCAATCAAGGCGGCGGTTGCCGAGGCCTCGTTACCGAAAATCCATTTGTTAAACCTGGCACCCGTGGGTAGAATAAAGTCGACGGCAGCCCAAGTAGTGAAGAGCTGGGCAGCGCCGTTACTCAGTTTAAGGGGTCAATGCCTTAACGGCGTCGACCCCTCTTTTTATGCTTCGAATGCTGCTTGAGTGCCTCGGAAAGTTCGATAAGCGCCGTGAAGAGCGAGACCAAAGCAACCAAGAGCTCTACGAGCTCTGATGGGCCCGGGATGACCTCTGATTCAAGTCACCGGGCCTAAATCTTTTTCAGGCATTTGAATAGAGCGGGCGATTCTCTTGGGGCCGTCTGCATGGCGTATGCCTGGCGCGCGTGGCATTGCGTCCCGCTTTTGTGTCCGCACGGGCGCCTATCCTTACGGCAATGTAGCCGCCTATGTAACGAGCGGCAGTTGACGGAGAAAGGCCCAACCGTGTCAGCTGAAAAGACGCCGTGTATCTCGGCTATCGATACGACGAACTTTGCGCGCCAGATTGTGCTGGACTTTGAGTTTGCGCCGGTGCCAAAGCAGCGTCAGCGCCGTGGACTGTGCAATGAGATTATCGAGGCCGGCACCGTCAAGCTCGATTACCACGGCAACGTTATGGGCGAGTTCTCGCAGTTTGTACAGACGGAATTTACCGAAGGCGTTGCGTTCCCCGTCCGCGAGCTCACAGGGATATCGGCCGTGGGCACCGCGATGGCCGATCCGCTCTACATGGTGATCAAAAGGCTCAGCGATTGGATCGGGCGCTACTCCGCCCAGGTGGTCTGTTGGAGCGGGGCGGATCGTCGACAGCTTTTGATCGAGTGTCAAGCAAAGCACATCGATCTTTCCGCATTTCCTACGGACTGGGCCGACCTGCAGGCGTTTTACACCTCGATCATGGACATGAGCAGCCACGGGTGCGTCTCTTTGAGTGACGCAGCGACGTGGTTTGGCATCGAGTTCGACGAGTCGACGGGTCACGCCCACAGCGCCCTAGCCGATGCGCGCGTGACCGCCAAGCTGCTCAAGCAGATGATGGACGGGGACTACCGCGTGAGCCCGCGCGCCCAGGAGGTCCGTCAACGGTGGGGGATGGGCGAGCGAGCTCAGACGCGCCTTTCCAGCAAGTGCTCCGAGCTGGGCGACCTGCTGCTAAAGCTGAAGGCGGAGGGGGTAGGCCTTTTGAGAACGCCATTCGGTTTGGCATGGCGGGGCTGTAAGCTCGAGCCCGCCCTGCTGTTTGAATCGAAGCGTCAACCAGTATGACGAGCTGTCTGGTCTGTCTGCCTACGCCCCCGCGATCCCGCGCGCCACGCTCAGCAGCTCGTACTCCCTCTGACTCCACTGGCGTAGCTCGGCTGCGTCGACGGCATCGCGACACAGATCCAGGAACACCTCGGCGCTCTCGCAGAAATACTTGCGGGCAAAGTCGACCGAGCCGTCCGCGATGCACGCGCCGTCGGCAAAGAGCTTCCAGCTAGATGGCTCACGAGAGTCGTCTCCGAGTGGCTTGATCTGCAACACATGCGGATTGCCAGCAGCACAGAGCTTTTCCTCGAGCTTCTGTACCGTAAAGCGCATCTGGTGGGAGAGGCTGCTCTTGATCATGGCCGAGGCGTAGCCATTTGGCTTATCCAGAAGATGCATGTGATTCGGTTTGACGATCAGGTTGTGGAAGTTACGCTCGCTGCGCACAGAGAAATTGTCCATACGGACTCCTTTCATCGATGTTGGCAGGGCCACCGTGCCTCTTGGCCGGTTGGCGTCGGAATCGTGGAGCCAACTCTCTACCCCGACTCTGGATAAAACACGCCCGCTCCTTGCGGGCACGATGGAGTCTATCAACGTGTACGGACAGAAATCAGGCACCGCTTGCGAAATGACGCGCGGGCGGCGCTTGATTTCGCCGGCTGTCGCTAGGCTTAAATCAGAAAAAGTGTCGAAATCAGCCGTGTAAAAGTACGGAAAAGTGTCGAAATAGGCACCTTAAAACTTCGGAAAAGTGTAGCTGGATGACAAAACAGCACTTAGAAGCCGGTGCTGGATGCGGGATCCTGCGGCCGCCTTCAGCTCTCGCTACTCATCGTCCCCGTCGTTGGGGTCGCCCTTGAGGGTGTTGATGTCCAGATACTCGTTATCGTCCTCTTTTTGCTGGGTCTCCGACTCCGCTTGGGTGGGGCCGGAGAACAGCCGGAATCCCTCAAACGCAATGACACCGAGCAGGGCAATGACAATGGCGATAAAGGCAACCTTGACTGCCTGCGGAAATTCCGAAAAACGCAGCGCCTTTTCCTCGGCGTAATAATCGGCGAAGCGCTCTTCGCCCGTGCTTTTGGTATACGCCGGTGCGGACGCGGCCTCCGGGTCATATTCCGGTGCAGGCGTGGCGGCGTACGGATCGTTGAGATAATCGCTCGATGTGGTGCCATAATCCTCGGTCTCGATGCGACCGGCGTCAGCATAGCCATCGGAATAATCGGAATATGCCGCACCGCCCTCATAGCCCGCGGCGCTCGTGTTGGCGGCAAAAAGCGGATTAACTGGAACGTCGAGCGCCGGCATGCCGGTAGAGGTCTCATCCAGATCGGCTGCAGCCCAGGAATCGTAGGCAACCTGATGGGCAACGGGCTCATCGAGCCTTGTGACCGGAGGCTTGCGTGCCGCAGGAACAGGCAACTGCCGGGCGCTGTACATAACGGTGCTGTCGGCCGATTTGCCCTGCGTCGCTGCAGCGAGAAACGCCGCCGTCTCGGACGGGTCGCTTGCGGGGCGGGGAGTGGGCGTGGGCGCCGAAGTGGGTGTGGGCGCAGACGCGGGCGTCGAAACAGGCGACTGCGCAGGAGCCGGCGCAGATGCGGGCTTAGGCGCAAGTGCGGGATTGGGGCTTGACGGGCGAGCCCCGCCGCCCATGAGTTCGTCGGCGGTCCACGGGCGATCATCCATCACGTCGTCAAGGCTCAGCGAAAACAGGTCGTCTTCACCCTCATCGAACATGCGGTGCACATGTCCACCAATTGCCGGAATCAATCCGCGACCGGTGCATGATGCCTTGCTCAACGCCATTCTGTTCCACCCTTTCGAAATACTAATGACATCGATTATATGGAACTTCCCAAGCGGCTCGGTCTTGGATTCGAGCTTTCCAGAACTCGCGCCCAAAAGGGGAGGGGCAATCTAGGCGAGTGCCTACTTGCCGTCGGCCGCCGCCTTGGCCTCATTGAGGTAGCTATAGAAGCTGTACTTGGAGATGCCAAAGAACTCGCAGGCGCGTTCGCTCGACTTGGAAATGAGGAAGGCGCCGCGACGGTCGAGGTAGCCAATGGCACGAATGCGCTCGTCTTTGGTCATGAGTGCCGCGGGCTTGCCCACAAACTGTTCGCACTCGTGCAGCAGGTCCTCGAGCAGGTCGCCGATGTTCTTGGTAATGGGCTCGGGCTCGGTGTAGCCCGTGCCGCCGGTGCCGGTAAAGGCGTCGAGCGAACGCTCAAAAGCCTTCATAAGCGTAATGTCAAAGTTGATGCCCAAAATGCCGACGGGCTTGCCCTCATCGTTGCGGATAAAGATGGTCGAGGACTTGAGCAGCTTGCCATCGGCGGTTTTGGTGAGGTACGGCTCGCGGTCGTGCACGTCGGCGGTGCCCTCGTGCATGGATTCAAGCACAATATGGCTGGGGCCGTCACCCAGTTTGCGCCCGCTGACGTGGCCGTTTTCGATCACTACGATGGAGCGGTCCACGTCCTCGGTCTCCAGGTCGTGGACGACGACTTCGCAGTTGGGGCCAAATTGGAGCGCCAGGCCGTGTGCAAGGCGCTTGTAGAACTCAATCTGTGCGGGGGTCATGGGTGCCTTCCTAAAAATTAGTTTGGGCTCACTGTGCCATAAACCCCACTTGTTCGCAAATAACGAAAGCGTCGCTGTGTTATGTGACCGTTCGGCGGCGAAAAGGTACCGATTACGGCAACAAACAATTTGTTAGGTTTTCCAATCAAAAAGTGTGATAGAACAGTGCTAACAAACTTTTTGTTTGGCATCCACATAAAAGTTCAGCCGTGTGAATGGGATCGGGCTGAAACGCGTATGCGGGGGCCGGCAAGAGAGAACTTAAGGAGTTCACCGTATGGCCGATAAGATCCAGTGGGCGGGCAACACGATGCCCAAGAGCGATGACAAGCACTTGGGAATCATGAGCCTCGACCACGTGAAGAAGGCCCGCGCCTTCCACCAGTCGTTCCCCCAGTACACCGTCACTCCGCTTGCCCGCCTGGATGGCCAGGCCGCGCGCCTGGGCCTGTCCAACCTGTGCGTTAAGGACGAGAGCTATCGCTTTGGCCTCAACGCCTTTAAGGTCCTGGGCGGTTCGTTTGCCATGGCCAACTACATTGCCGACGAGACCGGCAAGGACGTTGCCGAGTGCACCTTCGATTACCTGACCTCCGATCAGCTTGCCAAGGACTTTGGCCAGGCTACCTTCTTTACCGCCACCGACGGCAACCATGGCCGCGGCGTGGCATGGGCTGCCAACAAGCTGGGCCAGAAGGCCGTCGTGCACATGCCCAAGGGTTCCACCAAGCCACGCTTCGATAACATCGCCGCCGAGGGCGCCACGGTGACCATCGAAGAGGTCAACTACGACGAGTGCGTGCGCATGGCCGCCGCCGAGGCCGATGCCTGCGAGCGCGGCGTCATCGTTCAGGACACCGCCTGGGAGGGCTACGAGAAGATCCCGTCCTGGATCATGGAGGGCTACGGCACCATGGCTTCCGAGGCTGCCGAGCAGCTGCGCGAGATGGCCATCAACCGCCCGACGCACGTGTTTGTCCAGGCTGGCGTGGGTTCGCTCGCCGGCGCCGTGGTGGGCTACTTCACCAACCTGTATCCCGATAACCCGCCCACCTTCGTCGTGGTCGAGTGCGCGCCTGCCGCCTGCCTGTACAAGGGCGCTGCCGCCGGCGACGGCGACCCGCGCATCGTGGACGGCGACATGCCCTCCATCATGGCCGGCCTGTGCTGCGGCGAGCCCAACATCTTGGGCTGGGATATCCTGCGCAACCACACCACCGCCTTCGTGTCCTGCCCCGACTGGGTCACCGCTCGCGGCATGCGCACCCTGGGCGCTCCCGAGAAGGGCGACCCGCGCGTCATCTCCGGCGAGTCCGGCGCAGTGACCACCGGCCTAGTCGAGACCCTCATGCTCGACCCCGAGTACGCCGAGCTCAAGGAGCTCATCGGCCTGGACAAGACGAGCTCCGTGCTCTGCTTCTCCACCGAGGGCGACACCGATCCGGATCAGTACCGTCGCATCGTCTGGGAGGGCGAGTATCCGACCTGCTAGCAGGCTGACCTGTCCGGAGGCAGCCGGAGGACTTTACTCCCTGCTCGGACAGTCCTGCTCGCACGGAGAGCACATTAAGTGCTCTCCGGCTCGTGCGGAACTCGCGACGGAGCAAAGTCCTCCGTCCGCCTCCTATGGTTACTTGCTTGTGGGGTGCTCGACCTCACGCTGCTTGGCACAAGTGATCTATCTGAAATATCTACCTGTAGGTAAACCCTTGTAGAAAGGTTGACTGTTATGACTAAAGAACTCGATTTTGATGCCATTAAGGCTGCTGCGGAGTCTCATCGTGCTGATATGACTCGCTTCCTGCGCGCCATGATCTCTCACCCCTCTGAGTCCTGCGAGGAGGGTGAGGTTGTCGCCTGCATCAAGGCCGAGATGGAGAGCCTCGGCTATGACGAGGTCAAGGTCGATGGCTTGGGTAACGTCATGGGCTTTATGGGCGAGGGCGACAAGATCATCGCCATCGACTCTCACATCGACACCGTCGGCATCGGCAACATCGAGAACTGGGATGCCGATCCCTATGAGGGCTACGAGACCGACGAGATCATCTACGGCCGCGGCGGCTCCGACCAGGAGGGTGGCATGGCTTCTGCTACCTATGCTGCCAAGATGATGAAGGACATGGGCCTCATCCCCGAGGGCTACAAGATCATGGTCGTCGGCACCGTCCAGGAAGAGGACTGCGACGGCATGTGCTGGCAGTACATCTACAACAAGGACGGCATTAAGCCCGAGTTCGTCATTTCCACCGAGCCCACCGATGGCGGCATCTATCGCGGTCACCGCGGCCGCATGGAAATCCGCGTCGACGTTCACGGCACCTCCTGCCACGGCTCCGCTCCCGACCGCGGCGATAACGCCATCTACAAGATGGCCGACATCATCGCCGACGTCCGCGCCCTCAACAACAACGGCTGCGACGAGTCGACCGACATCAAGGGCCTCGTCAAGATGCTCGACCCCAAGTACAACCCGGAGCACTTCGAGGACGCCCGCTTCCTGGGCCGCGGCACCTGCACCGTCAGCCAGATCTTCTACACCAGCCCCAGCCGCTGCGCCGTCGCCGACTCCTGCGCCATCTCCATCGACCGTCGCATGACCGCCGGTGAGACCTGGGAGTCCTGCCTGGACGAGATCCGTAACCTGCCGGCCGCCAAGAAGTACGGCGACGACGTGAAGGTCTCCATGTACATGTACGACCGTCCGTCCTGGACCGGCGAGGTCTACGAGACCGAGGCTTACTTCCCCACGTGGATCAACAAGGAGACCGCTCCGCACGTCAAGGCCCTCGTCGACGCCCACAAGGCCATGTTCGGTGACGAGCGCATCGGCTGCGAGCCCAGCATGGACAAGCGCACCGGTCGTCCGCTGTGCGACAAGTGGACCTTCTCCACGAACTGCGTTTCCATCCAGGGCCGCTACGGCATCCCCTGCGTCGGCTTTGGCCCGGGTGCCGAGTCTCAGGCTCACGCTCCCAACGAGGTCACCTACAAGGACGACCTGGTCACCGCTGCCGCCATGTACGTGGCTGCCCTGAACCTCTACGATCCGAGCCAGGCCGATGGCGACGCCACCGTGTTCCGCGCCGGTCTGACCAACAACAAGATCGATTAGTCCCATTCCTCGATTTTGTTGAGCCGGGGGCCGCTCGTGTCCCCCGGCACCCCCTGTTGACTCGGGGCCCGCGGTCGTTATCTCCCATGCTTCCTCGACGGTAGCGGGTCCTCGTCATAGTGCTCTGCATGTTCTAGCCACACGCGCATGTCGGAGCGCATCTACTCATTGCGATCGTTTCACCTTTAGAAAGGACATTTACATGGACGCCAAGTTTACCGAGCTCGTCGAGCAGCTGAACGGCCTCGATTTTAAGGGCATGTACGGCAGCGACTTCCTGCACACCTGGGATAAGACCACCGATGAGCTCAAGGCGCTCTACATCGTCGCCGACGCCCTGCGCGAGCTGCGCGAGAACAACGTTTCGTCCAAGATCTTCGACTCGGGCCTGGCCGTCTCGCTGTTCCGCGACAACTCCACCCGCACGCGCTTCTCCTTCTCTAAGGCCGCCAACCTGCTCGGCCTTGAGCTGCAGGACCTGGACGAGAAGAAGTCCCAGATCGCCCACGGCGAGACCGTCCGCGAGACCGCTACCATGATTTCCTTCATGGCCGACGTCATCGGCATCCGCGACGACATGTACATCGGTAAGGGCGACGCCTACATGGCCGAGGTCTCCGAGTCCGTGCAGCAGGCTTACGAGGACGGCGTTCTGGATCACCGTCCCACGCTCATCTCCCTGCAGTCCGACTCCGATCACCCCACGCAGTCCTCTGCCGACATGCTCTACCTCATCAACGAGTTTGGCGGCCTCGAGAACCTCAAGGGCAAGAAGGTCGCCGTTACCTGGGCCTATTCGCCCTCTTACGGCAAGCCGCTGTCCTGCCCGCAGTCGCTGATCAGCCTGCTGCCCCGCTTTGGCATGGACGTCACCCTGGCCCACCCCGAGGGCTACGACCTCATGCCCGAGGTCGTCGAGCGCGCTAAGGGCTACGCCGCCGAGTCCGGCACCACCTTTAAGCAGGTCAACACTATGGCTGAGGCCTTCGAGGGCGCCGACATCGTGATCCCCAAGAGCTGGGCTCCGTTTGCCGCCATGGAGAAGCGCACCAACCTGTACGCCGAGGGCGACGACGCCGGCATCGCTGCGCTCGAGAAGGAGCTGCTCGCTCAGAACGCTACGCATCAGGATTGGTGCTCCACGACCGAGCTCATGGAGAAGACCGCCAACGGCCAGGACACCATCTTTATGCATCCGCTGCCCGCCGACATCTCTGGTGTCTCTTGCGAGCACGGCGAGGTCAACGCCGACGTCTTCGACATGCACCGCGTGGGCATGTACAAGGAGGCCAGCTACAAGCCGTACGCCATCGCAGCCATGATGTTCCTGCAGAAGGTTGCCGATCCCGCCGCTACCCTCAAGGCCCTCGACGAGCGCAACACCGCCCGTTGGTTCCAGGCCTAAAGCTGGGTTGAGGTAAGCCATGTAAAGGGGGCGCTCTGCCAACCGGCGGGGTGCCCCTTTTTGCATCGTGGGCGTGCGGGATAAGCGCTTTCGATGTAGATGCCCCGCGACGCGAGTTATGGGTACGATGGTTTCAGGGGAGGTATCGCCATGAAACTTGGTTGCGTGATTATGGCTTCGGGCGAGGGCAAGCGATTTGGCTCTAACAAGATGCTCGCCGATATCTATGACGAGCCGCTGATTGCCCGGACCATTGATTCGGTTCCCCGGGGCTTTGACGTTGTGGTTTCGACGCGTTGGCCCGAGGTCGCTCGGATTTGCGAGGATAAGCATTGCCCGTGTGTGCTGCACGATGGCGAGCTGCGCAGCGAAAGCGTCCGTGCGGGGCTTTCGTGGGGAGTCGAACGCAACTGGAAAGGTTGCCTCTTTTTGCCGGGCGACCAGCCGCTCGTGAGTTCGGATTCTTTTGAGGCTATGGTTCGTGCATTTGACGAGCGTGGCCGCAAGCATCCGGTGCGCCTTGCGTGCAACGGTGAGCCTTCGAGCCCGGTGATCTTTCCGGCGGAACTGTTCGATGCACTTATGTGTCTTGAGGGTAAGGACGGCGGCGGTTCGATCCTCAAGGACCGTGCCGACGTGGTGCTGGTCGAGGCGCGTGCCTACGAGCTGTGGGACGTCGATACCGTCAAAGGACAGCGACGCATAACGGAGCATATCGCCGCCTGCTCGTATTTTGATCGCGTGGCCAACTGCATCAATCAATAAGGAGCAATTATGATCATCATCAAAAACGGCGCACTCGTGACGCCCCAGGGGCTTCGCCGCGCCGATCTTGCCATGGAGGGCGACAAGATTGTGCGGATTGCCGCGGCAATCGAGCCGGGCGAGGGCGATACCGTCGAGGACGCCACCGACTGTTGGGTGTTTCCCGGCTTTATCGACGGCCACACGCACATGCAGTGCTGGACCGGCATGGATTGGACAGCCGATAGCTTTGAGACCGGCACGCGCGCGGCTGCCTGCGGCGGCACGACGACCATTGTGGACTACGCGACGGCCGATCGCGGCGTGACCATGCCCGATGCCTTGGTCGAGTGGCATCATCGCGCCGACGGCACCTGCACCGCCAACTATGCCTTCCATATGGCGCTTGCCGAGTGGAATGAGCGCAACCGCGCCGATCTTTCGGCCATGCGCGAGGCGGGCGTGTCGTCGTTTAAGACCTACTTTGCCTACGACCATCTGCGCCTGGACGATGCCGAGACGCTCGAGGTGCTGGAGGAGCTCAAGCGCGTGGGCGGTATCCTGTGCGTGCATTGCGAGAACGGCACGTTGGTCAACGCGCTGCAGAAGCGCGTGTTTGAGCAGGGTATCCACGGGCCCGAGGGCCATGCGCTCAGCCGTCCAGACGTGTGTGAGGCCGAGGCCGTGAGCCGCCTGCTGTATCTGGCGCACTTGGCCGGGGACGCTCCGGTCAACGTGGTGCACCTTTCGACCAAGCTGGGGCTCGAGGCCATTCGCGCTGCCAAAGCGCGCGGGCAGAAGAACATCTATGTCGAGACATGCCCTCAGTATCTGATGCTCGACGACACGTGCTACTTGGAGCAGGGCGAGGACGGCTTTGCGGGCGCCAAGTACGTGATGAGTCCGCCGCTGCGCCATGCCGGCGACCGTGCGGCACTGCGCGAGGCGCTTGTGGCCGGCGAGATCGATACGATTGCGACCGACCACTGTAGCTTTAACCTGCACGGGCAAAAGGACCGCGGGCGCGACGACTTCCGCGCGATTCCCAACGGCGGACCCGGCGTGGAGCATCGTCCCGTCGCGATCGCTACGAGCTTTGAGGGACAGCTGGGTCCCGAGGATCTGTGCCGCCTGATGAGCGAGAACCCGGCGCGCGTCTTTGGCATGTATCCGCACAAGGGCTGTCTTGCCGAGGGCGCCGATGCCGACGTGTGCGTGTGGGATCCCAAGGCGCGCTGGACGATTAGCGCCGCGACGCAGCATCAGGCCGTGGACTACACGCCGCTCGAGGGCTTTGAGGCGCACGGCCGCGCCAAGGCCGTGTTTGTGAACGGCGTACTGGCTGCGCGCGACGGCGAGCCCACCGGAGCCCAACCCGGCCGCTACGTCCCCCGCTAGCGGGAAGGGC
>CABMOY010000041.1 GCA_902388345.1 uncultured Collinsella sp.
CCGTGTACGCCTGCGCCACCGACCCGTTTACGGCGGCCATCTGCGGCACCGCCGTCTACAACGTTGCCGGCACGCGTGCCGCCGCCGTCGCCGATGCCCCGGCAAGCTTTAAGGTCGCCTTTATCGACGAGCTCTACCGCGCGACCGCCCAGGACATTGCCGACAACCAACTCGAGCTCGAGGAGGCATAAGCCATGTCCGAGCACGCAACCAATGCCGGTATGAACACGCTTGTCGCCGTGGCCATCGCCCCGTGCGGCACCGGTGACGAGCTATCCGCCGAGGTCGCCGAGGTCGTGCGCGTCATTCGCGAGAGTGGCCTTCCCAACCGCACCACCTCGATGTTCACCGAGATCGAGGGCGACTGGGACGAGGTCATGCAGGTCGTGCGCGACGCGACCTTTGTGTTGGCGAGCAAGGGCATCCGCACCGAAGTCGTGCTCAAAGCCGATATTCGACCCGGATTTACCGACACCATGACCGGCAAGCTCGAGCGCATGGAAGCGCAGATCAAAAAGCAGGAGGAAGCACAATGAGCATCCGCGACAACCTTGATATCTCGGCCTATCTGGTACTCGGCCCCGAAAACACCCTCGGACGCCCCGTAGGCGATGTGGTGGCCCAGGCACTCGACGCAGGCTTTACCTGCATCCAGGTGCGCTCCAAGGTGGCAAGCGCCCGCGAGATCATCGCACTAACGGGCGATGCCGCGCAGGCCATCGCTCAGGCCGGCAAAACCGGGCAGGTCGCGCTGCTGATCGACGACCGCCTTGACTGCGTGCTCGCCGCGCGCGAGCAGGGCATCGCCGTCGACGGCGTGCACGTGGGCCAGAGCGACATCCCCGTGGAGGTCTGCCGCAAGCTTCTGGGGCCCGACGCCATCGTGGGTCTTTCGGCCCGCTGCGAGGAGATGCTCGAGTACGCCAAGACCGCCGACATGAGCCTGGTCGATTACCTGGGCGTAGGCCCGCTCCACGAGACCGAAACCAAGCGCGACTGCGGACGTGCGGCCGACGGCTCCATCATCACCAAGAGCTTTGAGGACCTGGCTGCCCTCCATGCGGCAAGCCCCGTGCCCATCGTGGTGGGCGGCGGCGTCAAAACGGCCGATCTGCCGCAGCTCAAGACTACCGGCGTCGATGGCTTCTTTGTGGTGAGCGCCGTCTGCAGCGCCGACGACCCCTACGCCGCGGCCAAGGAGCTCGTCGACACCTGGCAGCAGGCATAGGCATAGGCCGAGCAGCTGCTCCGCAGCCTCATATCTTCAAGAGCGGAAAGCGCATCCCAGTTTGGACGTCCATTCTGGGATGCGCTTTCTGGCGTAGTCCCTACCCCGCCAGATACGCTTCCAGCGCGGGCAGCGTCGCCTCCGCATCGCGACGGCCGATCTGATAGATGCGCTCGAGTTCATCGGGCTCGCGACACAGCGACGGCACCTTCACCGATTCGCTCGGCCGCACCACAAAGACCTCGCCAGCGGCCTCGCGACGCGCCAGGTCATCGAGCGTGGCATTGTAGACCTCGTGCCGATGCTCAAGCGCCGCAACAAACTCCGGATAGTGACGATACACGCGACGCAGCATAGGCATCACGCTATTGGGCTGCTTTACAAAGCCCGCCGGCTGTGTCAGCACCACCACGTTGCGGTCATAGCCCTGCGCAAACAGCCAAGCGCTGGGGATGGAATCGGCAACACCGCCATCCAAGTACTTACGACCCTCAATGGCAACTGGCCGTGTTGCCACCGGAATTGCCGATGACGCCCGGATCCACTCGATATCGCGCTCGTCGCCATAGGGCAGGTCATGGTAGACGGCCTGCCCCGTCTTAAGATCGGTACATACGCACGTAAACCGCATGGGGCAGGCGCGATATGCCTCCAGGTCGATAGGATCGCGCTCGATGGGTACCTCATGATAGGCAAACTCGGCATTGAACATATCGCCGGTTCGCAACCAGCTCGTCACGCTCGCATAGCGCTTGTCGGCGCAATAGGCCTTGTTGTAGCGAATGGCGCGGCCGATCTGGCGCGATTTAAAGTTGTAGCCAAACGCCGCGCCCGCCGAGACACCCACCATATGGTCGCAGGTTAAGCCGTGCTCCATCCATACGTCGAGCACGCCCGCCGTATACATACCGCGGTAGCCGCCTCCCTCGAGCGCAAGCCCCACCGTGCGCGTCGTGTCTGGCTGTGCCATGCGACCATCTCCGTTCCCGTGTTTTAAAGCGGAACAAGTATACCCGCCAACATATATCGACTCAGTCGCATTTATATCGAGCATCGCATCGTCACGCTACCGATTGGCGAATAATAGCCGCCCGCGGCAGGGGCACCCATATACAATCCTCTATTGTTGTTTATACTACTCAATAGTTATCAGCAGCGAACACGGACCGACATATTAAACCAGCGACGCAGCAAGGCGGGGGCCTGGATACACGCAAAGCGTTGAGCAGCAACGCGTGTGTACAACGAGCTCGCCCGACGCAATACACCCCGACCTCAGGAAGCCGCTTACAGCATGGATATCGCCAGCAATTACACCGAGACGCTCGAAAAGACCATCCGTGACCTTCTCGAGCGTCAGGACGATCTGATCAGGACTGCCTTTACCGACGAGCTCACCGGTCTTGGCAACCGCGGCGGCTTTACCCGTTCCCTCGAGGAAATCTGGGAGCAGGAATTGCCCGTAACCATGGCGTTTATCGACATCGATAACCTTAAGCACTGCAACGACATCTTTGGACACGACGAGGGCAACCGCTATATCTTGCAGGTGAGCCTCTATCTCAAGCTGTATATGAAGGTGGACGAGGCGGCATTTCGCCTGGGAGGCGACGAGTTTGCCATCCTGTCCGCAATCGCGACCGAGGACGACCTTGCCGAACGTCTGGAGCACTGTCGAGAGGTCCTGCTCAAAAATAACGATTCCGAGATGCCTCACTCGTTTAGCTACGGAGTGTCACACGCCGACCCCGCCCTGGGCGAAGCCTCCAATCGCATGACGCTCGATGCCGACCATCGCATGTACGACTACAAGCTGCGCCATGCCGTGCACCTTGATCGACGCAATATCACGCAAGTCCACGCCGACGATTTCGAAGTAAGCGATCGCATTTTCGACGCCCTTTCGATGCTCAACGAAGGCCGCTATTTCTTTATCGAGAACCTGGACAAACATCGCACCCTTTGGTCACAAGGCGCTATGCGCGACCTTGGCCTTCCTTCGGAGCATATAGACAACTGCCACGATTACTGGAAAACGCGCGTCCATCCCGATGACCTCGAGGCCTATAGCGACGATATCGACCAGATCTATAACGGCTCCAAGCACCGTCGCGTCATGCAATACCGCGTACGCAACGCCGCCGGCGACTACGTTCTCTGCCGTGCTCGCGGGTTTCGTATCGACGGCGACGGAAATGTCCCCTCGCTCTATGTCGGCGAGCTCGTCAACCACTCGCTTGCCGAGACCGTCGACGCCGCCACGGGCCTCGGAATGCAGCGCACGCTGATCAACGCTATCGATGCCTGCCGTCGCGACCGTTGCGAGACGGGGCTTATAGCGGTGCGCGTTCGCGGCACGACAAAGCTCAACGAGCTTTACGGAGCCGAGGCTGTCGACAACATGCTCGCCGAATACGCAGGCCGCATGTTGTCGATCACCCGTGGCAGGAGTCGCGTCTACCGCTCACGCAACGCCCAGTTCGTCGTGCTTAGCAACAATTTGGATCACGAAGCATTCGAGCAACTGATCCAACATCTCAAAGAGGCCGTTTTCGCTCCCGTTCGAATCGCGGGCGATACCATTACCCCCGTCTGTCTAGTCGTTCCGGCCTTTTACGAGCGCCTAACCAATCAAGCGACCGCCGTTTTAGGCGAACTCGACCGTCGCCTTCGCACGGCCGGCGGACTTGTCCCCAACGACAGCCTCCCCATACCCGAGATAGAGCGCAAAAGCGCCATCGCCGAGCGCATCGATATGCTCACGGGCCTCTGTCGACCCAGCGAGTTTATGCGGCGCGCCAACGCATTTCTCCAGACAAGGCGCGACGGCGCTTGGTGTATCGCCACCGTCGACATGGGGCACATGCGACTGTTCAACGAATGGCACGGACGGGCCGAGGGCGACCGCGTGCTCGCCGACGTAGGTACAGTCCTCAAAGACATCGAGAATGCCGACATGGGCGTCGCAGGGTACTGGGGCCAAGACGACTTTTGCATACTCATCCCCTTTGAGCACGACACCGTCCATCAAATCTATAGTCGCATTCGCGAGACCGTGGCCAAGCACGATGACGGCGTAGGCTTCTGGCCGTCCATGGGCGTCTACCCTATCGACTCCAACGAGGAAATCACCATCGATGCACAGGCCAAGGCCATGTTTACCAATCGACGCGCAAAAAACGACTTTAAGGAGCGCATTGCCATTTTCCGCCCCGAGGAGTATGAGCGCGAAGTCTCGTTCCACCGCACGCTGACCGAATTCCAGCACGCGCTCTCAAACGGCCGCATCACCTACTACTTGCAGCCCCAGGTCGACATGGAAACCGGCGAGATCATTGGCGCCGAGGCGCTCACGCGCTGGATTGACAAGGATGGCTCCCTCATTTCACCCGTCACCTTTATCCCCGCTCTCGAGGAAAGTGGTTTTGTGGTGACGCTCGACAAATACGTTTGGCAGGGCGTTGCCTCGTGGCTGCGCGGGCGCATCGATCGAGGGCTTCGCGTGGTTCCGATCTCGCTTAATGTGTCGCGCGTGGATATCCTCGCCTGCGACGTTGCCGAACATATGGGAGCGCTCGCCGACCAATACAATCTGCCGCCCGAGCTCATGCGCATCGAGATCACCGAGACGGCTTATACGGGAGAGTCCGAAGCTGTGGATAAGCTGACGGCCGACCTGCACAACCGCGGCTTCTCGACCTACATGGACGATTTTGGCACCGGCCAGTCCACGCTCGCGATGCTCAAGAACGTCAACGTCGACGTCATCAAGCTCGACCGCACGTTTGTGCCCGTCGACGGCGATCAAGGCCGCAGCGTGCAAATCATTTCATCAATGCTCGAGATGGCGCAGTCGCTCCATCTGCCCGTTGTGGTCGAAGGCATCGAGACAAATGAGCAGGCAAACATGCTACGCCAAATGGGCGCCCGCTACGCTCAGGGCTTCCTCTACTACCGTCCCATGCAGGCGGAGGATTTTGAGGCACTGCTCGACGGTGGCGACAGCAACTAATACGCTCGTGCGCAAACGCCACCGTCGAGGGAGCGTTTGTTCCCATGAGCTAACTAATACCCCAATCTAAACCAAATTGGGAGTAAGATACAAACCATTGTTCCATCCAAGGAGGTCATCCATCATGAACGAGTCGTATCGCCTGGGCGAGCAATCAATCATCGCTCATCTTCAGCGACTTGCGAACGGGGCCTCAACCACCGAGCTCGATGTTGCCGCGCTGCCCCCGGAGTTGCGTGCCATCGGTGAGCAAC
Source organism: uncultured Collinsella sp. (assembly GCA_902388345.1). Lineage (GTDB taxonomy): Bacteria > Actinomycetota > Coriobacteriia > Coriobacteriales > Coriobacteriaceae > Collinsella. The sequence goes on from CABMOY010000041.1 coordinate 5,495, forward strand.
TGCAGAAAACGCTCGCCATCCTGCAACAAGAACGCGAGCTGCTTGAGCGCGGCGCCTATATCGACTCGCTCACCAATCTTGGCAACCGCGGCGGACTCGACCGCCATGTCGATCAGCTCTGGCGCAAAGGCACCCCCTTCACCTGCGCCTATATCGATATCGACCGCCTCAAGCATTGCAACGATAAGTTTGGCCACACCGAGGGCAATTGCTACATTCTGAGCATCTGCCGCGCACTCACCGAGACAATGGAGCACGATGAGTTGCTGTTCCGTATCGGTGGAGACGAATTTGTACTTATATCCCCCGCGACAGACGAAGCCGAGCTCGAGCAGCGCCTGGAGCGGACGCGTGCCAATCTTATCGAGGCAACATCAGGCGACAAGGCGCCCATGATCGCCAGCTTTAGCTTTGGCTGCTCGCGCGTCGACCCACTTGCAGGCGATACGCGTCGCCAGATGACAAAGGACGCCGACCGCAAAATGTATCGCTACAAGCTCATGTACCGTGTGCAACAACCGGAAGAAGGCGATGCGCCGCAACGCCCGGTCACCGAACAACCCCCCCCCTGCAACGACCGAGTGTTCCAAGCGATCTCCATGAGCTCCGAGACGCGCTATCCGTTCATCATTAACCTCGACACCGGCGAATCGCAATGGTCGGTTAATGCCGTGCGCGATTTTGACCTACCTTCCCAGCATCCCTACAACTCGCTCGATATATGGCTTGCCCGTGTTCACCCCGAGGACCGCGACAACGTACGTGCCGAGCTCGATATGGTGGTAAACGGCACGTGGCACTTCCACTGCATGCAGTATCGCGTCATGAATACCGCCGGAAAATACGCGCTTTGCGACTGCACGGGTTACCGCCTGGACGGCACCGATACCGAGCCCAACATGTATGTGGGCATTGTCACCAACCGAAGCTTGGCAGATACGACCGATTCCGTGACCGGTCTGGGCGATATCCACGCCCTGGTCAACGCCATTGGCGAGATGCGTCGCGTGGCACGAAACGCGGGCTTGATCGCCATTAAAATCGACGAAATCGCACAGGTCAATGCCCGCTTTGGCTTTGATGCAGGCGACCGCGTTTTGGCAGAAAGCGCCGCCTGCCTCATGGATTGCTCGCGCGGCAAGGGTCGTCTGTTCCGCTCGACCGGACCGATGTTCGTGGCGCTCTTTGACGAGCTTGATCCCGAAGAGACCGACGCGGTTGCAGACGAAATCGAACGGTTCTTGGAATCGCCCGTGCTCCTTGGCTCATTTGAATATCAGCCGCCCCTTCGCGTGGCGACGCTTCATCTGGACGCCGTCGACCGACAGCCCGTTTCCATTTTGAACGAACTCAATGCGCTGATTAAAGAGGCGCCGCAGGTACCGGGCACCAAGCTGGACTAGCGTTATGGGGCGCATGATGGTTAATTTCCGATCTCAACCGAACACATTGGGCAAATAGGTCGTACCCGCAGTTAGCCGAACGTCCCCGCAGTCCCTCCCGGGGCCCGGGGGCACCGTTTCGATACTCTTGGTTTACTTTGCCTGATGCAAATAAGTGCTCAACAAGATAGAACCTATCCCCCGCCACGGATATGCCCTCGAGCAAATCTGTTAAGCCAAGCCTATCAAATTCTATTGACAATTGGCTGCATTGGTCCATTTTGTCGTCCAGCCACTTCCGCTGGCTATCGCCTCATAAACACAAACCTAACGAGCCGCACGAACGACAAAGAAGCCAAGCTGAACAGAAGTAGAACCAAAACTTCAAAAACGCTGGTATTCCAATCACGTACCCAGCCCTCTACCGCCCACAAGAAAAACAGCAGCCCCATCCATAACGTCACAGAAGAAATCAGCTTTGCGTAAGGGCGTATATCAATCTCGCTCTCCCTTTTTGTGACATCATATCCAGCAATTGAGCAGAGCCATCTTCCTCTTCGGTATTGGATTGAAAGGACAATCAAGGCAATCGAAGTCATCAAGCAAACAGCATCCTCTGTTTCCATAGAGTTTCCTTTGCTTTCCATCCTAGTTACGCATTCACAATCGAATCAAACCAAGTATGAATTACTCGATAGCAACCGCCTTAGTATAAACCATAGCCGCACAGCAGCCCGCCTTCTAAGACCTCAGAGTTCGCCATCGAATGCGACCTGCCCAGACCCCTTACAATCTGCTCGCACGAGGCCCCGCACTCCAACATCCTCTGGACCGTATCCCGCTCGTACCTGGTGAGCGTGCCTGCCGTGGGCCCTCGGGGCCGGCATCGTGCCCCACGCCATCTGCCCGCTCGTGCGATAATCCTCCGCAGAAGTCACCGACAGCAGAGGGAGTTAGTGATGAAGGTTCTTTTGGTCAATGGCAGCCCCAAGGCAAACGGCAACACCGCCCGCGCACTCGCCGAGGTCGCCGAGCAGCTCAACGCCGAGGGTATCGATACCGAGGTGTTTCAGCTAGGCGCTAAGCCCATTCGCGATTGCATCGGTTGCGGCCAGTGCGGCAAGCTCGATTGCCGCTGTACCTTTGACGACGATGTAGTCAACGAGCTGATTGCCGCTGCCGAGCAGGCAGACGGCTTTGTCTTTGGTTCGCCCGTCTACTACGCGCATCCCAGCGGACGCATCCTCTCTGCCCTCGACCGTGCATTCTATGCTGGCAGCAAGGCCTTTGCGCACAAGCCGGGCGCCGCTGTCGCCGTTGCCCGTCGCGGCGGCACGTCGACCACCTTCGACGTGCTCAACAAGTACTTCACCATCAACCAGATGCCCGTGGTAGCATCCACCTACTGGAACAACGTCTTCGGTGCCATGCCGGGCGAGGCCGCCCAAGACGCCGAAGGCCTTGCCACCATGCGAAACATCGGCAAAAACATGGCCTGGCTACTGCGTTGCATCGAGGCGGGAAAGGCCGCCGGCATCGAAGCTCCCCAGGCCGATCGCGCTAGGACCAACTTCATCAGGTAGAACGGCGGAACCAAACAATGAACGTGCAGATCTTCGGTACCAAAAAGTCCTTCGATACCAAGAAGGCCCAGCGTTATTTTAAGGAGCGCCGCATTAAGGTGCAGTTTATCGACCTTAAGGAAAAGGAGATGAGCAAGGGCGAGCTCACGAGCGTGATGCAGGCGGTTGGCGGCATCGACAAGCTGCTCAACCCCAAAGCCAAGGACGAGGAGACGCTCGCACTCATCCAGCACCTCACCCCCAGCCAGCGTTTTGATAAGCTGCTCGAGAATCAGCAGGTTCTGGCCGAGCCCATCGTGCGCAACGGCAAGAAGGCCACCGTCGGCTATTGCCCCGACGTATGGGGAGCCTGGGAGTAGCCTGTGTTATTTGTTGGCGCGTGGGTATAAGAGCAGGCGTTTGGCATAAGATTCAACTGTAAGCCATGTCTAACAAAGGAGGGCACATGCCCAACAAACCCGTGAAGATCATCATGCTTACCGGATACCTCGGTGCCGGCAAGACCACGTTGCTCAACCACATCCTCGCAAACGACGGCGGCATCCGCGCCGCCGTGATCGTCAACGATATCGGCGAGATCAACGTCGACGCCAGCCTCATCGCTGACGGCGGCCTTTCCGAGACCGACGACCTTATCCCGCTCACCAACGGCTGCATCTGCTGCACGCTTTCGGACGACCTGGCCAACCAGCTGCAGGACATCGCCGATTCGGGCAAGTTCGACTACATCATCATCGAGGCCTCGGGTATTTGCGAGCCCATCCCCATCGCCTACACCATCTCGAGCTTCTGCGACGAGGCCAAGGTGGGCGGCGAGCCCAAGCTCGCGCTCGACAACATCGTGGCCGTGGTCGACTGCGCCCGCATGTACGACGAGTTCAACGGCGGTCGCGATCTGCTAGCCGAGGATATCGACGAGGACGACATCGAGAGCCTGCTTATTCAGCAAATCGAGTTTTGCTCCACGCTGATCCTCAACAAGACCGATACCGTCACGCCTGAGCAGATTGCCGAGCTCAAGGCCATCGTGCGCAGCCTGCAGAAGGACGCCGTGATTGTCGAGGCCCAAAACGGCGAGGTCCCCATGGAGGAGCTGCTCGACACCGACCGCTTCGACTTTATGCGCGCCTACAACTCCGCCGCCTGGATCGAGGCCATGGAGCATCCCGAGGAGCACGACGACCCCGAGGTGCTCGAGTACGACATCGAGACCTTTGTGTACTCCCGCCGCAAGCCGTTTGACCTGCAGAAGTTCACCAATTTTGTTGAGCAGGAGTGGCCCGACGAGGTCATTCGCGTCAAGGGCCCGCTGTGGCAGACCGGCGATCCGGACATGTGCTACATGTTCGAGCAGGCCGGCCACCAGATGCGCCTAATGGAGAACGGCCTGTTTGTCGATTCTGCGCCCGAGGGCGAGAAGCAGAAGATTATCGACGAGAACCCCGAGATCATGCAGATTTGGGACGACGAGACGGGCGACCGCATGACGAGCCTGTGCATCATCGGCCGTCACATGGACAAGGATGCGCTCATCGCCTCCCTCGATGCCTGCCTGACCGACTGGCACCGCGCCTAGGCTATCGAAGCGGGCGTTTTCCGCCCACGTAACCGCCAAACCACCACGAAGGTGCCCTTCGTGGTGGTTTTTCGTTCTGAGCCAAGGAGATTCATGTTCAACATTGTGCTGTATGCGCCCGAGATTCCGGCCAATACGGGCAATATCGGCCGCACTTGCGTGGTTACCGGTACCCGCCTGCATCTGGTGGAGCCGCTGGGGTTTTCGCTCGACGACAAGACAGTGCGTCGCGCCGGCCTGGGCTACTGGCAAAACTTGGACGTGACGACCTATGCCGGCTGGGAGGATTTCCTTGCGCGCAACGGCCTCTCCCCCGCCGACGAGCGCCTGCATCTGCTGACCAAAAAGGCACGCCGCACCTATGCGCAAAGCACCTACCGCGACGGCGACTACTTGGTCTTTGGCAGCGAGAGCTCAGGCATCCCCGAGCCACTGCTTGCCGCGGAGTCCGAGCGCTGCGAGCGCATCCCGATGCTGCGCGATTGCGATTCGCTTGACAACGCCGAGACATGGGAAGCCCACGAGGAATCGCTCGGGCATACCGAGGACAGCCACGAGGCCATCCTTCGGCAGGATATCTGCGGCAACTTTGTAGACCCGGACGACTACCGCATCAGCGCCCTCAACCTCTCCAACAGCGCCGCCATCGTCCTCTACGAGGCCCTGCGCCAGACAGGCTTTCCTGGAATGTGACAAAGGGACTGTCCCTTTGTCACATATTGCACCTACTGATTTAAATGGAATTAACCGGTTTTAAACGCTTTTAACTAGAAAAGATGCCAGTATATTACTAACTTTTACTGAGTTGCACCGTATGGGTTTCTATGCTTCCACCCCGTAAAGGACAGGAACCCCGCAGCAAATGGTCCCCACACATCAGAATTCAACTTCAAATACAAACGATTGCCGGAGTTCTCGCTTAGCTTGGCTTGTCAGGCTCGAATTCGCCCTTATGTTCAGTTTGCTGCATGCCTCGTCGATAGCCATAGCAAGTGATACAGACATGGTCATGGTCGTTTCACTTTTCAATTCGACCCGATAGCTCTTCGCCTTGTTTTTATCCTCTCCACCACATCTCGTCTCAATTAACAAGAGAACATCTGAGTCATGGGCATACCAATGGAGCTCAGGGCGCTGTGGAACCATGTCGCCCTCAAATACCTGTGTAAACAGAATTTTCTTCTCGCTTCTCGTTGAATCGCTCAAGGAACCGTCGATTCGAACCGAGCCCTTCTTTCCCGCCTTGGCATTTCCCTTAACCTGGCGGCCTCGCCGAGTTTCCTCATACTCCGTCACCTCCAGCTTGCAGCGCTTCGCGCCAAGCATGAACGCAATCCGTCTCAACTCGGCCATCTTGTCTTGTTGCATGGTTGCAAAATAAGAGTCAAGGTCAACAAAGCGAGACCGATCAAAAGCATCTATGTAATATGTGGAGTAAAGAGATGGTTTAGGATAGAAAGACAATTCGCTATCCCCGATTGCCTCGCGGTACAGATTGAAAATCTGCGTGCCCTTAACAGTATCCAGCCAACCAATAGCATCTCTACAGGCGTCGATGCCCCGGCGCTCATTTCCGTCAACAATTCGAATCATGTTCGGCAAATGGAATGAAGGACTCTGATAGGTCTCCTTGGTTACCGGCCTGTATCTATTAAGCTGCTGCTGGTATGCCCAATCGTTGACCGCGTCACCGATATCCGCAGCAGTACCTGCCGCACCATCGGCCGCATCAGCAATAGCTGCCAAGGCGTCATCAACCAGCGGAGTTGCAGCACGCATTGCACCATCGGCAACTTTCTGTACGGTTGCAACCGCGCCCGCCATCGCGCTTCCGGCGCCATCAACCAACCCGGCAGCGGCCTTACGGATATCAAAACTCTGCTTATGTCGCGGCGGCTCCTCCCTTTCGACAACAGCCAGATCGTCTTTATCCTCCATTGTGACCTCCTATTTCCGATAGTCGAAATCAACCGTATATTCATCGCCAAATGCCGAGTTGAAGGTAGTGTCGAGAAAGGTGGTGTAGTGCCCGATCAGAAGCGAGCCGGCCCCAGCGATCTGTTGCCGTTTATCCAATATGCTATTCACCCCTACTCAAACGCAACGTCAACATTGACGTCATCGCCGCATAAGGCTTTGACCTGTTTTTCGATAAGGGCGCAGGCTCTATCATCAGATTCTTGGAGCATATTGCTTTCCTTGACCTTCTTGGTCTGCTCTTTCTTTGCCTGTTTCAATAACGTGTTTAGATCATCCGTGCTTACTTGATTCCAGTTAAGAAAGCCATTGTCCTCAACATATTTCTTAAGCGTATTGGGGTCTGTCGAGAACGAGGTGATCTCCGAGTGAGGCAGTATAACCTTTACGCTCTTGACCTCTGAATTCTTATCGGCCATATTAGCCCGTACGATTGTAACCTTCATCTTATCGGCATCGATCCCGATGTCAGCTTTGCCGTCAATCGTTGCGACATATCGCTTAGACGTAAAGGGGTTTTCCCACCCAAGCGGATTGCCCGCCTCATCAATTGAAAGCAGCTGGGTGAAGTTGTACTCGTACGTCACGAGCTTAACGACTGGCGTGATCTCCTCGCGAATCGAATCATCGCTGATCGTTGTAGGATTACGCGTCAATGACATCCAGATACCCCAGGCAACCGCTAGAACCGTAACAACGACTAACCCGCCAAAGGCAACCTTTTGCGGTATCGTTGTAAGAAATTTTGTTTTTGCCATCCTGTTTCACCTTTCCTTTATTGCCCCGACGTTCCCATCATCTTCCAGCGCGAGCATGATGGCACGAATCATTCCGTCAACGGCTCAATGCAAAGCGCGACCGTTCAAAGAAAACGGCCGCGCTTTCTTTTCAATTCCCGCGAACTATTCCTTGACGCTGTAACCCGACACCGTCGGCGCAAGCCTCGAGGCGTCAACCTCGCTCATTACCTCAAACTTCACCTTCTCGCCAGGCGCCCAGGCAGATGTATCTGCGTAGCATTCTTCCGCCCTCACACCATCGGCATCGTAAAGGGCAACGTTTAGATAAACGTTTTCGAACGATATGTCAGAGGTATTTTCGACGATTGCGGTGTACGTATAGAGACCGTAGCCATCATCACTTTTCTCAAAATTCGCCGATGAGAGCAAACCGTTGATAACCTCATCGTTATGCGTCTTCTCCTCTACGGTCCTACCGTTCTTAATTAGCTCGTCAAACTCATCTTGATACTCGTCATCGACTGTTAAGTCATATCGATCGACCAGTTTCTTAAGCTGTGCGGATCGTGCGTCGTAGGCCTTTTCCCATTCCTCGTAGTACTTAGGATCAGATTCCGCATACTTCTTGGTAACATCAAGCTGATTGTCAAGCAGGTTGAGATAGGCGATGACATCTTCCTGCATCTTAGCGTCTTTAAAAGGCGCCTTTTTGAGTTCTTTGTCGTTATCGATCTCGGTTTTAATTATCTCTTTTCGCACTTTATTCGAGCTTAGATCAGCATCTTCTCCAAGCGATTCGATATAATCCGACCGCTTTTGATAACCTTGAGCAATCACAGCCATTGCACGGTCATCGGCATAATCAGGTTCATCATTTTTCTTCTCAGACTGCGAACAGCCGCTCAGCAGAAGCGCCCCACAAAACACCATCGCAAATAGCGCGGTCACCAGAGCCATTCCATAACGCCTTTTCATTTCGTCCTCCTTTAAATACAAAACAAAACACGATATATAGCCCTCGTCAAAAAGCAGACGAATTGGCAACGCGGTGGCACTATTTGGTTCAAGGGCGTGAACTGGATAAACATCGAGGGAAGGAGTGGGCTCTGTGTAATTAACTCCCCTCGTCAAAATGTCTAGCTAAAGAGGACGAGCAGACGACAAACGGTCAAAACTGGTCGCGTCCGCCCGTCTCCAACGATCGAACGTCGAGACGCTGACGTTCAAAAGCGCAGCAGCCTCTCGCCTCGTAACCTCTCCCCCTTCGAATAATTTGATGACATCGCGATAGCTATCTGGGCGTTCGAATGCCGGCCTTCCAAATTTCACGCCACGCAAACGCGCCGACGCGATGCCCTCCGCCTGGCGTTGCTTGATGTTTTCGCGCTCTAGCTGCGCCACATAGCTCAAGATTTGAAGAACCAGATCCGCCATGAACGTTCCCGTAATGCCATCAGGCTGCTCGCGCGTATCGAGCAATGGCATATCAAGCACCACGATGGCAGCATTCCTATCCACCGTGATGCGTCGCCACTCATCGAGGACTTCACGATAATTGCGGCCCAAACGATCGATACTTTTGATCACGAGAACGTCGCCTTCGCGCAGCCTGCGAAGAAGACGCTGGTACTGGGGACGCTTAAAGTCCTTACCGCTTGCCTTGTCAGCATAAATCTGGCTCCGTTGCACGGGAAACCTTGCCAGCGCGTCTAATTGGCGGCCCAGGTTCTGGTCTGCGGAAGAGACACGCGCATACCCAAAGATTCGATTGTCCATAATTGCCCCTATCGGCTGCCTCTTGGCAGCATCAGCTCAAGCGAGAGCCCACTCACTATAGGGCGTGCAAATTTCGCGAATGGGTTGAGGCCATTTTGACCCTCACGCGAAAACTGTTCAAGCGCCATGCCGACAGATGCTGGCTTTAACGGGAATGTGACAAAGGGACAGTCCCTTTGTCACATTCGGTTATAGGTAGCGGCCGGTGATGCTCTTGGGGCAGGCCGCGATGTCGTCCGGCGTGCCGGCGCAGACGACCTGCCCGCCGGCATCGCCGCCGCCCGGGCCCATATCGATCACGTAATCGGCGTTTCGGATAAGGTCGAGGTCGTGTTCGATCACGATAACCGTGGCGCCCTTGGCAACGAGGCCATCAAACACGCCCAGCAGTACCTGAACATCGAGCGGATGCAGGCCGATGGTCGGCTCGTCGAACACGAATACGGCATCGTCCTGCACGCGGCCCATCTCGCTCGCAAGTTTGAGTCGCTGTGCCTCGCCGCCCGAGAGCGCCGGCGTGGGCTCGCCGAGCGTCAGGTAGCCCAGGCCCAGGTCGTGCAAGGTCTGCAGGCGCGCCTGGACTTTCTTGAGACCCACCGTGGCATCGAGGGCCTCGTCCACACTCATGTCCATGAGCTGCGGCAACGTAAGCAGGCTCCCGTCCTTGCCCTCGCGATGGATATGCGAGGCCGCGTCTGCATAACGCGAGCCGCGGCATGCAGGACAGACGATCTCGACATCGGGCAAAAACTGCACGTCAAGCGATATCGAGCCCGTGCCATCGCACGTGGGGCAGCGCAAAGCACCAGTGTTGTAGCTAAAGGCACCCGCCTTATACCCCGCCGCCTTGGCCTCGGGCGTGCGGGCGAAGGTGCGGCGCAGCTCATCATGGATGTCGGCATAGGTCGCCACCGTCGAGCGCACGTTGGCGCCAATGGGCGTGGCGTCAATCAGGTTGGCGCGCGCAATACCCTCGGCATCGACCCAACGCACGTGCCTGGGCAGGCGCTCGCCAGCCGCCTGCGCCTTGAGCGCCGGGATGTTCCTGTATCATACCAAGGCAAAACTTGG
>CABMOY010000042.1 GCA_902388345.1 uncultured Collinsella sp.
GGGCGAGCCGGCCGGCGGTGCCGGTCCTGCCGTTGAGCGGCCCGGTGCCGGGTCCGCGACGGATCCCGTCCTAAAGCCCGCGGCTGCGACGCCCAAGACAATCACGACAACCAAAACGACCGTGACCAAGACCATGGCGTCCACGCCATCCAAGGCCAAGACTGCTGGCGTCTCCACCGTCACGCTCCCCAAGACCGCCGACGGCAACTGGATCGCCGCCTCCCTGGCGCTATTCCTGCTGGGAACAGCGCTTGTGTTTGTTAACGTCGTGATTGCGGTTCTAGGTAGGCCAAAGCGTAACGGCGATTGACCGAAGTGCCATACACTTTCTAGGTAGGGGCAATTGCAACGTGTATGACGCATAGCAGGGGCGCGCCGGCTATTCAAAGAAGCTCGGAAGCCTCTATGCGTCTGTGCAAAAGCGCGTGAACGAGCTCATCTCTTGAGCCCCCAAGAAATTCGCGAGCGCATCAACTCGGGCGTGGTCACTCTGCTGGCCGCGCCCCTCTGCATCGCGCTGCTGCTGGTTTTACCATTTCTGATTTGGGATAGGCACCTTCGCTAGCTCCATGCAAGTGAATTGTGGTCCCACGTGGATTCTTTGGGCCCGATCGCGAGCGCGGGCCCGAAGGCTGTAGTAGCTGGCCCATGCCTGGCGCGACGGATCGCAGACGCTTTCCTGGCTGCCGCCGTCCCATAGGTGGACACGTCCATGCGCGCCTTGGCCTGGGACGAGGCGCTGGTCTGGGTTACGTGGAAGGTCGTCGCGGTGCCCGCGGGGGCGTCGTTCCACGAGACGGTGAAGGTGACGCCGTTTTGGCTTGCGGTTGCGGAGTGGGCGTAGCCGGTTTGTGACGTGGTGGAGATTGCGGCGGGTGTGGGGTTGGTCTGGGTGCTGAGGGATGGGGCGGGGGTGCCGGTTGCGGCGGTGGTGCCGGTATTGGTGGCGTAAGCGCTTTCCGTGTTGGCTGCGCTGGTGCCGGTGGATGTTGCGGTGCTGTCCTCTACGGTATCTGCTGTCGTGCTTGTGTTGGTGCCGTCTTCGGCCTTGCCTGCGTCGCTGCTCGTTGCGTCGGCTTGCGCCTGCTGCCCGGCGGTTTCTTGAGGCTGCATAGCTTCTGCGATGGCTGCCATAGGCAACGTCGCGCCGACCATGGACGTGCACGCGATCGCGCAGAGCAGGTAGTAAAGGGATCGTTTCATAGCGGAGCCTCTCGGTGAGCAGCCAATAGGGTCCGAAGGCAGCTCCAGGCCAGCACTCCGCACATATTTTGTTGGGGATTATTTTACGGGAACCCCAGTCAACATCAGCGAACTTTCTGGGGAATGTTGGGGAGGGGACGGATGGTGGGCCCGCTTTGGTCCCCGGCGGCGCTCTGACCCGTGCTGGGTTGACTATACGCGATGCGGCAGCTTCAACATGAGGCCGTCTTGCGCCTCTTCGAGACTTGTTACCGAGACCTTCCAGGAAAAGCCAGTGAGGCTGCTGCTCAGGTCAAGCTCTGCATGGGCGTATTCTTCGATTTTGTAGTCTGGGTTTTTCGCCGGGTTTCTTAATTGAAGGCATTTGATCCGGGGAGCGTAAAACAACAGTTTCAAATATTGTCGCTTCCTGTTCAATTTTGTCTATCTACAATTAATCGCAAGCGTATGACTTGAGGAGATTGTTTACAGGTGGAATCGGTCACTATTCTTTGGATTGTCTTTTATGTCTTTACCGGTTTGGTGAGCGTTCAGCTTGTCCGCTTTGCTGGGCCCTTGGCGATTGGAGGGCAATACACCGTCGAAGAACTGTACCCCTCCGATGAGTCGGGCAGGTTGAACGTTGCCTACCGAATTCTCGCTCCAACAATTTGTTGCCAGCTCCCCGTGTTTATTGTGGCTGCGATTTGCGATGCGTTTTCAGTTCCAGGTCCTTCGCTGCGATACATGCCCACCCTTTTCTATTGGTTGTTTCTTGGGGTAATCAAGCATACAAGGGGTAAATTGCGGTACCGGACCCTTCCTTTCTCATTCGAGGCGTTCATGTCTCTTTTGCTGTCCGTCGCATTCGATCACTTTGTTATCGATGGCTATCTCGGAGGACAGGGGCTAGATGTGCTTGATACTTCGAGTATTGCCTTTGAGTTTGAGCTGGCATTATTTGGTGTTGTGACCTTTTGGATTTCCACCTTTTTTAAGCGTTATCAAATTAAGCGTAGCCGTGTGCGCTCATATGTCATTCCGTCATATGTTGTTCCGTCGTACTCCGTATTTAATTACTCTTCAATTGATACGGGCGAAGCCAGGCTATTCGCATACGAGCGTGAATATGGTGATCTTTTACCTCAGCGTTTTTCGAATGATCTCCTGTTGAGAAGTGTTTTCTTCGCAATTATGGCTATAGAGGATGGGAATCGTCCTGAGTTCATCCGAACGATCGAGCGTATGGCCGCTCATTTCCATTTGGCAAATACTACGGGGATAATGCAGCAGAAGAGCGAGACTCCTCTGTCTGATAGGGATAGCGTTAAACTCGCAATTCCCTATATTGAGAGCATGTGGGACCAGTTCCTTGTTGAATTCGGTCGTTCTGCTGAGGGATCCGGGGGAGACGGTCTGCGAATTTTCATGGGCTATTACACCTACGACTACTTGATGTTGTCGCGGACTATCCGCAATCACTTTGCGCCATTTTATGGGGACTATTGTGGAACGAGATTACTTAATGCTAATCACGTATTTTGCGATGTTCTGGAATTTGAGGAAAGGCAACGTTACGGATTGCTTCCAAAGACGGTTTCTGCGACTGGATCGATATGCGCCACTGAGCTTGGATGGCTTTCTGGAGAGTACTGTTATTGGTCCGATTACAATACGGTTGAATCCTGCCTGAATGAAAATGATGCCAATGGCGTTAAGCTGGTCAGCAAAAATGACGTGAATAAAACTCAGATAACCGAGATGACCTCAAGGATTAAGGAGCAAGGTGTTTCCGTTCTTGAGGTCAAGTATGTGGCCGGCGCTTCGGCGACCATCGTGTGCATCGGCGATTCGTCTAAGATTCCGAGTACTGCCGGTAGTGACTGGATGTTTGTTGGCTAGTTGAATCATCTTTGCCTTTCACAAGCATAGGTTAACGACTAGAATACACTTAATTGCGGTGGAAGCCTTCGGGCGACACCTGAAGAGGGTTGATGCGTCGGCCCTCTTTTTTATTTAGATGTAAGATTCGGCTTGGCAAAACAAAGATCCCATTTGGGGGAAAGCAAATATCCGGCGGTTTTATGCTTCGGGACGCGCGGTTTAAGCGTGTTTTTCGGAAGTGCGAGGAAAAACCGAAAACCGCCGAGCACACCCCAATTTTTGGCAACAAAACCGCAGATCGCCGGACCTCGAAACCGGGGCCTGGTCGACAGATCTCGGATTTTCATCGCACTTCCGGAATCATTCACCGGAAGTATGCGGCTAATTTCGGAACCTTCGAGCACACCGCCCTTTTCATGAACAGAAGCCGCAGGTAGAAGCGTTGTCGCAATGCGGCGTGGTCGGCATGTCAAGAATTTGCCGCATACTTCTGGATTGAGTGCTCATTTAGCACTCTCGATGTCTCCACATCCCCTAAAAAAGTTCTTAAAACAGCCTTAAAGGCGTTCCAACTCGCGTTGACAGCGTAAAATACGCATGTTTGACTATGACAGAAGTGGATTTTGGGGGAGGAGTACGCCATGGAGGTGCTGGTTGTTGGCAACACCGCATATGTTGACGATGACTTTTGCGCCAAGGCATTCCCTGGGGACCACGTTAAGGTTGTAGCCGCGCAGGAAGCGCGCCGCGATGAGTCGTCGCCCCATGCCTCGTGGAAAGAGCTGCTTCAGCACTTGGAGCAGGCCTACGAGTTCGACCGCGTGGTCTACCTGTCTAATTACCTAACCCCGCATACCGATACCGTGGGCGATATCGAGCTGCTGCGCTCGGTCTTTCGTACGTGCGCGGGTCGCCGGGTCCAACTGCTGTATGTAGCGGGGCCCGCGGGTGCCGAGGGTGCCGCCGATGCCGCGGGGCGAACGGGCAAGGGCATTATCGCGCACGCAGCCAACGACCTGTGCCGCTACTACGCTGCTCGCGAGGGCGTTCAGACCAAGATCCTGCGCGTGCCGTTCCTGTATACCGCGTCTGCCGCGCTGGAAGACCCGTTTTTGGTGCCGATGTTCGACGCATGCTCAACCGGATCGGCCGCTCTGCAGGGCGCGCAGGATGCGGCGTTTCCCCTGCTGTGTGCCGAGGAGCTTTCGGTGCTGGTACGCCGTATCTTCGACAGCTGGGATGGCAACTTTGAGACGCTCGACGTAGCCGATACCTTCCATCATACGGCGGGCGAGGTGGGCGAGGCCCTTCAGGCACTGTTCCCAGGGCTCTCAGTTGCCTATGGCGATTCTGCCGGCTACGCCCTGCCCGCCAGCGACGTCGCTCGCGTGCACTATGGCTGGTTTCAGCGCTACGACTTGCTGCGCGACCTCTCGACCATTCAGGCTCGCTGGGATGCTGGCCGTGCAAAGAAGGTCAACCCCTTGCGCGCGGCCATCGACCGCATTCAAATGCGCACGCTGCCTGTCAAATGCCTGGAGACGGCAGCCGCCTGGGTGCTCTTTGAAGTGCTGGAGCGCTTGTTCTCCCAATCGACCCAGCTCAACGTGCTCGATTATCGCCTGCTCTACGTGGTGCTCATCGGCACGCTGTATGGCTTGGACTTTGGCCTGGTTGCGGCGCTGCTGGCGTCGGTGGGTTTGGCTGCGAGTTACTTTACTTTGTACGGCTATACCTTCCAGGGCCTGTTCTACGAGCCGTCCAACTGGCTGCCGTTTATCGCGTACTTTGTTGTGGGTGCCGTGTGCGGCTATGTGCAGCTGCGCAACAGCGAAGCCATTAGGGCGGAGCGCGATCAAAACGAGCTCGTGCGCAACCGCAATACGTTCCTTACGCAGCTCTACCACGACGCGATCGAGGACAAGCGTGCGTACAGGCGCCAGATCGTGGGTCGCCACGACAGCTTTGGCAAGATCTTTGCCGTGACGCAGGAGCTCGACGTGCTCAACCCACGCGACATCTATCGCAAGTGCTGCGAGCTTCTGGGCGAGATCCTCGAGAACGATTCGGTGGCGATCTACCATGTTTCGGGCGGGGCATTTGCACGCCTGGTGGCGGCAAGTCCCGCGATTGCCGAAGATGCCGCACGTTCGCTCACGCTTGAGCAGCTTGTACCTCTTTTGAGCGACGGGGGTCGTTCGAACCTGTGGGTGAACCGCGAGCTGACGCCGGGGCTTCCCATGTTTGGATACACGATCGAGCGCGATGGGGCACCCGCCGTGTTGATCTTTGTGCGTAGTGCGGCCGAAAACCAAATGACGCTCTATTACCAAAACCTGTTCCGCATCTTGTGCGGCCTGGTCGAAAGCGCGCTGGGCCGTGCCTTTGACTATGAGGCGGTGGCACAGGATAAACGCTGCGTTGACGGCACTTGCGTGCTCAAACAGGCTGCCTTTGGCCAAGAGCTCGCGGCCGAGCAGGCGCTGGCAGATGGCAAGATGGGCAGCTTTTTGCTTCTGCGCGTGGTACCGGGCATGGAGCCTGTCGGCGAGCTGGTGGGCGCAATTGGGTCGGCAATCCGCGAGAGCGATGCGGCGGGCTTGGTCGACGGCGACGTGCTTTACCTGCTTATGCGCCAGGCAAAGGCGTGCGATCTGCCCATTATCCGCGAGCGCCTGAGTGCAAAGCAGCTTGCGGTGGAGCCCGTCGACGGCGAGGACATCGTGGCGCTGCTGCAGCATATTGCTGACACCGGTGACGGTGAGGGGGGTGCCGCTTGATCTCGCTTGTCGTTGCCGCCGTCTTGTTGCTGATTCATGCGCTGGTTTGCCTGGTGCTGTGGACGCTTATGAAGTTGGGCCTGCTGCCGGTGCGCGGGCATATGCTGGCTGTGATAGTGCTGGTGCCGCTGTGGGGCCCGTTGCTGGTGGTTCTGCTATCGGTCCGCGGAACGGCGTTTGGCGAGGGGCTGAAAGAGTCTGCGCTGGAGTCGCTGCGCTTCAACGACGACCTGCATCGCAGCATCCTAGTGCACGAACGTGATGCCGATGCAGGCGTAGTGCCGCTCGAGGAGGCGCTCATCGTCAACGACCCGGCAGACCGGCGCCGCCTCATGCTCTCCATGCTCACCGAGGAGCCCGACGTGTACCTGGCGCAGCTGCAGGCGGCTAAGCTTAACGACGACGTTGAGGTGGCGCACTATGCCGCGACGGCGGTGGCGCAGATCTCCAAGGAGTCCGATCTTAAACTGCAGCAGCTGGAACGTGCTTTTAAGACCGACCCGAGCGCGCAAAACCTCAATGAATACTGCGATTTTCTTGGCGAATACTTGGGCTCGGGCTTGGCCGAGGGGCGCGTGGCGCAGATTCAGCGCCAACAGTACGCGCGCCTGCTTGCGCGTCGCTGCGAGCGCGAGGACACCCTTGAGCTGCGTATTCGATACGCGACGGCGCTGGCCGATGTCGGACAGATCGACGAGGCGCAGGCCGTGACCGACCAGCTGGTGCTCGACGTGCCCGAGGAGCAGGAGGTTTGGATGCTTTGCCTGCGCCTGGCGGTGATGCGCCGCGACGGTGACGAGGTCCACCGCGTGATCGATGCGATTGACAAACAGCATGTATACTTGAGCGCCGCCAACCGCGAGGAACTGGCTTTTTGGCGCAACGGAGAGGAGGCCCGATGAGCGTGGTACAGCATATCCGCGACCGTGCGGGCCATTTTCGCTGGATGGGGCTGCTTGTGGTGTGGGCGGTCTTTATTGCCATGGCGGCCGTGCTGCTGGTGGAGCGCGCCGGCGTACAGTACAGTGCGGGCCAGCATAAGCTGGGGATGCTGGCCGCCAACGATGCGGTGCCGGCTTCCTCGGCAATATTTGGCCAAAAGCCCACGTGCCTGGTCATTACCGATTCCGATCAAGCTGGCGTCGAGGACGTAAAGGAGCAGTTCGACCAGATTCTGCTCGACATGAAGATCGCGCACCGCGACGTGGACCTTGCCCTGGACGGCGCGGATGCCATTCCCTCGCTGACCTCCTACGATCGCGTGATTTTGCTCATGCCGTCGCTCGATGGGCTCGGTACGCACCTGAGCGACATTATGAGTTGGGTGAGTGCCGGCGGTTCGCTTATGCTCGCCATGCCTCCGGATAACTCAGGCTATCTGCAAGTGATTGCTCCCAAGCTTGGCATTGAATCGGCCGGATATGACTATGTAAAAGCCGAAAGCATTGTGCCGAGCGAGGACTTTATGCTGGGCGGGGGAGAGCGCTACGAGCTCTCGGACCCCTTTGATTCGTCGCTTTCGGTTTCGCTGCGCGAGACGGCTCATGTGTGGGCTAAGACCGGTGATGCGGGTGCCCCGCTCATTTGGTCGAATGACTGCGGTAGCGGGCGCACCGTGGTATGCAATATCGGTATCTATGACAAGGTCATGCGCGGCTTTTACGCCGCGGCGATCAGCCTGCTGGGCGATGCCACGGCATATCCGGTTATCAACAGCGCTGTCTTTTATCTGGACGACTTTCCTAGCCCCGTGCCCTCGGGCGATGGTACTTATATCAAGCGTGACTACGGCCTTTCCATTGCGGATTTTTACACCAAGGTCTGGTGGCCCGATCTGCAAAAGCTCGCGCAAAAATATGGCATTCGCTATACCGGCGTGATGATCGAAAACTACGAGGACGCGGTCAACCAGACCGAGCCCGCGCGCCAACCCGATACCACGCAGTTTCGATATTTTGGCGGTATGCTGCTGCAGATGGGCGGCGAGCTGGGCTTTCACGGCTACAATCATCAGCCGCTTGCGCTCTGGGACACCGACTATGGTACGTTGTGCGTCTACAAGACCTGGAAGAACAAAGAGACGCTCGTCGCTTCGCTCAACGAACTTATCGCGTTTCAGGACGAGGTCCTGCCTAATGCTCATGGCTCGGTTTACGTGCCGCCGTCGAATATCCTTTCGGCCCGCGCGCGCAAGCTTATCGGTACCGATGTTCCGCGAATTAAGACCATTGCCAGTACGTATTTTGAGGATGGCACCGACCTGCCGTACGTGCAGGAGTTTGGCGTGGCGAGCGATGGCATTGTGGAGCAGCCACGTATTGTTTCGGGCGGCATGGTCGACGATTCCTATATGCGCCTGGCAGCCGTGTCCGAGCTCAACATGCACTACGTGAGCACGCATTTTATGCACCCGGACGACCTGCTCGATCCCGATCGAGGCGCCAGGCAAGGCTGGGAGGTCTACAAGGGCGGCCTGACCGACTACCTGGACTGGCTTTCCAAGTCTGCGCCCGACCTGCGTCGCCAGACCGGTTCGGAATGCTCGGGCGCCATCCAGCGCTTTTCGTCCGTGACGGTGAGTGTGGATACCAGTGCGGATGCCTGGACGCTCAGCCTGGGCAATTTCCACGACGAGGCGTGGCTCATGTTCCGCGCCAACAACGGTGAGCCGGGTGCAGTCACGGGTGGCGAGATTACGCATCTGACGGGCGACCTGTACCTGGTCAAAGCCACGGACAAGACGGTGACCATTGCACGCAAGGAGGGTGGCGACAAATGAGAATCTGCTTGGTACTCGAGGGTTGCTACCCCTATGTGCACGGCGGCGTATCTACCTGGATGCATGGCTATATTCAGGCCATGCCCGAGCACGAGTTTGTGCTGTGGGTGATCGGCGCGCATGCTGCCGACCGTGGCAAGTTTGTCTACGAGCTGCCCGGCAACGTCGTCGAGGTGCACGAGGTGTTCCTGGACGATGCCCTGCGTCTTTCGGGCGAGCAGCATGAAGTCGACTTCGATGACCGCGAGCGCGAGGCGCTACGCCGCCTGGTGTCGCTCTCCAATCCGGACTGGGACGTGCTGTTCGATATCTTTCAGCGCCGTCGCGTGCATCCGCTCTCGTTTTTGCAGAGCCGCACGTTTATGGATATCTTTCGCGACGTGTGCCTGGCCGAGTATCCCTACACGCCCTTTGCCGATGCATTTCACACCATGCGCTCCATGTTGCTGCCCGTGCTCTACCTGTTGGGCAGCGAGGTGCCGGTGGCCGATGTGTACCATGCCATCTCGACCGGCTACGGTGGCCTGCTCGCCTGCCTGGGCTCAAGCGTTCACCATGCGCCGGTGCTGCTGACCGAGCATGGCATCTATACCCGCGAGCGCGAGGAAGAGATCATTCGCGCCGATTGGGTGGTGCCGTCGTTTAAGGACCGCTGGATTCGCTTTTTCTACCTGCTTTCGGAGGAGATCTACCGCCGCGCCTTCCGCGTGACGAGTTTGTTCCATAACGCCCGCAAGACGCAGATTGATATGGGCTGCGATGCGGACAAATGCCTGGTCATCCCCAACGGCATCCAGTTCGACCGCTTTAAGGACATTCCCTTAAAGCCCGATGACGGCTGGGTGGACATTGGCGCGGTGGTGCGCCTGGCGCCCATCAAGGACGTCAAGACCATGATCTATGCGTTCTTTGAGCTGCACGAGCGCCTGCCCAAGGTGCGCCTGCACATTATGGGCGGCGTGGACGACGAGGAGTACGGCGCTGAGTGCCACGCGCTGGTCGATACCCTGGGCGTGCGCGACCTGATCTTTACCGGCCGCGTCAACGTGGTCGAGTACATGGAAAAGCTCGACTTTACCATTTTGACGAGCATCTCCGAGGGCCAGCCGCTCAGCGTGCTGGAGTCGCTTGCAGCGCGCCGTCCCTGCGTGACGACAGAGGTGGGCTGCTGTCGCGAGCTGCTCGAAGGCGCCCCGGGCGACGACTTTGGCGTGGCGGGTTTTGTGACGCCGCCCATGTATCGCAAGGGCTTGGCCGATGCCATGGAGCGCATGTGCGTGAGCCGCGCCCGTCGCATTGAGATGGGGGAGCGCGGGCAGCGTCGCGTTGCCACGTACTTTTTGCACGAGCAGATGCTCGCCAACTATCGCGCGCTGTACGACGAGACGGCGTGTGCGTTTAGCCTGCCCAGAGAGGGGGAGTAGCCGGTGGCCGGAATTGGTTTTGAGCTCAAGCGCCTGTTTAGGCGCAAGGGCCTGTTTGCCACGATGCGCGCTTACGGCTACGCCGGCATTGTGTGCACGGGCCCCATGCTGCTGGGCGTGCTGCTTCAGGTGGGTATCTTGGTGCTGTGCGGTCTGTGGGGCGTCGGTCGCGCCAACCAGGACTTGCTGGTGTGCATGGTGACCTACACGCTGCTGGCCTCGCTTACGCTCACGAGCTTTTTCTCCATGCCGGTCACGCGCTTTTTGGCTGATATGTTGTTTGCCGAGCGCGAGGACGAGATTCTGCCCTCGTTTTGGGGCTCCAATGCTGTCATGCTCGTTGCGGGCACGGTGCTCTACGGTGTCTTTCTGCTGTTCTCGGGCGCCACGCTGCTGCAGGGGCTGCTATGCCTGTGGCTGTTCAACATTATGATCGTCAACTGGAACGGCATGAGCTATCTCACCGCTATTAAGGATTACCGCGGTATCCTATGCAGCTTTGCGGCTGCCATTGGCGTGGCGTGCCTGTGCGCCCTGGCCACGCTGGCGCTGGGGCTGCCGCCGGTCGAGGGCCTTTTGGCGTCAATTGCTCTGGGTTACGGCGTTATGCTCGCCTGGGACGTGGTGCTGCTGTACCGGTATTTTCCGCAGAGCGAACGCAGCCCCTGGCTCTTTTTACGGTGGCTTGATCAGTTTATGCCGTTGGCGCTCACGGGTTTGTTCACCAACCTGGGCCTCTTTGCGCACTTGGTGATAATTTGGGCCGGTCCCATTGGCGTGCAGGTCAAGGGCTTGTTTTATGGTGCGCCCTACCATGATGTGCCGGCGCTCATCGCGTTTTTGACGATCCTGGTCACGTCCGTCAACTTTGTGGTCTCGGTCGAGGTCAATTTCTATCCGCGCTACCGCGACTACTACAGCCTGTTCAACGACGGTGGCGTGGTGGGCGACATTGTGGTGGCCGAGGAGGAAATGCTTGCCACGCTCAACCGAGAACTGCGCTTTTGTGCGCTCAAGCAACTGTTTGTGACGGCGGCGGTCATCTCGCTCGAGACCACGGTGCTGTCGGCCCTACCGTTGGGCTTTAACAACCTGATGCACGGGTATTTTCGCACGCTGTGCGTGGGCTACGGCCTGTATGCCGTGGGCAACACGATCCTGCTGATCTTGCTGTACTTTACCGACTACAAGGGGGCCGTGCTGGCCTCGGGACTGTTTGCCGGTGTGGCCGGGCTGGCGACTGCCGTGTCGTTGCTTTTGCCGCAGCAGTTTTACGGCTTTGGCTTTTTGTTGGGTGCGGCGGTGTTTTTTATCGTGGCGCTGCTGCGGTTCGATACCTATACCGCCAACTTGCCGTATCGTATCCTGAGTCAGCAGCCTATTGTGGCTACTGACAAGACGGGCTGGTTTACCGAACTTGGCCGGGTGCTCGACCGTGTTGAGCAACGCTACGAGGACAAGCGCGTGGGCGGTGAGCCGCGCAGTGCGTTTGAACGTATGGTGGTTCGCCTGTACCAAAAACATTGGGGAGGTTCTGATGATTGATAAGTTGATGTCTCGCCGCTGCCTGATCGAGGCGGCTGCCGGCGCGCTGTTGCTTTCGGGCTGCTCGTCTCAGGACGAATCCTCGACTAAAAAGGCCAAAAAGCAGGACAAGATTAAAAAGGCCGAG
The DNA here is from genome assembly GCA_902388345.1 of uncultured Collinsella sp. Taxonomy (GTDB): domain Bacteria; phylum Actinomycetota; class Coriobacteriia; order Coriobacteriales; family Coriobacteriaceae; genus Collinsella. The sequence goes on from CABMOY010000042.1 coordinate 11,722, forward strand.
GCCTCCGACCAGTCCAAGCACCTACGCGATAAAGACGAGCTGTACGAGGTCTACGACGACTCGGGCATTGTGACCATGTACCTGACGGTCTCGCGCGGCAACAGCTCCGAGAACACCGACCACAGCTGGGCCGAGATCAATGCGTACTCGGTGTATGACTATGCCGACATGGGCGTGACGCGCTATCAGGTTATGGGCCTTTTGCAGGCGGGCGACGAAGACGGCCCGGTGGCCGGCGAGGTTGGCTATGGCGAGGAAGCGCCCAATGCTACCGTGCAGGTGCGTGGCCAGACGTCGAGCTCCTACACGCAAAAGAATTACAAGGTGGAGCTCAAAAAAGGAAAAGGTACCTGGCGCCAGCAGCGCGCGATTGCGCTCAACAAGCACATGGGCGAGGGTATGCGTTTTCGCAACAAGATGGCCTACGATCTTATCCGCGGGATTCCCCAGATGATGGGCCTTCGCACACAGTTTGTGCATCTGTGGGTGTGCGACCAGACCGAAAAGTCCAATGATACCTTTGAGGACTACGGCCTGTTTACGCAGGTGGAGCAGCTCAACAAGACGGCGCTTAAGGCACATGGCCTGGATAAGAGCGGGCACCTGTACAAGGTGAACAGCTTTGATTTCCATCGCTACGAGGACACCATTAAACTTGCCGACGATCCCGACTACAACCAGGCAAGCTTTGAGGGCATGCTCGAGATTAAGGGCGATTCGGACCACACCAAGCTCATTGAGATGCTCGACGCCCTTAACGACGAATCGCAAAAGATCGATGACGTGCTCGACACCTACTTTGATACCGAAAATCTGGTCTATTGGCTGGCGTTTCAGATCCTGACGGGCAACTGCGATACGCAGAACCGTAACTGCTATCTGTACAGTCCGCTTAACTCAAATACCTGGTACTTTTTGGATTGGGATAACGACGGCATGCTGCGTAAGCTTGAGCTGAGCCTGAAGGGGTTCTCGGACTATGCGAGCTGGGAGCGCGGCGTAAGCAACTACTGGGGCAACGTGCTATTCAATCGTGCACTGCGTAGCAAATCGTTCCGCAGCGAACTCGACCGCGCCGTAAAGGACCTGCGCTCGTATATGACCGAGGCACGCCTGGCCAAGATGATTAAACATTATCGCGAAGTGACTGAATCCCTGGTCTTTGCTTCGCCCGATATCGACAATCTGCCTGTCACCAAGGACGAATACGAGCGGATTGCCGCGGCGATTCCCTCCGAGATCGAGGAGAACTACAAGAGCTTTCGCGAGAGTTTTAAAAAGCCCATGCCGTTCTACATTGGCGTGCCGCAGATCGATAACGGTAAGCTGCGCATTAACTGGGATGCGTCCTACGATTTTAAGGCGCGCGACATTCGCTATACCGTGGAGCTGGCGCGTGACTATGCCATCAAGGACGTGTTTTTTAAGGCCGAGGACGTGCTGCTGCCTGAGGTGACCTGCGATGCGCCCGATACCGGCCAGTATTTTGTGCGCGTGCGTGCCACCAACTCAGACGGCTATACGCAAGATGCGTTTGACTACTATGTGACCGACGACGGCAAACACTACGGCATGAAGTGTTTTTACGTGCAAGACGGCGGTAAGGTCGTGGAGGACACGTATGAGGAGGGCTAGCGCGCTGCTTGAGCGCCTTACGGCTCCGCCTGTGCGTGCCACGCAGGAGCGTTACCGCCACGAGCTCAAATATCTCATTAACGAGGGCGAGCACGCCGTGCTGGCCTGCCGCATGGCGCCGGTTTTTAAACTGGACAAGTATGCGCGGGCGGGTGTTTACACCATTCGCAGCCTGTACTTTGACGACTACTGCAACTCGGCCTACGAGGAAAAAGACGCCGGTATTCTTATGCGAAAAAAATATCGCGTGCGCATCTATAACGGCAGCGACAAGGTGATTAAGCTCGAGCGCAAAAAGAAGTACGGCAGCTGGATCTACAAGGAGGACGCGCCACTCACGCGCGGCGAGTTCGAGCAGATTCTGGCCGGCGACTACGACTTTTTGCTGAGGAGCCCTTATCCGCTCTGTCGCGAGTTCTACATCGAGTGCATCTGCAACATGATGCGCCCGCGGACCATCGTGGACTACGAGCGCGAGCCGTGGGTGATGGACGAGGGCACCGTGCGCATTACCTTTGATAGCAACGTGCGTGCGGCGGTGGGGAGCTTTGACATCTTTGACGCGACGTTGCCCGCGTTGCCCGTGCTGGAGCCCGGCAAGCTGGTGATGGAGGTCAAGTTTACCGAGTTTTGCCCGCAGCTGGTGCGCGATATGGTGCCGCCAGGTGCGGTCGAGCTTACGGCGGTCTCCAAGTACTGCCTGTGTTACGAAAAGACCGCCTACCTGCGCGGATTTAATTACTGGGAATCGGATTTTGAGAACCGAGGGGATATTTAGACCATGAGCACCAGGGACTTTTTTAAGAACTCCGTCTTGGAGGCGTTTGGCCAGGTCGACCCTGCCAAGATCGGTCTGTCGCTGCTCGTGGCGCTCGCCATGGGCATCCTGATCTATTACGTGTACAAGCGCTTTTTTACCGGCGTGGTGTATTCGCGCAGTTTTGCCGTAACGCTCGTGGGCATGTGCGTGCTCACCTGCATGGTCACGCTCGCGATCTCGACGAATGTGGTCATCTCGCTTGGTATGGTCGGTGCTCTGTCTATCGTCCGCTACCGTACGGCGGTCAAGGACCCGCTCGACCTGCTGTATCTGTTTTGGTCCATTACCACGGGCATTACGGCGGGAGCCGGTATGTATGCGCTCGTGGGGCTCACGGCGGTGGTGATCGTGGTGATGATTGCCGGCTTTGCGAGCCACCAGGACAAGGCGCGCGTGTACATGATGGTCATCCACTACACGGGTCAGACCACCGGCGACGATATCGTGCGTGCATTTGGGCGCACCAAGTTTTCCGTCAAGTCCAAGACCATGCGCGGTGACAAGGTCGAGATGGCCGTCGAGGTGTTCTCGGACGGTGTGGATATGCCCTACGCCGATGCGATTCGCGCGCTCGACGGCGTTGAGGACCTGACGCTCATCCAGTACAACGGCGAATATCACGGGTAGTTTGGTTCCGGCGTTTTAACAAACGCCGGACCGCTTGACGCTGCGCGGGCATCTGCCGGGCGATCTGCCGCTCAAACCGTCGCTCGCGTACATAAAGTACGCGTCGCTCCTCTTTCGCGGCACCTCGCCACGGCAGCTGCCCGCTCGCTGGCGTACGATCTTCATGAATGGTTTATTCGGTTCGGTTTTTGGGGACGGTGTTGCGTGGACGTGCAACAGCTAGAAGAAATCTGGGCTGCAAGGGCCGGCGCGCGTGAGGCGCGTCTTGTCGTGGCCTCGCATGCGCCGGCAGCGCTGTCGCAGCTGGGGGTTGTGCAGCCGGGGGATCGCTTGGTAGCCTTTGAAGACGATTTTGCCGATGCGTTTGCTCGCGGCTTTGATGGCTGCGATGTTGCGCTGGTGGGGGAGCCCGCGGCTGCGGCGTTTGCTGCTGCGTCCGAGGGCTTTGATGCTTCGTTTGATGCCGAGGGGCCGCACCTGTGGTGGTTTGTCAACTCCATCGGCGGGTTTGGCCTGCGTGTGCCCGACCTTCGCGCTCTGGGCCGCGCGGCTCGTGAGTCGCATGCGCTGCTCGTGGTTGATAACACTGTGTCGGGCGTCTTTGGGTGCAACCCGCTGCGTCTGGGCGCCGTGCTTTCGCTCGAGGCGCTCGACCGCGTGTGTGCCGGCGTTGCGCCGCGCAAGCTCGTCGCCGCTTCGGTGGCGCGCTCGCAGCTTAAGCGCCATCGCGTGGATGCCGCCGCCGAGTGTGCGCATGCGCTTCTTGCGGATTGCGGTGCGTCTG
>CABMOY010000043.1 GCA_902388345.1 uncultured Collinsella sp.
TCCGTACATGTACGGATGAATGTGGGAGGTGTTCAGATAAAGTCGATAATCAAGGGGAAAAACAGGGGCGAACGGTAACTTCTATAAAATCACTTTAATAACTCAGCAAAACCTCTATACTGGCAACTGCACCGCGTTACTCCTCGGGAGGCGCCACGAGCACATGTCATAGCAACCGCCGACTCGAGAGCCGGTGTGGTGAGATGTCCAAGTGGAGCCCAGGGGAGTTTTTTCATGCTGATAACCAAGGCAATAAACAACAACGTTGTCCTTGCGGAGGACGATGCCGGGCGCGAGCTCGTGTTGTTTGGCAAGGGCCTTGGCTTTCGCGGCGCCCCTTCCTATATTGAGGACGAAAGCTCCATCCAGCGGAGCTTCCGCGATATCAGCCCTGAGATGTACGATGCTGTCGCATCGCTTTCGGACGATGTTATCATTATCGCGTCGGGTATCGTGGATATCGCACGCAACGAGCTCAACTGCACGCTCAATCCCAATCTAGTCTTTACGCTCGCCGACCACCTTCAGTTTGCCATCGACCGCGCCCGCAAGGGAGCTTCGATCAAGAACCCGCTCTACGAGGAAGTCCGCCTCGTCTATCCGCGCGAGGCCGAGGTCGGTCGCCGCGGCGTCAAGCTCGTTATGGCTGTGGCCGAGGACGTTGATTTTCCTGAGACCGAGGCCGCTTCGATTGCGCTGCATATCGTCAACGCCGAGATGGTCGATGACGAGAACGCGGGCGCAAAGGGCAACATGGACTTGGTCGTAAAGAGTACCGAGGTCATCGATGCGGTTACCGGGATTATCGAGCGTACGCTTGGCGAGACCATCGACCGCTGCTCATATAGCTATGCGCGCTTTGTGACCCATATGCGCTTTCTTATCAGCCGCCTTATCAAGGGTGAGGACGAGGAGACGCGCAATAGCGATCTTTTCAAACGAGCGACCAGCGAGTTTTCAGACGCGTACGCCTGTGCACGCGCAATCGACGAATACATGAGGGCAACCTGCGGCTGGCACTGCACGGACGAAGAGCTGCTCTATCTGATGATGCATATCAACCGGCTCTGCCCGGGACATTGATACGGAGGCCGGGCACCCGTCTAACTGCCCAACTGGCCGGCTTTGCGTCGGCAGACATCGCGGCATCGCCGCGCAACCTGCTGTTAAGCTCCAAGGCGCCGGGGCTGCAGATATCTTTGTAACGAGTGAAACAAGGAGGTTTCACATGGCACGCGATTACGAGGCTCTCGCCCGTACCATCGTTGAACTCGTCGGTGGCGAGGACAACGTCAAGTCCGTCACCCACTGCATTACCCGTTTGCGCTTTACCCTCAACGACGAGAAGAAGGCCCAGACCGAGAAGCTCAACCAGACCGAGGGCGTTATCTCCGTTCTAGTGGCCGCCGGTCAGTACCAGATTGTTATCGGCAATCACGTTACCGACGTGTATGACGCCCTGCCCAAGGTTTCCAACATCCAGCTTGGCGGCGAGGTCGAGGACGAGGCCGGTGGCAGCATCGTCAACCGCGCCATCCAGCTCATCAGCGGCATCTTTATGCCGATGCTTCCCGCCATGTCCGCCGCCGGCCTTCTCAAGGCCTTTGTGATCATGGCCAACTCCTTTGGTTGGCTCGCGGCCGAGTCCACCACCTACCAGCTGCTTTACGCCATCGGCGACGGCGTGTTCTACTTCATGCCGGTCTTCCTTGCCCGCACTGCGGCCAAGAAGTTCAAGTGCAACGACTGGACGGCCATGGCCATCGCCGTTGCGCTGTGCTACCCCACGCTCTCCACGCTCTTTAGCGCCGGCGACCCGGTTGACCTCTTTGGCATCCCGGTAACGCTCATCAGCTACACGAGCTCGGTTATCCCCATCATCTTTGCCGTGTACGCGCAGTCCTGGATCGAGAAGGGCCTCAATAAGGTCGTCCCCGATATCCTCAAGGGCTTGATCGTTCCCGTCGTGACCCTCGTCGTGGCCACTGCGCTCACCCTCTACATCATCGGCCCCGTCACCGACTTCATCGGTGGTCTCATCGCTAACGGCCTGGTTTCCCTGCTTGAGGTTGCCCCGCTGCCCGCAGGCTTCCTCATCGGTCTGCTTTGGCCCTGCCTCATCATCTTTGGTATGCACTGGGCCTTTATCCCCATCATCCAGATGAACATCGGTATGCTCGGCTATGACGTCATCCTGCCCATTACCGTCGGCACCAACTTTGCCATGGGTTTCGCGGTCCTTGCCATCTTCCTCAAGACCAAGAACACCGAGCTCAAGGAGCTCGCCGGCGCTGCCGCCATCTCTGCGCTCCTCGCCGGCATCACCGAGCCCGCCATCTACGGCGCCGTCCTCAAGTACAAGCGCCCGTTTGTGATCGCAATCGTCTCTTGCGGCATCTGCGGTGCCATTGCTGCCACTTTTGGCCTGCACCAGCCCGCGCTCATGACCACCTCGCTCATCACCATCCCGGCCATCATCGGCTCGGTGGGTATGGAGGACGTCATCGCGCTCGCCGTCGCCTCCGTCCTCACCTTTGTGGGCACGCTGACCTTCGGCTTCAACGACGACATGATCCTCGAGAACAACTAGTTCTGGGAAACCGGCGTCTTTGGACGCCAGCACACGGGGCGCGGCGCCAGATGCGCCCCGTGCGCCCTTATGGGAGGGCGCTGACCCCTACACGAATCCGGCGTCCTCCCATAAGGGCACACAACAGAAACGAGGTAGCCATGGAGCAATCCGAGCTCGTTGACCTTTTGGGGCGTATGACCCTGCGCGAGAAGATCGGGCAGTTGGTGCAGCTTGACGGTGGGTGCTTTGGCACCGATGCCGTAGCGGTTGGTCCGCGTGCCAAGCTGGGCGTGACGCAAGAAGATGTTGACGTATGCGGCAGCGTGCTCAACGTGTTGGGCGCCGAGGAAGTGCATCGTATCCAAGATGCATATCTTGAGCGCAGCCGTCTTAAGATCCCGCTCGTCTTTATGGCCGATGTGATCTATGGCTATCAAACCTGCTATCCAATCCCCCTGGGCCTGGGAGCCACGTGGGACCCAGAGCTTATCCGCGAGGATTACAACCTTATTGCCGAAGAGGCCGTGGCCGATGGCTGCATGGTGACCTTTAGCCCGCCGGTGGACGTGGTGCGCGATGCCCGTTGGGGTCGCTGCCTGGAGATGCCGGGCGAGGATCCGTACCTAAGCAGCCGCTTCGCTCGCGCGATGGTCGAGGGCTTTAAGGGTGACGGTACGCCGCAGAAGAGCTTGGCCAGCTGCGTCAAACACTTTGCGGGCTATGGTGCGCCCGAGGCGGGTCGCGAGTACAACACAGTGGATATGAGCGAGTGGCGCCTGCGCAACGAGTACCTGCCTCCGTACCGTGCGGCGGTCGAGGCTGGTTGCGATTTGGTGATGACGAGCTTCAACACCATCGATGGCATCCCCGCCACGGCAAACCGCTGGCCCATGCACGACGTGTTGCGCGACGAGTGGGGCTTTGACGGTCCCATCATCACCGATTACGCGGCGATCGACGAGCTCAGGGCACACGGTGTGGCGGCAAACCGTCGCGAGGCGGCCAAGCTCGCCATGAATGCCACCGTGGACATCGACATGAAGACGCCCTGCTACGCACATGAGCTTGAGGCCCTCATCGAAACGGGTGAGGTTTCGCTCGAGCAGATCGATACCGCCTGCATGCGCGTGCTCGAGCTCAAGAACAGACTCGGTCTGTTTGAGGACCCGTATCGTACGTGCTCGCCCGAGCGCCGTACGGAGGTCACGTGCACGCCGGAGCGTCTTGAGAGCGCGCGTAAAACGTGCGACGAGGCCCTCGTGCTCCTTAAAAACGAAGGTGGGCTGCTACCGCTTACGACCGGGGGCAACGCTCCGCGCGTGGCGCTCATCGGTCCCTATGCCAACAGCCGAGACATCATCGGCATGTGGGCGATTCATGCCGATAAAACTCATTCCGTAACGCTTGCCGAGGCATTTGCCGAGGTAATGGGCGACGACGGCTTTGCGTGGGCCCAAGGCTGTCCCACGCTCGACGACTACAGCGAGCTTGGGGAGTTTGGCAAGATTCCCGCGTTCGGTGCGCCGACGGGCGAGGGCGCGGATCTAGAGACGATGGCTGCCGAGGCGCTCGAGCTGGCCGCATCGAGCGACGTGGTGGTCATGGCGCTCGGAGAACACATGCTGCAGAGCGGTGAGGGCGGAGCGCGTGCGGACATTACCATACCGGCTCCGCAGAAGCGCCTGCTCAAGCGCGTGCGCGCGCTCGGCAAGCCTGTGGTGCTCGTGCTCTTTAACGGGCGTCCTCTTTCCCTCACTGACGTGATCGATGATTGCGATGCAATCGTAGAGGCGTGGTTCCCCGGTACGGCTGGTGGGCGTTCGGTAGCCGACGTGCTCTTTGGAACGGTCAATCCGAGCGGCAGGCTCACGGTGAGCTTCCCACATAACGTGGGCCAGGAGCCGCTCTACTATGCGCAGTTCTCCACCGGACGTCCCGCTAAGACATCAACGCATAGCGGTCGCTTTGTGAGCCGCTATATGGACTGCCCTAACGATGCGATGTTCCCCTTTGGCTACGGACTCTCGTATCATACGGCGCGCTACGATAACCTGCGCCTGAGTGCGGACGAGCTTACGGCGGACGGTGTCCTCGAGGTCTCAATCGACGTGACCAATGAGGGCGATATTGCTGGTACTGAGGTCGTGCAGCTCTATATCCACGACAAGGTGGCAACGCGCGTGCGCCCCATGCTCGAACTGCGTGACTTTGCGCGTGTTGAGCTTGCGCCGCGTGAGCGCCGCACGGTGACGTTTATCCTGCGCGAGGAGGCTCTGCGTTTTTGGACGCCCGAGCACGGCTGGGCAAGCGAGCCCGGCGCGTTTGAGGTCATGGCGGGGCCTAACAGCCGCGACCTGTTGGTGGGGGAGTTCGAGCTCGTCTAGCTGCATTTGCTTAACGAATGGTGCACGCGGTGCGCGGCAGGCGTTCGGTCTTGTCGCCGGCGTCCGTCCGGTACCGCGCCCGATATCGATAGGAGGGGTCTGACATGGCTCATATCGCAACCAATCCGTATCTGCCGGGATGGGAGTATATCCCCGATGGCGAACCGCATGTCTTTGGTGACCGAGTCTACGTGTATGGAAGCCATGACGCACCCGAGGGCACCGCATACTGCCCGGGTGACTACGTGTGCTGGTCAGCTCCGGTGGACGATCTGGGCTCCTGGACGTTTGAGGGGACCATCTGGCGCAAAGAGGATGACCCGGCCAATGTCGATCGAACCGGGTACGGCGCGCCCGATGTGTGCCGGGGTGCCGACGGGCGGTTCTATCTGTATTACTTCACGCTAAGCATGACGAGCGGTTGCATCATGTCGGTCGCCGTGTGCGATGAGCCGGCGGGACGCTACCGCTATCTGGGTCCTATTGCCAAGCCCGACGGCTCGCCGTTTGCGGGCGAGGAGGGCTGGGGTATGCCCTTTGACCCGGCAGTCCTTCCCTGCGGGGACGGGGGTTGCTGGCTCTACTATGGGTTTGGCGCCAAGAAGCCGAGCTCGCGCATGCCCGCATGTTCCATGGAGGGCGGCTACGTGGTGCGGCTCGGCGCCGATATGCGCACGATGGCTGCGGCACCCAAGCATCTGGCTCCGGCAGTGACGCAGGCGGCGGACACGGGTTTTGAAGGGCATGCCTTCTTTGAGGCCTCGAGCATCCGCGTGCTCGACGGGCGCTACTACTTTGTCTACTCGAGCGAAAACGGACATGAGCTCTGCTGGGCCACGATGCCAACGCCGGAAGGTCCGGTAACCTACGGCGGCGTGCTCGTTTCCAACGGCGATGTGGGCCTGCCCGGGCACGAGGCCGAGGACGCCGCTGTGATGGACCTGGGCAACAACCATGGCGGCATGGCGCGCATTGCCGGGCGCGACTACATCTTCTATCACCGTCATACGCACGGTGCGCAGCACGCGCGCCAGGGGTGCGCTGAGCCCATCGAGATTGCTTCCGATGGACATATCGAACAAGTAGAGATAACGAGCTGTGGGCTCAATGGCGGAGCGCTTCCTTGCGGGCGCGCGTACCCGGCGAGTATTTGCTGCTACTTGGTGGGGCCGGCCGGCGCGGTTCACTATTCCGGCAATCTGGAAATCGCCGATAACCATCCGGTGATTACCCAGGAAGTCGATGCGGGCTGTGTGACTTCGGCACGTACCCATGTGGCCAACCTCTGCGATGGAGCGGGCGTGGGCTACAAATACCTGGCGTTTTCCGGTGCGGAGCGCACGGTGGAGCTCGAGGTGCGCGGGGATCTTGCCGGTGTGGTGAGTGTACGCTTGGACGCGCCGGATGGCGCTGAGTTGACGCGCGTCGAGCTCGTGCCAGGCGAGGGCTGGTGCACGGTGGTCGCATCCCTGACGAAGACCGTTGCCGGTGACCATGCACTCTACCTGGCTATCGAGGGCGTCGGTTCGGTCGATCTCGCCTCGTTTGCCGTCCTTTAACCCATCTCCCATCGGAGGGGCGGGCTCGCACGGACGACAGGTAGGCCCTGGTCGCGCGTCCGGTGCTCTCAACACGGCTCGGCCCTCAGGGGGTTGAAACAAAACGGAAGAATGGAGTTGCCATGGCGGAGATTCCGCAGTTGTACACCTGTGCTGGCGGCGGGCAACGCCTGATGGTGGACGGCCGGCCCTATACGCTGTTTGCGGGCGAGTGCCATAACTCCGCCTCGGGTGGGCGCCGCGCTTTTGCGGATGCTCTCGATCGCGCGCGGGCGCTCGGTATGAATACCGTGCTCGCCCCGGTTACCTGGGAGCTTTTGGAGCCCGCAGAGGGCGAGTTTGACTTTGGCCAAGTGGACATGATGCTCGAGCTTGCCCGCGAGCGCGGGCTGCACCTGGGCGTGCTGTGGTTTGGCGCGTACAAAAATGCGCAGTGCTACTATGCGCCCGCGTGGGTCAAACGCGATATCGAGCGTTTTCGCCGTGCGCAGATGGTGCCCGGGCAGAACAAGGTTCGCTATGCCGAGTTCCATAACTTTGAGATCACGGCGCTTTCGCTCTATTGCGAGGAGACGCGCGCGGCGGATGCCGGCGCCTACGCGGCTTTGATGGCGCACCTGCGCGAGGTGGATGCGCAAGATCATACGGTGATACTCGTGCAGGTAGAAAACGAGTGCGGCCAGATGGTCGCGGCACGTGAGCACTCGCCTTGGGCGGATGCCGCCTTTGCGGAGAGCGTGCCTACGGAGCTGATCGAGGCGCTTGCGGTCGATCCTACCTCCCTGGCGTCTGAGCTTGCGGAAGCCCTTGAAGCGGGCGCCGGCTCTGGTTCGTGGGAACAGGTTTTTGGCGAGCATGCCGAGGAGATGTTTACCACCTACCACATGGCTCGCTACGTGGAGACGGTCGCCGCAGCGGGCCGCGCCGAGCATCCGCTGCCCACGGCCTGCAATTGCTGGCTCGACAAGGGTCACAAGCCTGGGCGCTTTCCCACGGGCGGTCCCAACCTGCGCGTGATGGGCGTGTGGAAGCATGCCGCCCCGAGCATCGACATGCTGGGCCCCGATATCTACATCCCGGCGTTTTGCAAGGTCTGCGACGGATATGCGTGCGAGGACAACCCGCTCTTTATCCCCGAGACCGCGACGCACGCCTACGCCGCCGCGCGCCAGGTCTGGGCGGTGGCCCATCACCATGCCCTGTGCTTCGCTCCTTTTGGCTACGAGGAGATGGGCGAGCCCTTTGGCGATTCGGCGGGTATTCTCTTTGGCATGGATACGAGCGACCCCGCTTTGCTCACGCCTCAGGACCGGGAGGAATATGCGGAGGTCACGCGTGGGCTGGCTCAGTTATTTGAACTTGCCGAGGACGATGCCGCGTACGCGACGCTCGATGCCGTGACGAGTGAGGTGGCAGCCGAGGGCCTGCTCGATATGGGTTCCATAGCAATTAAGGTGAGCTTTGATGAGGGTGCCCTGCCCGGTGCGTGTGCGGCCCTTCGCGCCGCCGACGGCGCCGTGTACCTGCTTGCGCTTCGTTGCGGCTTGGCGCTCGAGTCGCACGCGGCGGGTGAGCCGCATGTGGATGTGGCGTCGCTCGAGACGGGGACCGTTGAGAACGGCGCGTGGGTGCGCGACTGCCGTCTCAACGGCGACGAGGTCGCCATTATGCGCTATAGCTCTCCCGTGCTTCTTCGTTTGGAGGCCATCACGTACGCTTAGCCGCAGTCATTGCCGCCCGGCCCCTCACTTCCTTTCCTTCCCGGGGACGGGTTCCTGTGGAGGAAAAACTTCGAGAGGCGAACCTGTTGCCAGGGGAGGAAGCGAGGTATCAGGAAGTGTCAGTCGCTGCGGGCGGATGAGGCCGTTGGGGCGAAAAGAAGTGTCGGCCTGCGTCGTTGCCGTTGAGTAGCGCGCTGCTTACGGGGATACTGAAACCACGACAAACAGCGTGTGAAAGGATCGATGTATGGCTTTCCGTAAAGACTTCCTGTGGGGCGGCGCGACGGCTGCCAACCAGTGCGAGGGCGCTTATGACGTGGATGGCCGCGGCCTGGCCAACGTGGACGTGGCGCCGCACGGCCCCGAGCGCTATGCGGTGGTCTCCGGCCAGCGCAAGATGCTCGACTTCGAGGACGGCTATTACTACCCCGCGCAGACCGGCATCGATTTCTATCACCATTACAAGGAGGACATCGTCCTCTTTGCCGAGATGGGCTTTAAGACCTTCCGCATGAGCCTGGCGTGGACCCGCATCTTCCCCAACGGCGACGAGACTGAGCCCAACGAGGCCGGCCTGGCCTTCTACGAGGACGTGTTCCGCGAGTGTCAGGCGCACGGCATTGAGCCGCTCGTGACCATCACGCACTTCGACTGCCCGATTCACCTCATCAAGGAGTACGGCGGCTGGCGCAACCGCAAGCTCATCGACTTCTACAAGAACCTCGCGACCACGATCTTCACCCGCTACAAGGGCCTGGTAAAGTACTGGCTTACCTTCAACGAGATCAATATGATCTTGCACCTGCCGTTTATGGGTGCCGGTCTGGTCTTTGAGGAGGGCGAGAACAAGGAGGCCGTCGAGTACCTGGCCGCCCACAACGAGCTCGTCGCCAGCGCTTGGGCAACCAAGATCGCTCACGAGATCGACCCTGAGGTCAAGATCGGTTGCATGCTTGCCGCAGGTAGCTACTACCCCTACAGCTGCCGTCCGGGCGATGTGCGCCAAGCGCAGATTGACAACCAGAGCAACTATTTCTTCGTCGACGTTCAGAGCCGCGGCTACTACCCGGCCTATGCCGTCAAGAAGCTCGAGCGTTTGGGCATCGATGTGGGCATGACGGATGAGGACCGCGAGATCCTGGCCGCCAACACCGTCGACTTCATCAGCTTTAGCTATTACAGCACCCGTTGCTCCGCCGGTGCCGATAACCCCGATGTCGAGCGCACCCAGGGCAACGCCTTCGCCGGCGCCAAGAACCCCTACCTGCAGGAGAGCCAGTGGGGCTGGGCCATCGATCCGCTGGGCTTCCGCATCACCCTCAACGACCTGTACGACCGTTATCAGAAGCCGCTGTTTGTGGTCGAGAACGGTCTGGGCGCCAAGGATGTTGTCGAGGAGGATGGCTCCATCAACGACGACTACCGTATCGACTACCTGCGCCAGCATATCGCCGCGATGCGCGATGCGGTGACCGAGGACGGCGTTGACCTGCTGGGCTACACTACCTGGGGTCCGATCGACCTGGTGTCTGCCGGCACGGGCGAGATGTCCAAGCGCTACGGCTTTATCTATGTCGACCGCGATGATGCGGGCAACGGCACCCTCAAGCGTTCCAAAAAGAAGAGCTTCGACTGGTACAAACACGTCATCGAGACGAACGGCGAGGACCTGGCCTAAGGCTTCCCAACAACCATAGCCTCCTAACCAAAACGCCCGGCGAGCAGTTAATGCCCGCCGGGCGTTTTGTTAAGAAGTGAAAGCACTCATTGGGGACGTACTTAAATGAGTACCCGCAGAATGAGAGTGGATAATCTCCCGTTTTTAGCCTGTTTGTGGGCTCAAAGTGGGAGATTATCCACTCTCGCCATTTGGGCGTCCAAAAATCCTCGCTCGTTTTGTCTTAGTCATTGGGGACATTCTTAAACGGCTAGTCGCTGGGGACACCCTTTGCCGTCTGCGGATTTTGGGACATGTGGCCCGCTTTTTGGGCCCGCCTGTCGGTACACTAAAAGCACTATGGGTACCCGCGAGCGACATATCGGCCACGCGGCCGCCCGATCCGCACCCGTGGCGGATCCCAAGGGCGGCAGGCTCTTCGCCATGCCGCGATTCCTTGTTGGTATAACACATCAGGTGTACCGTCACCGCGTCTTTGCTATCGCCGGCGCCATCACCGTGCTGTTCCTCATGGTTTTGGCAGTCTTGCCGGCGCTGTTCGCCTTCGACCCCAAACTTTCTAACGCCGTGCCCGCCTATAGCGAGGTGTCCGAAGAGGTCGTGGATGCGCTCGTCCACTCGAGCTCTCTCCCGCTGCTTGTCGCCGCAATTGCATTTTCAATCTGGGGTGTGTTGGCGTACCTACGCTGCTTGGACTACGTCTTGCGCCGCCGCCTTGTTGCCATCGCGGCTATCTGTGCCATCTGGATGATTGAGGTCATCCTCAAATACAAGTCGTTCACACCGGTCTACGCCACGATCCTGTGGTACCTGTACTACGTGCCCATGACGCTCATTCCGCTGCTCTACCAGCTGTGCGGCCTGCGCCTCGCGGGCGTGGAACAGCACCGTATGGGGCGTCGCTATCGCAGCATCCTGTGGGTTGTGGCTATCCTGCTTATCGGATTTGTGCTCACCAACGATTTTCACCAGCAGGTCTTCCACTTTGACCGTACAAGCGACACCTGGAGCAACGATTACACGTACGGCTGGGGCTATTTCGCCGTCTTAGTGTGGACGGCCTTTAACTTCGTGGCCTTTTTTATCTTGGTGGGCCGGTCCTCGTCCTTTCGCATCCAGCGTTTCTCGGGCACGGCGGCGCTCGTACTGCTGGGTGGCGCATTCTTTGCCGTCTCGTATGCGTTGCGCGTGCCCTGGGCATGGAGGCTCAACTTTTCGCTCGTCTATTGCGTCCTGTGCGTGGTGGCGATGGAAATCTGTCTCGATTGCGGTGTCATTCCGTCGTATCACGACATCGCCGGCATCTTCGACACCTTGCCGCTCGACCTCAAAGTTCTAACGCGCGACCTGCAGGAGGTCTATGCCACGCCGGCGTCAAAGCCAATGCCGGTAGGCGTGCGCGAGGAGTTGCGGACCCAGGAGCACGGCCACGCCCATGCCTTTGCTGTGGCGTCCGATCCCGATGTGGTGTACCGTGCCTTTCCACTGCTGGGCGGATCGGCCCTGCTTGCCCAAGACGTGTCGGATCTCAACGAGCTTAACCGTGAACTGGCACATCGTCGCATGGAACTGCAGCGTCAAAACGAGCTGCTCGCCGCCGACTACGACCTTAAGACGCATCTGGCAGATCAAGAGGCCGAGACCTTGCTGGTCCAAGACGTGGACCAAGCACTTGCCCGCGCGCTCGAAGGGATGTACGACCTGCTGAGCTCGCTGCCACCGTTGACCGACGAGGCGTCTTCGCACGAGCGTTACCGCATGCTGCAGCGCGCCAAGATGCTCGTCGCCTATTGCAAGCGCAAAGGGTCGCTCACGTTGGCACAGCACGGTGAGAGCGGTTTTGATCGCGACCGCATTCAACTCATTGCCAATGAGCTCGCAAGCGACCTGCGCACCATCGATATCGATTGCGCCTCGATTATCGCCATACGGCGCCCGATGCACGCCAGTACGGTAAGCGCCCTGTACGACTGCGTGTATGACTTTGCGTTTTTTGCCTACACCACCGACCATCCGGCGCTTATGTATCACTTGGGCGACCATGATCGGTGCAGCGTCGAGTTGCGTGCCACGCTTTTCTCCAACGACGATGAGGATCTTTCGCAGACACCCGCTGCGCAAGAGCTCGAAAGCGCTTTGCAAGGGCGCAACGTGGCATATCGCCTTGAGGGCGAGCCCGGCCAGCTGCGCATGATCGTCTTGATGCCGCAGGCGGGTGAGTGACGATGCAGATTTCGTTCATCCTTCCCCAAATCGTTGCGCTCGATGTTGTCTTTGCCCTGGCTGCGTGTCTGCAGATGATCCACGTCCCGCTCATCGCATCGCGCCGCTCGTCCTATAACCGTAAGGTGATTTGCGCCTACGAGACGAGCCTTGTGCTTCACCTGATGATTTCGGCGCTCATCTTATTCGCGTCGTCTGGCTCGTATCTGGTGGCGCCGCTTGACGTTTGCGCCAGGGCAATGGGCGGAGTGCTGTGGCTCAATGCCGCGATCTTTGCCTATGGCGTGGTCCTTATGGTGCACTATCGTCGCCCTGTCATGCTGGCCGAGCTGCTGCTTGTTGGCGCCGTGACACCGCCGGTGGTTTTTGCCATGGGCTCGGTGTGGGCCGTTGTCCTTATCGCAGAGGGAGCGTTCTTCCTGTTCCGTTCCGTCGCGGCGCTCTTGATGGACGTCCGTAACCGCCAAGAGGATATCACCGCGTTCTCGACGATTGAAACCATCAACGTGATTCCCGTGGGCATCCTGTATCTGGACTCGAGGGGCCGTCCACTGCTCATGAACCGCTGCATGCGCAAAAACCTGGCGGAGCTTCATATGCCCACCGACCTAGGCGATATGAGCGGTACATGGAACGACCTGCGCAAGCTCAGCATGCAAATGCCCGAAGGCGGTAAGAACCGCGTGCGGATCAACCTGGACCGCTTTGGTGAGGCGCGTGCGGTGGTCGAGGTTTCTCCCGCCGAGATTCGCCTGTTTGTGTGCGATGGCGTTATGGTCTCGGGCCGTTCGTTCGAGCGCATAATCGGTCTGGACGTGACAGAGTATGCGCATGCGCATGACCGCCTGGCGCAGGCCAACCACCTGCTTGAGCTTGCGGGCCAAGAGCTCCAGGCCCAGATCGAAGAAGTCAAAAAAGTTGCCGACAATGCGGCCTATCTGCGCATGCGCATCCGCGTTCACGATGTGATCGGCCAGCGCCTATCAATCCTTCATCGCTATTTGGAGGAGGGGCGCTTGGACGACGAGTCGCTCGAGCAGATCGACCCGCTGCTGCGCTCAATCGCTGCCGATCTGCGCAGCGGGGGCGACACCGAACCGGCAGAGCAACTGGGCGATATCGTCCATGCTTTTGGCCTGGTGAGCGTGCAGATCGATGTTGAGGGCGAGCTGCCAAGCGACGTGCGTGTCGCCGCCGCCTTTTTGCAGATTATCCGCGAGGCCTCGACCAACGCCACCAAGCATGCGCAGGCGCATCGGGTCCATGTGCGCTTGTGGCAGGAGAGGACGGATGCTGACGCCGTCGCGCACATGACGATTTCTAACGACGGGTCCTCGGCCCCCGTATCGTATCGCGAGGGAACGGGTATCCCAGGTATGAGGCATGTCGCGCAAGATCTGGGTGGCAGCCTAGAGGTCCACGCCGCCCCGCCCTTTACGCTTACGGTGTCCATTCCGCTTAACGCCAACGACACCTCCCAAAGGAGAAACTCATGATCCGCGTGTTAATTGTCGAAGATCAGGCCATCCTGCGCGAGAGCCTGGCGCGCTCCGTTGGCGACCAGCCCGATATGACCGTCGTTGCCGCGATCGCCGATGCCTCCGAGGCCTTGGGTGTCGCGCTCAAGGAGCGCCCGGACATGATACTGATGGACGTGTGCACCGAACACGATTCAAACGGCATCGTGGCGGCGGCACGCATCAAGGAGCAGCTGCCCGAGTGTCGCATCATTATCATGACAGGCATGCCCGAGATCACCTTTGTCGATCAGGCCCGCGAGGCGGGCGTCGATAGCTTTGTGTACAAGAACGTCGGTATCGACGAGCTGTTCGCCGTGATGCGCTCCACGCTGGCGGGTTACTGCACGTTTCCCAAGCCGCCCGAGAGCATCTTCTCGGGCACGGCGGCCCTCGACGATGTCGAGCTGTCGATCTTGCGCCTTGCCTGCGAGGGTAAAAGCCGCCGCGAGATTGCGGCCGAGCTGTTTATGAGCGAGGGCACCATCAAGCGCCGCATCTCGGAGATCCTCAACAAGACCGGCTACGACAACATCATGCGTCTGGCCGTACATGCGGTGACCGAGGGCAGCATCGTTCCCAACATAGAGCGCTAGCGCTCGTTGCGCATCGGCATAAAAGCGACGGGGCCGCAGGATCATCTCCTGCGGCCCCGTCTGGTGTGCGCGGATGTGTCCGCCAATCCGCGGCTGTCGTGGTCTACCGCTACGCGATGGTTGCGCTGTAGGAGGCGACGTCCTCGTAGGAATCGGTCAGGTAGGCGTCGATGCCGATGGTCGTGTTGACCAGGTCGTCAAGGCTATCGAGCGTGCCGTTCGAGAACGTGAATTCCTCAGTGGCGTTGGTGCCGGGCATCAGGTGAGCCGAGAACCAGGGTTCCTTCATGGTGCCGTTGACGTTGGTCTTGCCGGAAGGAGCGTAGAAGGTCAGGTCCTTGTCGCTCTTGTTGGTGATGTTGACGACAAAGCCGATGTCGCCCCACTCGTCCTTGAACTTCTCGGTGATGGTGATGGTGCACAGGTCGTCATCGGCAACGGTGGCGGCGGGGGAGATTTCAATCTTCTGGACGTCGTCGTCTTCGACGGCCTCGTCGATCTCTTCTTCCTTCTCGGCCGCCTCGCGATCCTTCTTCACCGTGCCGGACAGGTCCTTGTCGGACTTGGTAAAGACAAGATTGCCGTCATCCTCTTCGAGGATGAGCTTGCCGTCCTTGAGCTTCATGTCATGCGACTCGTCTTCGGCGGTGATGGTTACGGTGGTGGCGTCCTTTGCCTCCCATTTAAGGTCGACGACTTCAAGGAACAGGTCGAGGGCACCTGTACCATCCTCATCGAGAATCAGGACACAGTGCACACCCCAATCCTCGAGCATCTTCATGTACTCATCGGTCAGCTCTTCGCCCTCCATGGTTCCACCCGAGAGTTCCCAGCTGCCGACGAAGTTGGCCTTGGGGTCTTTGCCGCCGCCGCTGCAGCCCGTCAGGGCAAAGGCGAGCGCAAGGACGCATGTCAGAAATGCGAGTACGGACTTTTTGAACGTTGTCTTCATGGTGTCCTCCTTTATCGAACGAAACCCATAGAAGCAAATGCGGGGGTGGCGGATCCCCCGCCAATTACCAGATAGAGGGGCTAGGGCCTGGGCGTTCCGCAGTTGCTGCAGAACTTGCCGCCGTTTTCGCTGCCGCAGTTGGGGCAGAACCACTTGGCCGGTGCCGGGGCGGGTGCGGGACTGCCGCACTCGGAGCAGAACTTGCCGGTGTTGGTGGCGCCGCAGCTGCAGGTCCATGTGCCGGCCGCGGGGGCAGCGGCAGGAGCCGGTGCGGGAGCGG
>CABMOY010000044.1 GCA_902388345.1 uncultured Collinsella sp.
GATGCCCTCTCGCGCGCCCGCATCGGCGAGCGTGCCCACTGTGCATCGCACCACGCGCTCCTCAGGCCAGGTCGCCTTATACACGAGCGCCGCCGGCTCGTCGGAGCTGCGGCCCGCGGCCAAAAGCTCGGCGGAAAGCTCGGCGAGCATACCCGAGCTCAGGAAGATGACCATAGTCGAGCCGCTTTCCGCCATGGTGCGCATGCCCTCGCCCGCAGGCATGGGGGTGCGCCCGGAAAGCCGCGTGATCACGACCGACTGGCTGATTCCCGGCAGCGTGTATTCCTGGCGAAGCGCCGCCGCGGCACCGCAAAAGCTCGACACGCCGGGCACCACCTCGTAGTCCACGCCGCGCGCGTCGAGCGCGTCCATCTGCTCCTGGATGGCGCCGTACAGGCACGGGTCGCCCGTGTGCAGGCGCACCACTTCCTCGCCCCGCGCATCTGCCGCGCACATCACGTCGAGCACTTCCTCCAAGGTCATGTGCGCGCTGTCGTAGACGATGCAGGATTCCTTGCACTCAGCGAGCAGCTCGGGGTTCACAAGGCTCCCCGCCCAAACGACCACGTCGGCCGCGTGCAGAAGGCGCGCCCCGCGCAGCGTGATAAGGTCGGCGGCGCCCGAGCCTGCGCCAACGATATGAATCATCCGAGCCTTCCCTTCCCGTTTCTCATCGCAACCGTTTACGCCGCCATTCGCGCAGCGGGCAAAACACGGCGCCTGCGGCAGCAATCGGCGCAAATACGCAGGCAGGAGGCGCAATGCCGCCCGCGCTGGCTTTGACACGTTCACAAGTGCCCACTATCATAGTAAAAGTTTCGGCAACGAGCATATGACAATCGGATAAAAGGAAA
Source organism: uncultured Collinsella sp. (assembly GCA_902388345.1). Lineage (GTDB taxonomy): Bacteria > Actinomycetota > Coriobacteriia > Coriobacteriales > Coriobacteriaceae > Collinsella. The sequence goes on from CABMOY010000044.1 coordinate 855, forward strand.
TGACCGGCGCGGCGCCTGCACAGCCCGCGCTGGCTTGCGGAGGGAACCAGGTGGGAATCCTGGGCAAGGGACATTACTGTATAGGACGCGCGGGCGAACCGCCTCGCGCCCCAAGCCAGACTGCTTCGCCTTTTCCTCACGGCATCGCCGTGGCGTTAGCTCCTTGTGAACCCCGAGGGGTGCGCTTTTCTTTCGCTTGTGCCGACAAGCAACTGTCGCCGGGGGACCGGCAAACCGAGGAAAGGAAAAACCATGTCCGACCAGATGTCACGCCGCGGCTTCATGGGCGCCGCAGCAACCGGAGCCGTCGCGCTCGCCGGAGTCGCGCTCGCGGGCTGCTCCAACACCTCCGCGAGTTCCGAGAAATCTAGTGAAAAGGAGAAGGCCGCGAAGCCGGTCATCCTCGTCACGAGCTTCGGCACGAGCTACAACGACTCGCGCCACATCACCATCGGCGCCATCGAAGACGCTATCCGCGAGAAGTACTGGCAGGACTACGACATCCGCCGCGCCTTCACCGCGCAGATCATCATCGACAAGCTGAAGAAGCGCGACGGCATCACGATCGACAACATGACCGAGGCGCTTGACCGCTGCGTGGAAGACGGCGTGAAGGAAATCGTCGTGCAGCCGACGCATCTCATGGCTGGCCTGGAATACGCCGACGTGAAAGACGAGCTCGACAAGTACGCCGACAAGTTCGACAAGATCTCGCTCGGCGACCCGCTGCTCACCTCCGACGACGACTACAAAAAGGTGGCCGCAGCCATTAAGGAGAACATGGCGTCCTTCGACGACGGCGAGACGGCGCTGTGCCTCATGGGCCACGGCACCGAAGCCGATTCCAACGCCGACTATGCCAAGATGCAGGAAGTGTTCAAGAACGAGGGTTTGACGCAGTTCTTCGTCGGCACCGTCGAGGCTGAACCGACCTGCGAGGATGTTATCGCCGCCGCGAGCGCCGCAGGCTACAAGAAGGCCGTGCTCGCGCCGTTCATGGTGGTCGCGGGCGACCACGCGAACAACGACATGGCAGACGAGACCGACCCCGACAGCTGGGCTGCGAAGTTCGTGGCCGCCGGCTTCGAAGTGACGTGCCTGCTCCAGGGTCTGGGACAGAACGTCGCGGTCGACGACATCTACGTCTCGCACGTGGACGACGCCATCGCCAAGCTGTAAACTCGCCGCGCACGGGGGCGCCGGTCGCGTCCCCGTGCAACGGGCATGCGCCTTTCCCCGACTGACGACGCATGCCCGTTGCATTCGCATCCCGACCGCCCACCGCACGGCACGGGCGGTCGAAGCGATTGAAAGGAACCCCCTCCATGTTGAAGAAAACCCTCGTCTTCGCCCTGTCGGCGGCGCTTTGCGCGTTCTCGCTCGCCGGCTGCGCCGGAAATTCAATCGACAGCGCAAAGGCAAGCGATGCCGATTCCCAGGAAAAGACCGAACAGGCGGCCGATGCGCCCGCGGGCGCAAGCGCTGCCCCCATCACCGCCGACAAGGTGGCCGACGGCACCTATCCAATCACCGTAGATTCCAGCTCGAACATGTTCAGGATCGTGGACGCCCAGCTCATCGTGGAAAACGGCTCCATGCACTGCGTGATGACGCTTTCCGGCACGGGCTACGGCAAGCTCTTCATGGGCACGGGCGACGAGGCTGCCGCCGCGAGCGAGGCCGACTTCATCCCCTATGTGGAAAACGCGGAAGGCAAGTACACCTACGACGTGCCCGTTGATGCGCTCGACGAGGACACCGCCTGTGCCGCGTGGAGTATTAGAAAAGAGCAGTGGTACGACCGCACACTTGTGTTCGAATCCGCCGGCGTCGATCTGCGCGCCGACGCACTGAAGTAACGCCATGCGGTCGATTCTTCCCAAGAGGGAAAACAGGAAGCTCCACAGCATCGCGGCGCGCGCGATCGCCTGCGTTCTCGTCGCCCTGCTCGCGCTTCCCTTCGCGGGGTGCAGTGCGAGCCCGAACGCGACCGGTGGCACGGCGGGCTCTCAGGAATACACGGTGAGCGTCTCGCTTTCCGGCGGGTCAGGGCGCGCAAGCATCGCCTCACCCACCACAATTGTGAAGGATGGCGACACCTACACCGCGACCATCACCTGGTCGAGTTCGAACTACGACAAGATGACCGTCGACGGCGTGGACTACGCGCCCGTAAACGACGGCGGCAACTCCACGTTCGAGATACCCGTCACGCTCGACGAGGACATCGCCGTGTCGGCCGAGACCGTCGCCATGTCGACGCCGCACACCATCGACTACACGATCCACTTCGACTCATCCACCATGAAGGAGAAATCGGGCGAAGAAGCAAGCGGCGGCTCCCCTGCGGGAACGGCTTCAAGCGCCGCGGCCGACTTCCACAACGCCGATTTGGGCTGCGGCTGGGAGCCGACGGGAGCGCTTCAGCTTGAATACGCCGAGCACTTCACTGTCGACGAGTTCGAAGGCGGCCTGCGGCTTATCTGCGTTTCGAACGGGGAGCGCTTCCTCGTGGTGCCGCAAGATGCGAAGGTACCTGATGGGTTAAGCTCCGACATCGCGGTCATAAGGCGCCCCGCCGACAAGGTGTACCTCGTGTCGTCGGCGACGATGTGCCTGGTCGACGCGCTCGATGCGAACGACAATATCTTAATGTCGGGCACGAAAGCCGACGATTGCTCGGTCGCGGGCTTCAAAAGCGCGCTCGGAAGTGGGGCGATCGCCTACGGCGGCAAGTACAGCGCGCCCGACTACGAGCGAATATCGGCCTCGGGCTGCACGCTCGCCATCGAGAACACCATGATCAACCACACGCCCGATGTGAAGGAAAAGCTGCAGAAGCTCGGGCTCGTCGTGCTCACCGAACAGTCGTCGAGCGAGCCCAAAGCACTCGGGCGCGTCGAGTGGATTAAGCTTTTCGGCGTCCTGTTCGACAAGGAAGACGAGGCCACGCACCTGTTCAACGAGCAGAAGGCCCGCGTCGAGCAAACGTCGGGGCTCGCGTCGTCAGGTAAAACCGTGGCGTATTTCTACATTAACTCGAACGGGGCCGCCGTCACGCGGCGGGCGGGCGACTACGTGGCGCAGATGATCGAGCTTGCAGGCGGCAGCTACGCGCTCGATGACGCGCAGACGGCGTCGACGTCAGGTTCGTCAGTAACGCTCGAAATGGAGCGCTTCTACGCGACAGCGAAGGATGCCGACATCATCGTCTACAACGGCACCATCGACGAATCGGTTGCCACCTTGAACGACTTCGTAGGCAAAAACGCGCTACTGTCGCAGTTCAAAGCCGTGAAGAACGGCAACGTCTGGGTCACAAGCGCCGACATGTACCAGCAGATGACTTCTACCGCCGACATTATCGACGAGCTGCACGGGGCGTTCACCGGCGATGACACGAGCGACTTCCATTATCTGAAGAAGCTCGGCTAGCACCATGAGAAGCCGACTTTCCATGGCATACGGCGAATCGGGGCGCGCCGCGCGGTGTCGCGTCGTGACGGCGCTGCTCGCTGTTGCCCTCATCGTGCTCGTCGGGACCAACCTGTGCATCGGGAGCGTGCTCGTGCCCGCAGACCACATCCCCGGCATCCTTTCGGGCGGCGCGGCCAATTCCATGGAAAGCCAGGTCATCTGGGAGATTCGACTGCCGCGCGTACTTTCAGCCGTGCTTCTCGGCGGGGCACTTTCGCTCTCCGGGTTCCTGCTGCAGACGTTTTTCAACAACCCCATCGCCGACCCGTTCATCTTAGGCGTCTCCTCGGGCGCAAAGTTCGTCGTCGCGCTTACGATGATCGTACTTCTGGGCGCAAACCAGGCCATGTCCTCGCCGGCCATGGTGGCCGCAGCGTTTCTGGGCTCGCTTATCACCATCGGTTTCGTGCTCCTCATTGCACGGCGCATAAGTTCCATGGCCATGCTCATCGTGGCGGGCGTCATGGTGGGATACATCTGCTCGGCGGCGACGAACTTCCTCATCGCCTTCGCCGACGACCAGTCCATCGTGAACCTGCACAACTGGTCTTTGGGTAGCTTCTCGGGTTCGAGCTGGGACGACGTCGCGGTCATCACGGTCGTGGTGATCACCGTAAGCGCATGCGTATTCGCGATATCGAAGCCCCTTTCCGCCTTCCAGCTGGGAGAAGCCTACGCGAAAAGCGTCGGCGTGAACGTCGCACGCTTCCGCGTGGCGCTCGTCCTTCTAGCGAGCATGCTCTCCGCCTGCGTGACCGCGTTCGCTGGTCCGGTGTCGTTCGTAGGCATTGCGGTTCCGCATCTCGTGAAGTCGGCGCTAAAGTCGTCGAAGCCCATCCGCGTGATTCCTGCGTGCTTCTTGGGAGGCGCCATCTTCTGCGCGGGCTGCGATTTGATCGCGCGCACACTGTTCTCTCCCGTCGAACTTTCCATCAGCGCTGTCACCGCCATCTTCGGCGCGCCGGTGGTTATCGCGCTCATGTTGAAGAAGCGGGTGAGGTAGATGGGAGAATTCGCGCCGCGGCCCAAAACGCTCGGAGGGGACATTCCATGCTTAGACAGTCCTGAGCTCGCACGAAAGCGCCAGAAGGCACTTTCGGCTCGTGCGGAACTGCGCGAGGAACGCCTCCTCCGAGCGGAGCCGAACCTCGAAACTCCGGTCGAAACGCAGGCTGACGGAGCGCCGCTTTTCCGCATAAGCGACCTGTCGGCGGGCTACGACAAGAAGGTCGTAGTCGAAGGCGTCGATCTGGAGGTTCGCGCGGGCGATGTCGTGGCGCTCATCGGGCCGAACGGCTCGGGCAAGTCGACCATCTTGAAAACCATCACACGCCATCTGGCACCGCTTGCCGGCGCGGTCGAGCTCGACGGGCGGGAGATTTCCCGATGGAAGACGGCGGAGTTCGCAAGGAACCTTGCCGTTATGCTGACAGATCGCCCCCGGACCGAGCTCCTCACCTGCCGCGATATCGTAGAGGCGGGAAGACATCCCTACACCGGGCGAATGGGCGCACTCTCGCCTAACGACCATAGTCGGGTCGACGAGGCCATGAAAACCGCACATGTGGAAGAGCTCGCCGAGTGCGACTTCATGCAGATAAGCGACGGGCAACGCCAGCGCGTCATGCTCGCACGCGCCATCGCACAGGATCCGCGTGTGCTCGTGCTCGACGAGCCCACGTCGTATCTCGATATCCGCTACCAGATCGACCTGCTGCGAATACTTCGCCACCTTGCGAAATCGCGGAATGTGGCTGTCATCATGTCCATCCACGAACTCGAGCTCGCGCAGAAAAGCGCCGACAAGGTGATTTGCGTGAAGGACGGCCGGGTCTTCCGCGCCGGCGCACCCGAGGACATATTCACGCGCGAGACGATTGGCGAGCTCTACGGCCTTCAACATGGCACCTTCAACGAGCGCTTCGGCAGCGTGGAAATTGGACGCCCGCACGGCGATGCGCACACGTTCGTCATCGCCGGCGCAGGTACGGGGTCGGCTGTGTTTCGCCAGCTCATCCGGCAGGGCAAGGCGTTCTACACGGGCGTTCTGCACGAAGGGGACATCGACTGCGAGCTCGCGCGCGACCTGGCGGCGGAATGCGTGACCGAGCGCGCCTTCGAGCCGATCGGGGATAGAACCATAGCCCGCGCCAAAGAGCTCCTCGTCCACTGCGCGCGCCTTATCGTGTGTCCCGCCGCCTTCGGCACCATAAACGCCCGCAACGCAGAGCTCGTCGAGTTCGCACGCTCGCACGGTATCGAGGTCATGCGAGCGTGCGAAGGCGCATCGGAGGATTCCCAATTGGGGTGGAAAGGATAAACTGGACTTTCTTTTAAGGATCCTCAGGCTACAGCTCCTACGCCGGCGAGGTCTACAAGGCGCCGGAGAACCTCGTAAACAGGAATTTCCACGCCGACGAGCCCAACCTGCTGTGGCTCACCGACATCACCGAGTTCAGGCTCCCGGGCGGCGAGAAGGTCTACCTGAGCCCGGTCATCGACTGCTTCGGCGGGATGCTCGTCGCCTGGTCGATCGGGCTGCACCCCGACAAGCGCCTCGCGAACTCAAGCCTGCGCCTAATCCAAGCGAGATTCCAGACTCGACAGGCCATTGAGAGTCAGGTCGTTGGCGACCTCCGAGACGCGCTCGATAGGAACCGAGCCGTCAGACAGCGCCCATGTACGATAGATTCCGATAATACCCGACAGCAAAAACGCCAGATAGTAGTCGAACATCTCGTCCTTGAGACCTTGGGGCAGCAGATCGCGCTCGGCAATCTCGTGCTCGAGCGGCGCACGAAGACGAGCCATAAAATCATCGAGCGGAATGTTCTCGATCAGCTGACGATTGAGCACCAGGTTGTTGCACAGCGCCTCGTTAACGGTTTTAAAGAAGGTCGCCGCCGCGCCCAGGGCGCGCTCGTTGGTGTCACCGTCCATGGAAGCAAGCGTTTTCTCGACCGAGTCGACAATCATCTCCACCACATCGACGGCAATGGCATCGAGCAAGCCATCAACCGTACCAAAGTGCACGTAGAAGGTCTTGCGGTCGACATTGGCCTCGCGCGCGATGGCACTCACCGTAATGTCTGCCAGCGGCTTTTCCATGAGCAGGCGCTCGAAAGCGGAAAGGATGGCATTGCGGCTGCGAACGATGCGGCGATCAAGACGCGGTTTGCTGGTGTCCATGGACGTGTCCCTTCGATATGCGGGCATTCATCAACAGATGAGAGATAATCTACGTAAGAGGATTATCCCCCATACAGCACAAATATGCCCCGCATCATGAAGAACGCACGACTGCCCTACTGCGACTTAGGGTGCTTCTTCTTATTGAGTGCCGACGGAGACACGCGGATACCGTCGCCTGTCTGTCGCACATAGGCTTTATGAGCCGGCTTAGCGGTCCCAGAAGCCTTCTGAGCGTGCTTCTTGGGATCAACGGTAACAGCATTCATGGGGTGCGGCTTAGTGGGCGCAGAGGGCGTCTGAGGCGTACGGCCGAGCTTGCGCATCACACGATCCCAGCGCGCATGGATGCTCTCGTTGTGGGCGCTCTTAAGGCCCAGCAGGGGCGCAGCCAATATGGTCGGCGCGATAAACGTAATGAGGCGCCACAGCAGATAGCCGGCGGTCGATGCCGACCCAAAGAAATGACCCAAGAACAATGCAAAGCCGCCCTCGGCGCCACCAGTTCCACCGGGCAAGGGGACCGCAGAGCTCAGCAGCTGGACAAAGGCGCTCGCGGCCATGACCGAGAAAAAGTCGACCTCGTGGTGGCCAAAGGCAAGCATCAGGAAATACGGCACGAGGTAGAAAAACGCGAGCTGCAACATGGTGATGACCACCGTGAGCAGCATGGACGAAAAGTGGCCGGCTGAAAGCTTGAACTTCTCGGAGAAGGAGTAGATCTCGCCATCGACAAACGTGCGCCATCCCTCGATCTTAGTGGCCGAGACACCAATGCGCTCAAGCCAATTGATGATGCAATGGGCGACGCGCGTGACGGTCTTAGGCATGAGCGCGACGGCGAAGATGCCAAGCAAGATGCAGCAGTGCCCACCAAAGCTAAAGACACACAGCAGCGTCATGTCGCCATAGCGCTCGGCAAAAAACGGCATGCGAGCAAGCAGTAGGATAGCGCCCCAGGCAACGAGGCCAAACTGATACACGATAAAGCGCGTGAATTGCGTGGCTCCGGCCTCGCCGACATTTTGGCCCGCTTTGGTCAAGCGGTAGATCTGGGCAGGCGTAGAGCCCATCATCATGGGCGTCAGGTTGCCAAAGAAAATGCCACTCGCCTCGACCGAGATCAGATCGCGAATGCCGACGGGTGAATTGGGGTCGAGCCAGACGGCGATCGCATAGGCCACAATGCCAAAGAACAGATACATGAACATGCAAAGACACGCGACAACGAGCCAGGGTGCCTGGACGCTCGACATAGCAGCCCAGAACTGCCCCATCTGCCCGGTTACCACCAGATAGACGATATAACCCACCAGCACAACGCCGATAAAGATTGCGCCGCGGCGTGCGCTCTTATTGTCATCGCCGCCCGAGGCCTCAACCTCGACCTGGGGCTTGGACGTATGCTGAGAGGACTCCGTCATGAGACACCTTCTAACAGTCAAAATATCTTGGTTATTGTACCCGTAAGGGCCATAAGCAGAACGCAAAGCTCTTGTTCAAACGGGAATGACAGATAGTTGTTTGATAATAAAAAACCCGGCCTTCCGTGGAAAGACCGGGTATCAGATGCGTGGTAGCCCGTACCAGATTCGAACTGGTGATCTCCGCCTTGAGAGGGCGGCGTCCTAAACCGCTAGACGAACGGGCCATAGGCCTCGGCAGAAAAGAAGTGGTAGCCCGTACCAGATTCGAACTGGTGATCTCCGCCTTGAGAGGGCGGCGTCCTAAACCGCTAGACGAACGGGCCACATGACATCTGCACTGCCGTGCTGCGAGGAAATATATTACGGGACAAAAAACATCAGCGCAAGAAGAAATTCCAAATTGCCGAAAAATTGTCGACAGGTTATGGAACGCGCAGGTCAACTAATTAGCTAATTCAAGTTGAGATGAACCAAAAGGGTTTCGCGATCGTTGGGGATGTTGTCCTCGATAACGGCTTCGAGGGCGGCGTTGAGTAGCTGGCCTAGCTCGGGCCCCGGCTTCACACCGGCACGAATCAAGTCGCCGCCGTTGATAGCAAGCATCTTGAGCGAATAGGGCTCCCCCGCCTCCAACAAATCATGGGCGAGTGAGCGCATCTCTTCGATCGTCTCGACGTAATAGAAGCACGACGGCGCCTTGCCCAGCGTGTCGGCACGCTTAAGGTCCATAAGCTCGTCCATCAGGCGCGGCGTATCGACGCCCTCGCCCGAAAGCAAGCGCATCATATTGAGCAAGCAGGAGCGCTCGGGGCGCAGCGGCTTGTCGTGGTACTTAATGAGCAGGCACACGTCGCGGACCAAGTCGTGCGAAAGCGCCAAGCGATCCATGATGGCGCGCGCCTTCTTGGCCCCGAGCTCGGGGTGACCGTAAAAGTGGCCGCTGCCCGCATGGTCGACCGTAAAGCAATCGGGCTTGGAAACGTCGTGCAAAAACGCCGCCCACATTAGGCTCATTGAGGGTGTAAAGCCGTCGCACAGCGCCAACTCCCCCGCCACCGTCAGCACACGGGCGATATGCTCGTAAACGTTAAACGCATGATAGACACTGCACTGATCAAACCCGCGCGCGGGCGCGAGCTCGGGCACGGCGGCGCAAATAAGCTCAGGGTAGCGCAGCATCGCGTCTCCCCCGTGGCCGGTCGAAAGGATGCCCTCAAGCTCAATACCCACGCGCTCGTGTGCCACGGCATCGAGCAGCGGCGCACATTCGGCCAGCGCCTGTTTGGTCGCGGGTTCAATCATAAAATCCAGACGGCAGGCAAAACGCACCGCGCGCAGCATGCGAAGCGCGTCCTCGTTAAAACGACGCTTGGGATCTCCAACGGCACGGATGAGCTTGCGGTCCAGGTCGCCCTGGCCATCGTAGCGGTCGACAAGACCGCGCTCGGGATGCCACGCCATGGCATTGACGGTAAAGTCGCGGCGCGCCAGATCGTCCTCAAGCGAAGCCGCACGCTCCACACTCTGGGGATGGCGACCATCAGTGTAAAAGCCGTCCAGGCGGTAGGTGGTGACCTCAATGCGCTCGCCATCGCAAATGGCCGTGATGCCGCCAAATTTAATGCCCGACTCGACCACGGCAATATCAGCCGCCTCGAGCGCCGCTTTGGACTCCTGCCACAGGCCGCTGCAGCACATGTCAACATCGTGGCTGGGGCGCCCCATCAGGGCATCACGCACCCAACCGCCTACGTACCAAGCCTCAAGACCGGCTGCCTCGAGCGCACGCAGGACACGGATGGAGGCATCGGTCGGCTGCGTACCGTTGAGCGAAACATTGCACATGCCTATGGCCTCCTGCGACTATCAAATTGGCTATCGATTGCATCTGCAAGAAGTCTAGCAAGAAACAGCCTCTACTGCACACGCAAGTCCGAGAAACAAAAACGCATCCGTCCTAGTCTAAGACGGATGCGAAATAATCGAACTAATCAGGCAAGGTGCCGGAACTAGCAGACCTGGCGAACTTCGATGTTCTTCTTGTATTCATCCACCTTGGCAAAATCGCCCAGACCCGGGCACTCGACCACGTTGGCGCCGGTGGCCATCGAAAGGCGCAGGGCGTCCTCGACGCGCTCGGGAGCATCGTGCCACACGGACAGGAAGGCAGCGAGCGAGGAGTCGCCGGCGCAGACCGTCGATAGCAGCTTGACCTCAAAGGTACGGTTGGCAAACCAGATGTGCTCGCCATTGGAGAAGTACGCGCCGGCGCCGCCGAGGGTCAGCAGCACATTCTTGGCGCCCTTGGCGTGCAGTTCGGCCATCGCGCGCTTGACGGACTCGTCGTCGCCACCGCTCACCTTGATGCCAAAGATGTCGAGCAGCTCGTCATCGTTGGGCTTAATGAGCAACGGCTCCATGGCAATGAGGTCAGCCAGCTGATGGCTCGAGATATCGAGCACGAACTCGGCGCCTTTCGCCTTCACGCGGCGCAGAACCTCGGCCAGGAAACCCTCGGAGGTGTTGGGGGGCAGTGAGCCGCTAATGACCAGGCAGGTCATGTCGTCGAGCGAATCAATAAGCTCAAACATTTCCTGCTCGTTGGCCTCGTTAATGGCGGCACCGGCATTAACCATGTTGTACTCGGTGTCGGGACCGGCGTTGAGGAACACGTTGACACGCGTGATGCCGTCAGTCCACACGGGCTTGACGGGCACGCCAAGGGCCTCGGCGCCCTTAACGATGAACTCGCCCGAGAAGCCGGCGAAGAAGCCCAGGATCGTGGTGTCGACGCCGTAGTGGTCGAGCGTAAACGAGACGTTGAGACCCTTGCCGTTGGGGGTGTAGACCGCGTTGCGGGTGCGCGTAACGGTATTGGCGGACAGGCCGTCGCAGGAGATATTGTAGTCAATGGCGGGATTTGCAGTGAGCGTGTAAATCATGAATGTTCCTTTCACGAGTCAACGTGTTAATGAAAGTATATTCCACGCCACGTGAAAAGGCTATAGCAACTCGGCGAACGGTGTAGAACGCGTGCAGGGCGGCAGAAAAGCGGCAAGGCTCGGCAAAAAAATCAGGAGCGCTTGCCCTGACACTCATTTGCAATTTACAAAAATGGCGCCACGGCCAAAACCGGGGCGCCATAGAACAACGAATATGTCGTTTTTCGCTTACTTGCGATCGAGCTTACGGACAGCAACGCGCTTGCTGTACTCGTCAACGTGACCGAAGTCGCCAATGCCCACGGACTCGGCGACGTTGGCGCCGGTGGCCATAGCGAGCTTCATGGCCTCCTCGACGTTGTCGCGATCCCTGTACCACTTGTGCAGGAACGCAGCGAGGGTGCAGTCGCCGGCGCAGACGGAAGAGACCAACTTGATGTTGAACTCACGCTTGGCGTACCAAATGTCCTCGCCGTTGGAGAAGTAGGCGTCGCCACGGCTACCACGGGTGAGCAGCACGTTCTGAACGCCAGCGTCGTGAGCCATCTTCATGGCAACGCGGACCTCGTCATCAGTATCGACCGGCACGCCGAAGATAGCCTTCATCTCGTGATGGTTCGGCTTGATGAGCAGCGGCTTCTTGTGAGCGAGCTCCTTGAGCTTGTCGGAGGACAGGTCCAGGACGACGTCGGCGCCACGGGCCTGAGCGTGCTCCATGACCTGAGCCAGGAAGTCGGGCGTAGCTTTGGGAGGCACGGAGCCAGAGACGATCAGGCACTCAAGGTCGCCAGCGGTGTCCAGGATGTTGTAGAGCTCCTCCTGGTGCTGCGGCGTAATAGGAGCACCAGGGTTGAGGATGCCGTACTCGTGCTGGCCATCGTTGACGTAGGTGTTGATGCGCGTGATACCGTCGGTCCAGACCGGGCGGCACAGGCAACCCAGGTTCATGACCTCCTCGACGATGAACTTGCCCGTGAAGCCGGCGAAGAAGCCGAGCGCGACGGTGTCGACGCCCATCTTCTTAAAGGCGAAGGACACGTCGAGGCCCTTGCCGTTAGCCGTGTAGCTGGCCGAGCCGGTGCGGACGTTCTCATCGGGCTCGAGCGGAGAGCTCGAAACCGTCATGTCGACAGCCGGGTTAGCGGTTAGCGTGTAGAACATTTACAGTACCCCCTGTATATGTGAGGGCCGCGTGGCCGGCCCATTCCAACCACGCGGTTACCTCTGATACCAAATTAGCGAGCAGCAGACTCGAGCAGCGCCTTGACCTCGGCGGCAGTGTTACAGGCGAGCGCCTTCTCGGCGAGCTCGTCACACTCGGCCTTGGTCCACTGGCTGATGGTCTTGCGGGCGCGCAGGATGGACGGAGCGCTCATCGAGAACTCCTCCAGGCCCCAGCTGATCAGCAGCGGCTCAAGCAGCGGATCGGCAGCGGCCTCGCCGCACATGCCGACCATGATACCGGCCTTCACGCCGCTCTCGATGATGTTCTTGAGCGAGCGGAGCACGGCGGGATAGTACACCTGGTACAGGTTGGAGATGGTGTCGTTGCCACGATCGGCGCACATGGTGTAGCCGATTAGGTCGTTGGTGCCGATAGAGAAGAAGTCGGCGACCTCGGCCAGACGGTCAGCGAGCAGCGAAGCGGCAGGCGTCTCGACCATAATGCCGACCTCAATGTTCTCGTTGAACTTGCGACCCTCTTCGGTCAGCTCGGCCTTGCACTGCTCGACGAGCTCCTTGACGGCCACGACCTCCTCGACGCAGGTGACGAGCGGGATCATGATCTTGACGTCACCAAAGGCGCTGGCGCGCAGCAGGGCGCGGAGCTGAACCTTGTACTGGTCGGGATTGGCCAGGCAGTAACGCACGGCACGGAAGCCCATGAAGGGGTTCTCTTCCTTGACCATGTGCAGGTAGGGGATCTCCTTGTCGCCACCCACATCGAGCGTGCGGATGATGACCGGAGCGCCCTTGAGCGCGCTCGCGACCTTGCGGTAGGCGTTGAACTGCTCTTCCTCGGAAGGAAGCTCAGCGGAGTCCATGAACAGGAACTCGGAGCGGAACAGACCAATGGCCTCGGCATCGTGATCGAGCGCGTTGGGCACGTCATCGGGGTTACCGATGTTGCAAGCGATGATCTTCTTGATGCCGTCGGCAGTCACAGAAGGCTTGCCGCGGAAGGCCTCGAGGGCCGCCTTCTCGGCAGCGAAGGCCTCGGCCTTGGCAGTGTAGGCAGCGAGCGTCTCCTCGTCGGGATCGGCCTCGACAACACCCTTGCCACCGTCGACGACGACAGTCATGCCGTTGCGCAGCGCGGTGCAGCTGTTAGAGACCGAAAGGACGGCCGGGATCTCGAGGGCGCGCGCGATGATCGCGGAGTGCGACGTGCGGCCACCGGTCTCGGTGACGATACCGGCAACGTGGGCCTTATCGATCGTGGCGGTCATGGACGGCGTAAGGTCGTGCACGACAACGACGGTGTTCTCGGGCAGGACGGAGAGGTCGACGACCTCCTTGCCCAGCAGCTCGGCCAGAATACCGGTGCGGATGTCGGCGATGTCGGCCGCGCGCAGACGGAACATCTCGTCGTCCATGGACAGGAACATGTTCTCGAACATGGTCGAGGTGTCCATGAGCGCCTGCTCGGCGCAGGTGCCACCGTCAATGGCGGCGTTGATGGCGTCGGTCATGCCCGGGTCCTGAGCCAGGACAATATGTCCGCTCATGATCTCGGCCTCGGCCTCGCCCACCGTCTCCTTCATGTGGTCGGCCTGAGCCTGGGTCTTCTCGCAGAAGACCGAAAGAGCGGTCTGATAGCGCTCCTTCTCTGCTGCCGAATCAGCGACCTCGTGCGGTTCGAACGTCAAGTCGGGATCGACGGCGACCATAACGGTGCCGATTCCGATGCCCTCGGATGCGTTGACTCCCTGATACATTCCCATTCCTCTCTCCGTGCCATGTGATAAAGCGTTTTGCCATATCCATGACAAAAGAGCGCAGCTACCTTGATACAGGTCACTGCGCCCCCAAGTATGAACTTAATTGTTCAACATGCGACCCGTTTGAGTTCTACTCGCCAAGACCGCTCTTGATGAGCTCGATGGCAGCAGCCAGAGCCTCGGCCTCATCGGCGCCGTCGCACTTGACCTCGACCTCGGTACCGCAGGGGATACCAGCAGCCATGAGGGCCATCGGGGACTTGCCGTTGACCTCCTTCTCGGGGGTGACGACCGTCACGTCGCAGGCGTACTTGCCCATGGTGGAGGCGAAGAGGCCAGCCGGACGCATGTGAAGACCCTGCGGATTGACGAGGGTTGCCTTCTCAGAAACCATAATTGACTCCTTTTTGTGTTTAACCCCTGTCATGCATGCGGCAGGAGTCAGATTCACGACGTTGTTTATATTAACTCACATCAAACGGTTTTTCATTATGTTTCGCACGAATTGTTGGACAGATGTCGTTCCTGTACGTTCGCCTGCCGGGCGGGGCGGTTAAGTTTGCTGCTCTACAGTCCTGCGCAAGACGGAAAGCACATTAAGTGCT
>CABMOY010000045.1 GCA_902388345.1 uncultured Collinsella sp.
CGCGGCCCAGGCTGCCGCCGGTGCCGCCGTGCCCACCATCTCGCGCGGACGCGTGACCTTTGTGGATGCCGCTCTGCCGCAGGGTGTGGTGGTGCCCGATGCCAACCTGGCCGTGTTCTCGATCGCCGACCTTAACGCCCGCATGGACGCCAACCGCGCGCGCAGCCGCCGCAAGGTGGACATTACGCAGATCACGTTCCCGTTTAAGCCGGGCGACTACGTGGTGCACGCCACTCACGGCATCGCGCTCTTTAGCGAGATCGCGCGCCAGGAAGTGGGCGGCAAGGAGCGCGACTACTTTTTGCTGGAATATGCCGACGGCGACAAGCTCTACGTGCCGCTGGAGCAGGTTGACCGCATTACGCGCTACGTTGGTCCCGACGGCGACAAGCCGCGCCTGACCAGGCTCAACACCGCCGACTGGACGCGTGCCACCAACAAGGCGCGCAAGAACGCCAAAAAGCTGGCGTTTGACCTGGTCGATCTGCATACGCGCCGCTCTTCGATTACCGGTATCGCTTGCCCGCCCGACACGCCCGAGCAGATCGAGATGGAGCAGAGCTTCCCCTACGACGAGACGCGCGATCAGCTGGAGGCCATCGCCGATATTAAGGCCGATATGGAGGCGCCCAAGCCCATGGACCGCCTGCTGTGCGGAGACGTGGGCTTTGGCAAGACCGAGGTCGCCCTGCGCGCGGCGTTTAAGTGCGTGGACTCCGGTCGCCAGGTCATGGTGCTCTGCCCCACGACCATTCTGGCCCAGCAGCACTACGAGACGTTCTTTGAACGCTTTGCCCCGTTTGGCCTTGAGGTCGAGGTGCTCAGCCGCTTTCGCACGCCGGCGCAGCAAAAGCGCGCGCTCAAGGCGTTTGCCGAGGGCACGATCGATGTGCTGATCGGCACACACCGTCTGCTTTCGGCCGACGTGAACCCCAAGAACCTGGGCCTGGTGATCATCGACGAGGAACAGCGCTTTGGTGTGCAGCACAAGGAGCAGCTCAAGAACCTGCGCGAGCAGATCGACGTGCTCACGCTTTCGGCCACGCCCATCCCGCGTACCATGCAGATGGCCACGAGCGGCGTGCGCGATATGAGCCTGATTACCACGCCGCCGACCGGGCGCCGCCCCGTGATCGTGCACGTGGGGGAGTACGACCCCGACGTGGTGAGCGCGGCGATTCGCCTGGAGGTGGGTCGCGGCGGACAGGTGTACTACGTGTCCAACCGCGTCAAGACCATCGATGACGCTGTGGCACGCGTGCACGAGGCCGCGCCCGAGGCGCGCGTGGGCGTGGCGCACGGCAAGATGAGCCCGCGCGAGGTCGAGGACGTGATGATCGAGTTCGCGACCAAAAAGATCGATGTGCTCATCGCCACGACCATCGTGGAGAGCGGCATCGACAACGCGACCGCCAACACGCTCATCATCGAGGACTCGCAGCGCCTGGGTCTGGCACAGCTCTACCAGCTCAAGGGCCGTGTGGGTCGCTCGGCCACGCAGGCCTACGCGTACTTTATGTTCCCGGGCGAGCTGCCGCTCACCGAGGAGGCCACGGCGCGCCTGACTGCACTTTCCGAGTTCCAGGACCTGGGCAGCGGCATGCGTATCGCCATGCGCGACCTGGAGATTCGCGGCGCCGGTTCGCTGATGGGCGCCGAGCAGCACGGCAACCTGTCGAGCGTGGGCTTTGACCTGTTTACGCAGATGTTGGGCCAGGCCGTGGCCGAGGCGCGCGGCGATGACGACGCCGGCGTGGAGGCGGCGAGCGTGGGCATTAACCTGCCGGCCGATTACTTCTTGTCCGAGGAGTACCTGCCGGCGGTGGACCAGCGCGTGCTCGTGTACCGCAAGCTCGCGGCGGCCGAGGACCTGGAGAGCATCGACGAGGTACAGGAAGAGACCGAGGCCGCGCACGGTGAGCTGCCGTTGGCGGGGCTCAACCTGTTCAACCGCGCGCGCATCCGCATTCGCGGCGAGCGCCTGGGGCTCGAGAGCGTCACGCTCAGCGGCGGGCGCATCACGTTTTTGGGCGTCGACGTGCCCAAGAAGGTGGCCTTTGAGCTCAAGACCCGCTACGGTGCGGTGAACTTCCCCAAGAGCCGCAAGCTGTCGGTGCCCTACAAGGCGGGCGCCGGTGCGGGCAGCGGCCTGGGTCGCGGTCTCGACGCCAACGACGGCACCGGCCCCGTGGCCGCGGCGCTCATGCTGCTGCAGCAGCTGGGCGTCAGCGATGACGACTAATGGGTCGACGCTGCAAACACCCCATTTGGGCAATCTGACCCCATCGAAAGGAAAGCATGTTCGGATACATCTATAAGAAAGATGTCGCCATGATCGCGGTTGTCCTGTGCCTTTGTCTGGGCGTGGGCAGTTTCTTCGATTATCAGATCTCGAGCGCGCTGTTCAATATCGGCAGCATGTACGGCCGCTTTATCGAGGCCGCCGGCGAGCTGCCGTTCGAGCTGACGGCGAGCATCGCGGGCGTTATGCTCGTGCGCGCGGTGCGTCCCGACTCCAGGGGGAGCAAATGGCTCGCCGTGCTCGGCATCCTCGTCAACATTGGCCTGGCCGGCTACGAGATCGTTTCGTCCCTGCGGGTCGGCGGCAAACTCATCGCGGCTCAGCTGGTGCTGACGTTTGTGCTGGCCATCGCTGCCAACCTGATCGTCTATCGCCTCACGCGCGACACCGACTCCGACGAGCTTACGCGCTGGGCGTTGATGGTGCTTGCCGTGTGGGTTGCTCAGGCCATTATCCTCAACGTGATCGTCAAGCCGCTGTGGTCGCGTCCGCGCATGCGCGTGATCGAGGTGACACAGGGGCTCGATTTTCAGCCGTGGTGGGTGATCGGTAACCCCGACAAGTGGACCTATATCGCCGCCGGCGTGATCAAGGACGGCTTTAAGTCGTTTGCGAGTGGACACACGGCGCACGCGGCAATCGGCCTTATGCTCGCCGGGCTTCCCGCGGCGGCCTTTAAGGAAAAGCCGTCGCGCCGCCGCGTGGTCTTTTGGGTCGCCGCTGTGGTCGCGGCGCTCGTCGCCTTTGGTCGTATCGTGATCGGTGCGCACTTTTTGAGTGACGTGAGCTGCGGCTTTGCCTTGGTGCTGGCGCTCGAGTGCCTTGCCGCGCGCATTGCCTATCCGGGCGGCGTACAATAGCCCCATCTGAATCATCGGGCTCGTGCCCGGCTAGAGAGGATTACCATGCTCGCGTTCAACAACGACTATTCCCACGGCGCACATCCGGCAGTGCTGCAGGCGCTCGTCGACACTAATATGGAGCCGCAGCCCGGCTACGGTACCGATGCACACACCGAGCGTGCCAAGCAGCTGATCCGTGAGGCCTGCCAGGCGCCCGATGCCGACGTGTTTTTTCTGGTGGGCGGCACACAGGCCAACGCGACGGTGATTGACATGCTGCTTGCGCCCTACGAGGGCGTCGTTGCAGCCGAGACCGGCCACGTTGCCTGCCACGAGGCGGGTGCCATCGAGTTTGGCGGCCACAAGGTGCTTACCATTCCCGGCTACGAGGGCAAGATGCATGCCGAGGATCTCGACAGCTATATCCAGGTGTTTTACGAAAACGAGAGCTACGAGCACACGGTGTTCCCAGGTGCCGTGTACGTGAGCCTATCGACCGAGTACGGCACGCTGTACTCCGCCGCCGAGCTTGCGGCGATTCATGCGGTGTGCCAGAAGCGCCAGATTCCGCTGTTTGTGGATGGCGCCCGTCTGGCCTATGCGCTGGCGGCCGATGAGTGCGACATTACCCTGCCCGAGCTGGCGCAGCTGTGCGACGTGTTCTACATTGGCGGCACCAAGTGCGGCGCGCTTTGCGGCGAGGCCGTGGTGTTTTGCGGCATGCACGCTCCGGCACACCCCATTCCGCGCATTAAGCAGCACGGAGCGCTGCTGGCCAAGGGCCGTCTGACGGGCGTTCAGTTTGAGGCGCTCTTTACCGACGGCCTGTATTTTGAGATTGGCCGCCAGGCAATCGAGACCGCGCAGGCGCTGCGTCGCGTGCTGCATGAGCGCGGTTACCAGTTCTTCCTGGAGACGCCCACCAACCAGCAGTTTGTGATTCTGCCCAACGAGGACATGGCCCGCATTCGCGAGCATGCTTCGATCGAGTACTGGGAAAAGTACGACGAGACCCACACCGTGGTGCGCTTTTGCACCAGCTGGGCCACGACACAGGAGGACATCGACGCACTGGCGGCTGTCCTGTAGGTTGATGTAATGACGAGGGGCCGCCTTGCGCCTGGGTTTGGCGCAAGGCGGCCTTTGCTTTTGAGAGGGGCTGTATGGCCAAGATGTCCGAGCCGACGATTCGCCTGGCGACGCCCGATGATGCGCCGGCATTGCTTGCCATCTATGAGCCGTATGTACTTAAGACGGCGATTACCTGCGAATACGAGGTGCCGAGCGTTGAGGAGTTCGCCGGGCGCATCGAGCGTACGCTCAAGCGCTATCCGTATCTGGTGATGGAGCTGGACGGGCGTCCGGTAGGCTATGCCTATGCGAGTCCGCTCAACAGCCGCGAGGCATACGACTGGTCGGTCGAGACGTCGATTTACCTGGCACGCGACGTGCGCCACGGCGGGCTGGGCCGCAAGCTGCACGATGCGCTCAAGCAATGCCTGGTCGCGATGGGTATCACCAACATGTGCGCGCTCATTGCCGTGCCGCACGACAAAGACGACGAGTACCTGACGCACAACAGCCAGGACTTCCATGCCCATATGGGGTATCGCCTGGTGGGCGCCTTCGACCGCTGCGCCCAAAAGTTCGGCCGCTGGTACGACATGTGCTGGATGGAGCTGGTCCTAGCCGAGCGCGTCCCTAACCAACCCAAACCAACCTGGTTCCCCGACCTCCCCAAACCTACCATTTAGGGACAGGTTTATTTTGGCAGGTTAGCCGATGGGCTCGGTGTATTTGGCGCGGTCGGTGCGTTGGATGCGCTTGGAGACATGGAGCGGGCGGCCGTCGGTGTCGTAGACGTAGTCGGTGATCAGGATCAGCGCCTGCCCGCGCTCAACGTTGAGCAAAAATGCCTCGTTTTGCGAGGCGTAGCACACCTCAAAGGTCTTGTGCCCCTGTGCCGGCGCGCGATGGAATTCCTGGCGCAGCGTGGCGTAGAGCGAACCGTTGATATCGCGATCGATGAGCGACCCAAAGCTTGGCGGCAAATAGGTGGTCTCCAGGCACAGCGGCGCATCGTCCAGGTAACGCAGGCGGACAAGTTTGACAAGCTTGCTGCCCACGCTAGCGTCAAAGAACTTGGCCACGCTGCCCATTGCTTTGGCAAAGCCCGAGTCCACGGTGCGCGTGGTGGGCTTCATACCCTGTCCCTGGATCTGCGCCGTATAGCTCGAAAACACCAAGTTGTTCTCGTGGAGCGCCGGCGTGTCGGCCACAAAGGCGCCGCGCCCGCGCTCGGTTCGAATCAAGCCCTCGTCAACTAACACCTTAAGCGCGTGGCGCACGGTACTGCGCGACAGCCCCGATTCGTCCATGAGCTCCATCTCGGACGGCAGCTTGTCTCCGCGCGCGTAGATGCCGGCGGCGATGCGGTCACGCAGCGTACCCGCCAGACGCTCGTATTGGGCCAAGTTCTTTTTTGACGAAGTGCTCATGCGAACAACCTGTATCTAACCTGTATGCTTACTGAACCAAGCATGTATCCAACATGACAACAAAACCGCTGATAATGGATTGCCGAAAACTTTACCAGCAAAATATCTAAGACAAATATAGCATACAACTAGTCGACATAACCAAAACATGTATGTAACTTGTATGCCATCAAGAGCATCAAACGAGAAGAAAGGCTGATGCACGATGACTACTCAGGAACAGGTTAAGGATGTCGTCTCCCAGGTTTTGGCTGACAAGGCAGACAAGGGCGGCATCAGGCGCGTCGTGTGGATCGGCGCCGGCGGATCCAACGGCGGCAACTATCCTGCTCAGTACTTTATGGAGCACGAGGCTACGCAGGTCGTGAGCTCCAGCTACACCAGCAACGAGTTCGTGCACGCAACCCCTGCCTACGTCAACGAGAACACCCTGGCCGTCGTCGTGTCCATGCGCGGCACCAAGGAGACCATCGTCGCCGCCCAGGTCGCCAAGGACCACGGCGCCAGCACCATCGCCATCTATGTTGACGAGTCCGGCCTCACCGAGGTCTGCGACTACAAGATCCAGTACGACAGCTTGGCCGTTGACGAGTCTTGCATGGGCCGCACCAACTCCGCCGTCGTGACCATGATCGCCATGGAGCTCACGCAGCAGACCGAGGGCTATGCCGAGTACGAGACCGCTATGGCCGCGTTCGACTTGGTCGACCCCATCTATCGCAAGGCCGTCGAGTACACCCGTCCGCTCGCTGCTAAGTGGGCCGAGCAGAACGCCGACAAGCCCTGCATCAACGTCATGGCCCAGGGCCCGCTCTTTGGTGCCGCCTACGTCTTTAGCATCTGCAACGTGCAGGAGATGCTGCAGATCGACTCCTGCACCATCAACACCTGCGACTTCTTCCACGGCCCCTTCGAGATTCTGGACAAGCGCACCTCGCTGTTCCAGCTCATCAGCGTCGGCCGCAGCCGCTGCAACGACGAGCGCGGCATCCGCTTTGTCAACCAGTACGGTGGCGAGCGCGTCTATCAGCTCGACGCCAAGGAGCTCGGCCTCAACGACATCAAGGACAGCGTGAGCGAGTACTTCAACCACCTGATCTTTGCCCCGATCCTCAACAACGTGTACATGCGTGCACTCTCTGCCGTTACCCACAAGGACTACATGACGCGCCGCTACATGTGGAAGCTGGACTACTAGTTACGCCGTTCTACCGAACGGCGTAACGGCTCGACGCTGCGCGCCCGGCATTTGGCCAATCTGCCGTTCAATTTCAAAGGCGCGACCAGAAGGTCAGCGCCTTTTCATTTCACGGCACCTTGGCTCAAATGACGGGCGCTCGCTGACGTTGCCAAAACGTCGGCGTCGTCGTGTTTGTTAAGGGGTTGGTGCATTGGGGCCAGGTTCATATGCACCAAGTTGGTGCATATGAACCTGGCCTCTTTGCACTAATGGGTTGTAGCGGAAAAGCAGATTTTCCCGTCTGCCGATTTGTGCCTTGAAAAATGTATATAACGACTATAACGTAGTGTGAAACATATTGGAAACAATACCGAGGAGGCTGCGTTGAAGAAAAGCAATCTGGGCTATGTGCTGGTGCTGATCGCCGCGCTTATGTGGGGCAGCATCGGAATCTTTGTAAACGGCATCTCGGCCATGGGCGTTACGTCCCAGAGTATGGCTGCCTTTCGCTTGTTGTCGGGTGCCGTCTTAATGGCTCCGGTCTTGGCATTCATGGGTTGCCAGGGAGGTGCTCGTGAGGGAAAGGCATCGGGTCCCCTGGCACTGTTCAAGGCAAGCCCTAAAGAGCTTGTTCCCTGCGCGCTTGTCGGTATCGTCGGTTTGGCCGCCGCCAACACCTGCTATTACGAGTGCATGGGCGAGGTGGGCATGTCCACGGCCTCGGTGCTGCTCTATACCTCGCCGGTGTTCGGCGTCGTGCTCGGCCGCGTGCTTTATCGCGAGGACGTGACCCCCAACAAGCTCGTTGCCATTGTCTTTAACATCGTTGGCTGCGTGCTTGCAGTGACCAATGGCGACCTTTCCGGTTTTCATTTTTCGGTTTGGGGCGTCACGTCGGGCGTGATTGCGGGCCTTTGTGGTGCGTCGCTCGCGGTGTTTAGCCGAATAGCAACCAAGACGGTCCACCCGCTGGCTGTCACGTTTTGGGGCTTTGTTTTTGGCGGTGCGGTTATGGCAGCCATCGCGGCTCCGTGGCCGGATGTCGCCGCGGCAATGTCGCCACAGCTGCTGCTGTTGTTCCTTGGCTTTGGACTCATTCCCACAGCCGTGGCTTACATCTTATATATGCAGGGTCTATCCATGGGGCTCGAGACGTCGAAAGTTCCCGTCGTAATGTCATTCGAGACAGTCGTCACCGTACTGCTGGGCATTGGTGTCTACGCCGAGCCCGCCGGCGCGATCAAAGTTCTGGGCATCGTTTTGGTGCTCGCGTCCATCGTGATTATGAACACCGACTTTTCCAAGCTGCGCAACAGTGTGTTTGTCGGCCATGTCGTTGAGAGCATGACCTTTAAGCCCAACGCGTGGTGGACGGAGAAATCGCAGGACATGGATCTCTTCCGCGAGCGCACGGGCATTGCGCTGGAGCCCACCGTGCAGGAAAGCCCCTGGTACTTCGTGCGATAGGGGATTGGCGGTGTGTTTGAGCAGGTAGCGCCCGGCGTTTGATCGGGCGGCGCCTAGCCAGCGCCGACCTACCCAAGACCATCGTTTCGATTGCGTTAAACCCGCCAACGGTCGTTTTTCACCCGCGAACGGTTTATATACTAATTATCAATATAAGCAACGTATAAGACGTTATAATGACCATAACGAAAAGGAGGAGGCAAGATGAATCAGATCATTCTCGCATCTCATGGCGGCCTGGCCGCAGGCGCCAAAGACACGCTCGAGATGGTTCTCGGCGACGTGTCGAACGTCCACGTCGTGTCGCTTGCTCGTGACGACAAGGAGCCCATCACCAATAAGGTTGAGGCTATGATCGCCACGTTCAACGCGGACGACACCGTGTATGTGCTAACCGATATGCTCGGTAGCTCGGTCAACAACAACATGGTCGAGCTTTCCAAGAACGGCACGAAGTTCACGGTTGTCAGCGGTTTCAACATCCCGCTGGCGCTCACGCTTGCTATGAGCCCCGCCCCCGTCAAGGGCACCGAGCTCGCGGCCCTCATCAACGAGGCCCGCACCGGTCTGACCAACCCCAACGCACCGGTCGAGGTCGCCGCGGCTCCCGCCAAGAAGGCCAAGGCGTCCCGTCACAGCTCCGGTCCCGCCAAGATCGTCCTCGCACGTCTTGACTACCGTCTGCTGCACGGCCAGGTCGTCTTTACCTGGACCACCAAGGTTCAGGCCGAGCGCATCATCGTCGTCGACAACGCTGCCGCCAACGATGACATCAAGAAGGGCGCTCTTAAGCTGGCCAAGCCCCAGGGCGTGCGCCTGAACGTCTTCACCGTTGAGCGTGCCCTTGCCAAGATGGACAAGCTCAACACCCTCGGCGAGCGCGTCATGTTCGTCTTTGGCAACACTGCCGAGATGCTGCAGTTCTGCCAGGGCTACAAGCTCGACGCCATCAACCTGGGCGCCACCGCCAACCACGACGGTGCCGAGCAGGTCGGCGGCAAGGACAGCTCCGTCTTCTTCGACGCCACCCAGAAGGCCGACGTCAACCAGCTGCTCGACATGGGCATTAAGCTCTACGTCCAGCAGACCCCTACGTATCAGAGCGTCGACATCGACGCCAAGCTGTAATCAACCAGGCGTTTGCCTGACTGAAAGGAGAAGGGTATGAATACGTTCATCAGTGCGGTGCTCGTCGGCCTCGTCGGCGTGTTCTGCATGTGGGACTCCCGCCTGCTCGGTCGTCTTAACTTCGAGCAGCCCCTCGTTGGCGCTACGCTCGTCGGTTTGCTGCTGGGCGATGTGCCCACCGGCCTTGCCGTCGGTGCCGCCGTCGAGCTCGTGTCCATGGGCCTGGTGCAGGTCGGCGCTGCCGTTCCGCCCGATAAGGTCCTGGGCGGCATCGTGGCCGCTGCCTTTGCGTGCCTGACCGATGCTTCCGCCGAGACCGCCATGACGATCGCCATCCCGGTCGCCGTCCTGGGCCAGCTCCTCGGCATCGTGTTCCGTTCCATCATCGCCGCCCTCACCCATGTGGCAGATAGCGCGATCGATAACGGAAAGTTCAAGACCGCCTACCGCATGCACATCTGCGCCGGCTCCGGTCTGTACGCCGTCATGTACTTCCTGCCGATCTTCCTGGCCGTCTTTGTTGGCACCGACCTGGTTCAGGCCATCGTCAACATGGTTCCCGAGTGGCTGTCCACTGGTCTTAACGTTTCGACCAAGATCATGACCGCCTACGGCTTGGCCCTGCTGCTCACCATGATGATCAAGAAGGGTATGACTCCGTTCCTGTTCATCGGTTTCCTGCTCGCCGCTTACCTCAACCTGTCCGTCATCGCGGTCGCTTTGATCGGTGTGTGCCTGGCTGTCGTCTTCATGGGCTTCAAGTTCAACGGTTCCCATGCAGCCGCCGGTGTCGATTCCGACTACGATCCGCTCGAAGACGACGAAGACTAAGGAGGAACACACTATGGCAACCGCAACCAAGGACGTGTCCCTGAACAAGAAGGTCAGCCAGTTCTTCTGGCGCTCCTGGGCCATCCAGGCCTCTTGGAACTACGAGCGTCAGATGAACATGGGCTTCCTCTACGGCATGGTTCCCACGCTCGATCGCCTCTATCCGGATGAGTCCGATCCCAAGCAGCTCGCTGCTAAGAAAGAGGCTTACCACCGTCACATGGCGTTCTACAACTGCACCCCGCAGACGAGCGCTTTTGTCCTAGGCCTCGCCGCCTCCATGGAGGAGGAGTACGCCAAGGATCCCGAGAACTTCGATCCCGATTCGATCAACGCGGTCAAGACCTCCCTCATGGGTCCGCTTTCCGGTATTGGTGACTCCTTCTTCCAGGGCACCATCCGCGTCATCGCCTTTGGTCTGGGCGTCCAGCTGGCTCAGCAGGGCTCCATCATGGGCCCGATCCTGGCCATGCTCATCTCCATCGTGCCTTCCGTGCTGATCACGTGGTTTGCCGCCAAGATCGGCTACCAGGGTGGCCACGAGTACCTGAGCAAGCTCCAGGGCGGCGACCTCATGGAGAAGCTCATGTATGTCTGCGGCATCGTGGGCCTTATGTCCGTGGGCGGCATGATCGCTACACTGATCGGCGCCACCACCCCGCTGCAGTTCGCTGAGGGTACCGTCGTTATCCAGGACATCCTGGACGGCATGATGCCCCAGATGATCTCCCTCGGCCTCACCGGCCTTATGTACTGGCTCATCAAGAAGAACGTCAACACCGGTTGGCTTCTCGTGATCGCCATTGTGGGCGGCATCGCCCTCTCCGCGGCCGGCATCCTGGCCTAGTCGCGACCCAATGCTTCCCCCGGGGGCCTGCCTGGCATCCCATACCCCAGGCAGGCTTCCATCCCTAACATGTGACAAAGGGACAGTTCCTTTGTCACATCCTCAACGGGCCGGCGACTCGGTCCTAACCACGGTAACCCTGCGAGCGTCCGGCAATGTGGCGCCGCAACAAATCGAAAGGAATGTGTCAGATGTACGAGATCGACCTTAACCTCCCTAAGCAGATCGTCGCTGACGTCCTGTCCAACCACGAGATTCACAGCGTCGCTTTCGTCGGCTGCGGTGCTTCCATGTCCGACCTTTACCCCGCCAAGTACTTCCTGGCCAACAACACGGACAAGCTGAACGTTCAGATCTTCACCGCTAACGAGTTCAACTACGACACGCCTTCCTGGGTCAACGAGCACACCTTCGTGATCACCTGCTCCCTCGGTGGCTCCACGCCCGAGACCGTCGAGGCCAACAAGACCGCCAAGAAGCACAACTGCCCGGTCGTCTCCCTCACCAACAAGGCTGGCTCCGCTCTGACCGTCGACGCCGACCACGTCATCGTCCACGGCTTCCACGCCAACTACGCTGCCAAGTGCGAGAAGCCCGGCTATGCCATCGCTCTTGCTCTCGAGATCCTTCAGCAGACCGAGGGCTATGACCACTACGAGGACATGATCACCGGCCTCACCAACGTTTTCGATCTCTGCGAGAACGCCGCTCAGCACTGCAAGAAGCTCGCCAAGAAGTTCGCCGAGGACTTCAAGGACGACAAGATGATCTACTTCATGGCCTCCGGTGCCTCCGAGAAGATGGCTTATTCTCACGCCGCCTTCCTGTTCACCGAGATGCAGTGGATCGACGCCGCCGCCTACAACACCGGCGAGTACTTCCACGGCCCGTTCGAGGTTTCCACCGAGGGTAAGCCCTACGTCTTCTTCATGTCCGATGGTGCTACCCGTCCGATGGACGCTCGCGCCCTCACCTTCCTTGAGCGCATGGGCGCCAAGGTCGCTCTGATCGACTCCAAGGACTACGGCCTGGCTGACGCCGTGCCCGCGAGCGTCGTCACCTACTTCAACCCGCTGCTGCACCTCGCCGTTATGCGCGAGTACGGCAACCAGATCGCCGAGGCCCGTCAGCACCCGCTGACCATGCGTCGCTACATGTGGAAGCTTTCCTACTAATCACAAGTAAGTAGACCTTACGGGTTGATTGAGAGGGGATGGGGTTTGCGCCCCGTCCCCTTTTTGCTTTGGGGGCGTGTCTGTCGCGTCGCAAAACACCAGATAAAACCTACCAAAATAAACCTGTCCCTTTTTGGCAGGTGGGAGGAGATGCGTATGATCAAGGCGGTGCTGTTTGATATGGACGGCGTGCTGGTCGATACCGAGTGGTTCTACAACCGTCGCCGCGTGGCGTTTATGGAGGAGAAGGGGTTCCACTTTGACGAGATCCCCGATCTTTCGGGGTCTAACGAGCCTGCCATCTGGAAGTCGCTGGTGCCCGACGATGTTGAGCTGCGCGAGCGCTTGCGCGTTGAGTACAAGCAGGTCTACAGCCCGGTTCACCCTGTTCCGTATGCCGAGCTGCTCAACGAGCAGACGGAGCCGGTGATGCGCGAGCTGCACGAGCGCGGCGTCAAGTGTGCCATCGCGAGCTCGTCCTATCGCGAGCTCATTGACGAGCTGGTGGAGATTGCCGGTATCACCGACGTGCTGGACTACACCATCAGCGGTCACGAGTGCAGTGCATTTAAGCCCGACCCCGAGATCTACCTGCGTGCCATGGAGGCGCTGAGTGTGGAGCCTACCGAGTGCCTGGTTATCGAGGACTCGCCTTTGGGCATCGAGGCCGGCAAGCGCTCCGGCGCGCGCGTCCTGGCACTGCGTCCGCACGAGGGCGTTAACCTGGACCAAACGGGAGCCGACGCCGTCATCGACAACCTCGCCGACATTCTGACCGCTTTGTAGCGTCAATTCGCCGCAAGAAGTGCGGATTCACACGTCTCTTGCGGTGGATTGGCTCATTTTGGCTTCGATTTAGATCCGTTTGGCTTCGACTCGGACTAAGTGAGTAGACTTTTTGGCACATGCCGAGCACAAAGCGTATCTGCCTTAGTAAAACCGCAGGTCGGAGAGGTGGCTGTTTTGAGTGCGCTTGGTAGATCGCGAAAAGTCTACTCACTTAGAATTTGTCTCTTTGGTTGGGGAGCTGCTGGCTCGTTTTGGTTGTCGAGAGAGGGTGAATTGAAGCGCCCTCTCGCGCTCCATGCTACAATCGCCGGCATACCCCACAATTACATCTGCCTTCGAAAGGAGCCTACGTGGCGAACGCCATCGATCAGCTCACGGACCGCGTGCTCGTGCTCGGCCGTCTCACCATCGTCCGCCGCGCCATTACTGCCGTGGCGGTCACCATCTCCGCCGTTCTCCAGACATTTCTGATTCAGGCGTTCATTCGCCCCGCCGACCTGCTTCCGAGCGGCCTCACCGGCGTCGCGGTCCTGCTCGATCGCGTCACCTCGCTCGGCGGCGTTCATATCGACATCTCGCTCGGCATGCTCGCGCTCAACATCCCCGTGGCGCTCCTTTGCTGGAGCGGCATCAGCAAGCGCTTCGTCATCTTCTCGATGATGCAGGTCATACTCTCGTCGCTGTTCCTCAACATCTTTCACTTCGCCCCGTTTTTGGGCGACAAGATCATGCTCATCATCTTTGGCGGCGTGGTCTCGGGCCTGGGCGCCGCCATCGCGCTTAAGTCCGGCGCATCCACCGGCGGCACCGACTTTATCGCGCTGTGGGTTTCCAACCATACAGGCAAGACCATCTGGGGCGTCATCTTTGGCTTTAACTGCGCTATCCTGGCGATCTTTGGCTTTATGTTTGGCTGGGACAATGCGGCGTATTCCATCGTGTTCCAGTTTATTTCGACCAAGACCATCGACAGTTTCTACCGACGCTACGACCGTGTGACGCTGCAGATCACGACACGCAAGGCAGACGAGGTCATGACAGCCTATGTTGACCATTTTCAGCATGGCATTAGCTGCGCCGAGGTCATTGGCGGATACAGCCGCGAAAAGATGTATCTGCTGCACGCCGTTGTCTCGACCTACGAGAGCCAGGACATTATCAAGCTGGTGTGCGATATTGATCCCGGCGCCGTGATCAATGTGTTCCACACGCTCAACTTCGTGGGCGGCTGGTGGGGCGGTCATGTCGACGAGCCCATGCCCACGGCCGTACCCGATCCCGACAAGCCCGCGCGCATGGCCAGCAGGCAGGCGCGCCTCAGCGAGCAGGACAGTCTGCAGCAGGACGACGGCAAGTAAGGATTTGCTGTATGTGGTGTATCGTTTTATCAAACTGAGATAACATATAAAAAGACGTTATATACGTATTAGTTATTTCGCTATTTTGATAAGAGTGATCAGATATGCCCGCACCCAAAAATGCACCACTTTACCAGCAGATTTACGACGAAATCAAGGATGCGATCGAGAAAGGTGTTTATGCACCCAAGGAGCGTATCCCGTCCGAGCTTGAGCTTGCCGAGCAGTACGAGGTAAGCCGCATTACGGTGCGTCGCGCCGTTGAGGAGCTGTGCTCCGATGGCTACCTGGTTAAGCAGCAGGGCCGCGGCACCTTTGTCTCCACGCCGCACATCAACCGCCAGTTCCACGCCTCGACGCTGCAGACGTTTACCGCGCTGTGTGCCGACAATGGCATGAAGGCGGGTGCACACGTGGTCGATCGCCAGATTGTGCCGGCACGTCAAAACGAGATGGAGTTCTTTGGCCTGCAGAAGGACGCGCTGCTACTGCACATTAAGCGCGTGCGTACGGCCGACGGCGAGCCCATCTTTGAGGAAAACATCTTTGTGCCGTTTGATACATACCGTGAGCTGTTGACGGCCGATCTTGAGGACAAGTCGATTTTTGCCGAGGTCGAGCGTGTTGGCGGAACGCCGATTGTCTCGGTTGGCTACCGTACGGTCGAGGCCGTTCGCGCTAACGCCGAGCAAGCGGCCGAGTTGGGCATTGCTCCGCACGATCCACTGCTCAATCTGCGTGCCGGCTTTATCGGCCCCAATGGCGAGCCGGTCCTGATGGGTAAGCAGTACTACGTGGGATCGCGCTACGTTATGGTCATGTAGGGTTGGTTCCGCCGTTCTAACGAACGGCGGACCGGTCGACGCTGCGCCTTTGGTTACGCGGTTTTACCAAACCGCGTAACGGCTCGACGCTGCAAACCCGCCAGAGCGGCAATCTGCCTTT
>CABMOY010000046.1 GCA_902388345.1 uncultured Collinsella sp.
AGTTTCCGAGAGAAAGTGTCCGCCTCCCGCCCCGGCCGGACAGCTCAACCTACACCGTGTGCTGCGGCAGGTCCTGCAGAGCGATGACGTCCATGCCCATGTCGTTGGCGCTGCCGTGACCCTGCTGGTCCTCGCGCACCGCCTCGATGGCACTCACGTACGTGTTGGCAGCGGACATCGCGGTCACGCAGGTTACGCCGCGGCGCACCGCCTCGGTACGCAACAGATAGCCGTCGCCGCGCGAACCCGGGCCGTACGGCGTGTTGATAATCACCGCGATCTTGCCATCGGCGATGAGGTCACCGATGTTGGGGCGCTCGCCATCATGCGGGCCGCTGATCTTTTCCACGATCTCGCAGGTCACGTTGCCGCCGCGCAACACGCGCGCCGTACCCTCGGTGGAGCAGATGTCAAAGCCCAGGTAGCGCAGGATTCGGGCGACCGAAAGGATATGGCGCTTGTCGCGGTCGCACACACTGATGAACACCTTGCCGGCGCTCGGGTCGGGCAGGTTGTAGTCGATCGCCAGCTGCGTCTTGGCGTATGCCTCGGGATAGCTCTTGGCGATACCCATGACCTCGCCCGTCGACTTCATCTCGGGCCCCAGGATAACGTCGGCACCGGGGAAACGGCCCCAGGGCATGACGGCTTCCTTCATGCAGAACCAGTCCAGCTGACGCTCATCGCTCGGCAGGCCCAGGCTCGCGATGGAATCGCCCGCCATGATACGCGCCACACACTTGGCCAGCGGCACGCCGGTGGCCTTGGAGATGAACGGCACGGTACGGCTGGCACGCGGGTTGGCCTCGATCACGTAGACGGTCTCGCCCTTGATGGCATACTGCACGTTGACCAGGCCGCGGACTCCCAGTGCCATGGCGATACGGCGCGTGGTCTCGCGGAGCTTCGCCTGCAGGCTCTCGCTAAAGCTGAACGGCGGAATGCAGGTCGCAGAGTCGCCGGAGTGGATACCTGCCTCCTCGATATGCTCCAAGATACCGCCGATATAGACCTCCTCGCCGTCGCACAGGGCGTCGACATCGGACTCGATTGCACCCTCCAGGAAGCGATCAAGATACACCGGGTAGTCGGGGCTAATGCGCGCAGCCTCGGCCATGTAATCGCGCAGATGCTCGGCATCGTAGGCGATCATCATGCCGCGGCCGCCCAACACATAGCTCGGACGCACCAGCAGCGGGTAGCCAATATGTGCGGCAACGGCCTCGGCCTCCTCAAACGAAGTGGCCTGACCCGCCGGCGGGTACATAATGCCCAGTTTGTCGAGCAGGGCGGCAAAACGCTCGCGATCCTCGGCAAAATCGATGGCGTCGGGCTTGGTACCCATAATGTTCACGCCGCTCTCCTCGAGCATGCGTGCCAGCTTAAGTGGGGTCTGGCCGCCGAGCGTCACCACGACGCCGTCGGGACGCTCAACGTCGATAACGTCCATGACGTCCTCGTAGGTGAGCGGCTCAAAGTACAGGCGGTCGGATGTATCGTAGTCGGTCGAGACGGTCTCGGGATTGCAGTTGACCATGATGGTCTCAAAGCCGCGGGCCGCCAGCGCGTAGCTCGCGTGCACGCAGCAGTAGTCGAACTCGATACCCTGGCCGATACGGTTGGGGCCGGCGCCCAGGATCATCGCCTTGGGCTTGTTTGCCGGCGTGGTCTCGTCGGGGGCAACGCACTTCTTGGCGACCGGGCTCGTGCGGTAGATGTTCTCGTAGGTCTTATAGTGGTATTCCGTGGCACTCGAGAACTCGGCGGCGCAGGTGTCGACCGTCTTCATGCTGGGAACCACGCCCAGACCCTTACGGTAGGCGCGAACAAAGCGCTCGTCCGAGCCGGTCAGCGCGGCAATCTCGGCATCGCTCGTGCCATACTGCTTAAGCAGGCGCATCGCGTCGGCGTCAATGTCCTCCACACGCAGGCCGCGAATGCTCTCCTGGACCTGCACCATATCGTTGATGCGGTTGAGATACCACGGATCGATACCGCAAACGGCATGGATGCGCGCAACATCCCAGCCACGGCGCAGGGCCTCGACTACAAAGAAGATGCGGTGCTCAGTCGGGGTGCCCACGGCCTGGGCGAGCTCATTGTCGCTCAGCTTATCGGCACCCTCCTTGCCGCCGGCGCAAATGCCCTGGTGTCCATCCTCCAGAGAGCGCATGGCCTTGCCAAAAGCCTCCTCAAAGGTGCGACCAATCGCCATGATCTCGCCCACGGCCTTCATGCGCGTGGTGAGCGTGGGGTCGGTACCCTTGAACTTCTCGAAGGCAAAGCGCGGCACCTTGACCACGCAGTAGTCGATCGTGGGCTCAAAGCAGGCGGGCGTGGCTTTGGTAATGTCGTTGACGATCTCGTCGAGCGTATAGCCCACGGCCAGGCGGGCGGCGGCCTTGGCGATGGGGAAACCCGTGGCCTTGGAGGCCAGCGCGGACGAACGGCTCACACGCGGGTTCATTTCGATGACGATCAGGCGGCCGGTCTGGGGGTTCACGGCAAACTGCACGTTAGAGCCGCCGGTCTCGACGCCGATCTTCTCCAAAATGGCGAGCGAGGCGACACGCATGCGCTGATACTCAAGATCGGAGAGCGTCTGCGCCGGCGCCACGGTGATGGAGTCACCGGTATGCACGCCCATGGGGTCGAGGTTCTCGATGGAGCACACGATGATGCCGTTGCCGGCGTGGTCACGCATGACCTCCATCTCGTACTCTTTCCAGCCCTCGATGGACTCCTCGACCAGCACCTCGTGGGCAGGCGAGAGTTCAAGGCCCTGGCTCACGATGGAGACGAGCTCCTCGTGGGTATGCGCGATGCCACCGCCGGCGCCGCCGAGGGTAAAGCTCGGACGCAGCACACAGGGGTATCCCACGCGCTCGGCGATGGCCTCGGCGTCTGCCACGCTGTAGGCATAGCCCGAGCGCGCGACCTCCAGGCCAATCTCGGCCATGGCCTCGTTAAAGAGCTTGCGGTCCTCGCCGCGCTC
Source organism: uncultured Collinsella sp. (assembly GCA_902388345.1). Taxonomy (GTDB): domain Bacteria; phylum Actinomycetota; class Coriobacteriia; order Coriobacteriales; family Coriobacteriaceae; genus Collinsella. The sequence goes on from CABMOY010000046.1 coordinate 2,996, forward strand.
GATGGCGGCAAGATCACAGCCGATCATCTCGACGCCGTACTTGTTGAGCGTGCCGTCCTTTGCCAGCTCGACAGCGGCATTCAGACCGGTCTGGCCGCCCAGCGTGGGCAGCAGCGCGTCCGGGCGCTCCTTCTTGATCACGCGCTCGATAAATTCGGCGGTGATGGGCTCGACATAGGTGCGGTCGGCAAGGCCCGGGTCGGTCATGATGGTCGCCGGGTTGGAGTTGACCAGGATGACCTCAAAGCCATCCTCCTTGAGCACCTTGCAGGCCTGGGCGCCGGAGTAATCGAACTCGCAGGCCTGGCCAATGACGATGGGGCCCGAGCCAATGACGAGGATACGCTTGATGTCGGTACGTTTAGGCATGTTAGTTCTCCTCGGTCTCGGTCGCGTCGGAACCATTGTCAGCGAAATTCCAGCCGGCCAGGCGGTCCTTCGCGGTGTCGATGTCCAGGTAGTTCTCCTCGCCGTCCATGAGTCGCATAAAGGCGGTAAAGAGATAGTGGGCATCGGTGGGGCCGGGCGAGGCCTCGGGATGATACTGGACCGAGAAGCACGGCGCGTCGAGCAGCTGGATGCCCTCGGCGGTGCCGTCATTGAGATTCACGTGCGTCAGGCGAATGCGGCCGAAACGCTCGTTCATCACGACCGGCGCGATACCGCGGCGTACCCAGATGCGCAGATCGCCATCGGCCGCGTGCTCGGTCTCGCCGCCCGAAAGCTCGGGGACGAGCTTGCCCAAGCTGGGGAACAGCAGTCCGAAGCCGTGGTTTTGCGCGGTAATCTCCACGCGGCGGCTGACTAGATTCATAACCGGCTGGTTGCCGCCACGGTGACCGAATTTGAGCTTTTCCATCTGGGCGCCGCACGCCAAGCTGATCATCTGGTGACCGAGACAAATACCAAAGACTGGCATCTTGCCGATCAGCTGCTGCACCTGCTCGTAGGTCTCTACCACAGCATCGGGGTCGCCGGGGCCGTTGGACAAAAAGACGCCATCAGGATTCATGTCGAGCACCTGCTGGGCAGGCGTATCCCACGGCACAACGGTGAGATCGCACCCGGCGCGGACTAGGCCCTCCAGAATGCCACGCTTCACGCCGCAGTCGTAGGCAACCACCTTGTGGCGGGCAGGAGCGGCGGCAGTGAGCGCAAAATTATGCTCGACGGGCAGGTCGCTCGCGGCAAAAGCATGGGGCTCGGGGCAGCTCACAGTCTTGACCAGGTTCTCGCCGACCAGCGTAGGCGCGGCGGACAGGCGCTCGGCAAGCTCGTCGACGTCAAAGATCTCCGTCGAGATTATGCCCATCTTGGAACCGTTGTCGCGCAGGTGGCGCACGAGAGCGCGGGTGTCGACGCCCTCGATAGCGACGATGCCGTGTGCACGCAGGTACTTCGGCACGCTGACGGTCGAGCGCCAGTTAGAAGGCGTGGCACACATGTCGTGGACGACCATGCCGCGCATGGCGGGAGCGCTCGCGGGGCGAGCGGTATCGCCGGGGAAGGCCGACTGGACATCGGTCTCGTCAATGCCGTAGTTGCCGATCTGCGGATAGGTCATGGTTACGATTTGGCCGGCATAGCTCGGGTCGGTCATGACCTCAAAGTAGCCTTCGAGCGACGTGTTAAAGCAGACCTCGCCGGTTGCGGTACCCTCGGCACCGCATGCACGGCCATAAAAAATGGTCCCATCCTCAAGATACAGGATGCAGGGACCGCAGGTGCCCTTGCTGGTTTTAGCCAGCATACGCTGGCACAGCTCGCTGGGCGCGAAGGTGCGGGCGGCAGCGCCCGCGATATGGTTGTTCGCCATAATTCTCCTTCCCGGTCTCACAGGACCGGCTTAAAGGTGTGTAGTTAGGCCTCGCGGTATTGTAACCGCAAGCATGCCTCATGGCGTTAATTTCATCGAAATGTTTACGAAATGATAATTATGACTTTCTATGCATAATGATTTTTTAATCCCCGTCCCAGAAAAATCATCCCGCGTGGGCTTGTGACTCACGCGGGATGATGGCCTCTTACTTTTTCTTGTCCTGTTCCAGCAGATCGGACGGTGAGCGATCGGGCTTGCCGCCGCGGAAAATCTCGCGGCCATGCAGACGATGCTCCAGGTCACGTTCGGCCTTTTCCTCATCAATCTTGGTCTGGCTCACCACCGGGTCCTCAATCAACGACGACACCGAGTTCACCTGCTTCTGAATGCGCTCGGCGATGGTGTCATCCATACTCACGATGCGCATCTTCCAGTCGATACTCGTAGCGTTGGATGAGCTCTTGGTCCACACGAACGTCAGGATGGCGCTCTGGTGGCCCTGGGCGGGAAACATGCCAAAGAAGGAATCGTGCTGAATGTTGCTATCCTCGTCGATATAGGCGTGAACGTTATACACCACGCGGTCGATCTTATCGTTGAGCAGCGCGTTGGTCGCAAGCGCCGCGGCCTGAATCTGCCCGTTGGACAGCAGTTCGAGCTCGTTGGCAGACGATGTGTCCAACACCGTCACCTCGACCGTGCCCGTACGCTCATCGGCTTCATCGACGGTAAAGTCGAGCGGGAACTGCGTAAAGCCATTACCCCATTCGAGTCCACCCTTGAGCGCCGTCGAAACGGTATCGACCGAAACGCTCTCGGACAGGTTGGCGGTGTTCAGGCGACGCATCACGCCGTAGCCAATCTGCATGCCCACGATCAGCACCAAAATACCAATGACCACGGCCATCGCGGTCTTCGTAATGGTATGACTCACCTGCGAACCCGAAGGATCGTCCTCGGACAGCGGGTCGATATGTTTTGCCTGGCTCGCGCGGTCCTCACTGCGCAGCTGCGCTAGCGCAGCTTTGTCACCGCGCTTGGCCGCAGCCTCCTTCTCACGCATGCGCTCGGTTCTCTTTTTGGCAAGCGTGGGATCCAAGACACCGGATGCATCGATTTCGGAGAATAACTCCGTCACTTCTTCCGGAGTCAAAGGGTTCTTGTCAGCCATAAACTTCCTGTCATATCAATCAGTCGAGCTCGTGCGCACGCGCACCTTCGAACTGCATTCGATAGTAACGGGCATAGGTGCCGCCACGGGCGAGAAGCTGTTCATGCGTGCCACGTTCCACAACGCGACCATGCTCAACGGTCGCAATCTCATCGGCGTGTTTAATGGTCGAGAGACGGTGGGCGATGATGATCGTGGTACGGCCGCGTGCCAGCTCTTCGAGCGACTCCTGAACCGCTTCCTCGCTTTCGTTATCCAAAGCACTCGTCGCCTCATCCAAAATAAGGATCTTGGGATTCTTGAGAAACACGCGCGCAATGGCGACGCGCTGCTTTTGACCACCCGAAAGACGGCTGCCGCGCTCGCCCACCACGGTGTCGTAGCCTTGCGGAAGCGACTCGATAAAGGTATCGATATTGGCGCGGCGGGCCGCCTCGGCGATCTCTTCTGCCGTGGCGCCCGGCTTGCCGTAGGCGATGTTCTCGCCGATCGTTCCATCGAACAGGTACACATCTTGCTGCACCAGGCCGATGGCACGGCGCAGGCTATGCTGCGTCACGTCGCGCACATCCTGGCCGTCGATACTAATGGAGCCACCGGCAACGTCGTAAAAGCGCGGCAACAGCGAACAAGTCGTCGATTTGCCGCCGCCCGAGGGGCCAACCAAAGCGATGGTCTGACCGGGCCTAATGGACAGATCCATATGGTCGATAACGGGACGTGCCCCATCGTCCGCGCCAAGCTCAACATCCTCGTAGTTAAAGCACACGTTGCGGTACTCCACGGCACCAGCCGTCACCTGCAGATCCGCAGCGCCCGGCTTATCCTGAATATCGGGGACAGTCGAGAGCACCTCGTCCATGCGCTTAAAGCCGGCAATGGCCTTCTGATACGTCTCGGCCGAATTGACGAGCGTCTCGAGAGGCGTGCAGAACAGTGAAATGTAAAGCGCGAAGGTTGCCATATCGACCGCCTGCAGCTGACCTTGGGCAACGAGCCAACCGCCCAGCAGCACCACGATCACATAGAGCACGCCCGAGAGCAGGCCATACGTTGCGGTGTAGACGCCCATGGCGTGATACATGTTCTCCTTGGACGAAAGATAGCGATTGTTCGAGGCGCGAAACTTAGAGCGTTCGGTCTGCTCATTGGCAAAGCTCTTGACCACACGCATGCCCGCCAGCGAATCCTGCAGCTGCGCATTAATGCCGCTAATCTTTTTTCGATTATCGCTAAAGACCTCGCGCATGCGCATATTCTGCCAAAACATAATGACCGCGAACACCGCCGTTACCACAGCCATGGCGAGTGCGAGCACCGGCGCGATGGTAAACAGAATCACAAACGAGCCGATGATCTCGATACCGCAGATAATGATCCATTCGGGCACGTGATGCGCCGCCTCGCAGATATCGAACAGGTCGTTGACCACACGGCTCATCATGTCACCCGAGCTGTTGCGATCGAAGTATGCAAAGCTAAACCGTTCGTACTGATCGAACAGGTCCTCACGCATCTTGGACTCCATGCGCGCGCCCATCACGTGGCCCCAATAGCTCACAAAGTAGCGGCAGGCGCAGCGGATGGCATACATCAGCACCAGTCCCACCGCGATCATGCCGAGCGCCTGCATAATGGCAGCCTGGCCCTGGGTAAACAACCCTCCGGTCAGATTGCGCAGGATAATGGGAAACGCCAGGTCAATGGCGGCAAGCACCAGGGCACAAATAGTATCAGCAACAAAAAGCCCCATCTGGGGCTTGTAATAAGACAAAAACCTTCTAAACATAATCACCTTACGCGGTTTTACCAAACCGCGTTTCGTCTCGACGCTGCAAGCGCCCCATTTGGACAATCTGGCCTTCAATCGTCGGTCGCGTATATCCATACGCTTCCCTCCTCTTTTAGGCCACCTTGTCTCAAATGGGGCGCTTTCGCTGACTTACACAAACCTGCGGAATCATTCCCGCTCGTTACAGCTCAGCCCCGCCTAGTCGGTGAGCGATGCTATCGCAGGCCAAGGCGCCCACGACGGTCTTGGCGTCCTCGATCTTACCGTCGAGCACGGCGTCGATCAGCTCGTGCAGTGGTACCAGGTCGACGTTGACAAACTCGTCATCGTCGGGATCGGGCGCATCAAACTCGAGCTTGGTAGCCAGGTAGATGTGAATAATCTCGTCGCAAAAACCGCAGGTCGTGACAATCGACGTCAAAAAGCGGATGCGGCCGGCCTTAAAGCCCGTCTCCTCATGCAGTTCGCGCTTGGCGCAATCGAGCGGGTCCTCGCCCGGGTCGAGCTTGCCGGCGGGAATCTCGACCGTCACGCGGTCGATGGCGGTGCGGTACTGACGCACCAGCACGATCTTGCCGCTTTCGGTCAGCGCCACGACGGCCGCCGCACCCGGATGGCGAACGATATCGCGGGCACTGCGGTGACCGTTAGGCAGCTCAACCTCAAGACGGTGGACGTCGAGGATCTTGCCCTTCCAGGCACACTCCTCCGAAAGAATCTTCTCGTGCAGCAGGGCGTCATGCGGGTCGTCGTCGCCCAGCACCAGCGCCGGCTCGTCAGCGATCTCGCCACCAGGCTCGCCCTCGGCGTGCCCGTACGCGCGACCGTCTTCCTCGACGATCTGCGCGTCCACGAGCTCTTCGTTCTTATCGTCCATCCGTCTCATCCCTCTCGGATTTTAGGCATCCCAGGCGTCGCGGCCACGCAGCGCGCGCAGGCCAATGTCGTGACGCAGGGTCTTGCCCTCAAAGTCGATCTTCTCGCAGGCCTCGTAGGCAAGGTCGCGAGCGTTCTCGAACGTGTCGCCCAGCGCGGTCACGGCGAGCACGCGACCGCCGTTGGTCACGAGCTTGCCGTCCACCACAGCGGTGCCGGCGTGGTACACCGTCACGTTCTCCATGGCCTCGGCATCCTCGATACCGGTGATGACCTTGCCCTTCTCATAGCTGCCGGGATAGCCCGCGCTCGTCAGGACAACGGCCACGGCCCACTCGTCACGCCAATCGAGCTCAATCTGATCGAGTTCGCAGTTGGCGCAGGCCAGCATAACCTCGACCAGGTCGTTCTTAAGGCGCGGCAGCACGACCTGCGTCTCGGGATCGCCAAAGCGAGCATTGAACTCCAGCACCTTGGGGCCGGCGGGGGTAAGCATAAAGCCGCCGTACAGGCAGCCGCGGTAGTCGATGCCCTCGGCGGCGAGCTCTGCCACGGTCTGCTCCATGACCTTCACCATGGTGGCGTGCTCCTCGTCGGTCACGATAGGCACCGGGCTGTAGACGCCCATGCCACCCGTGTTGGGGCCAAGATCGCCCTCAAGCGCGCGCTTGTGGTCCTGCGAGGTAGCCATGGGACGGACGGTCTTGCCGTCGGTAAAGGCCAGCAGCGAGCACTCGGGGCCAACGAGCATCTCCTCGATAACCACCGTGTTGCCGGCATCACCAAAGGTGCCGCCAAAGCACTCACGCACAGCTTCCTCGGCCTGCGAAAGCTCGGTTGCCACAATAACGCCCTTGCCCGCGGCAAGGCCGTCGGCCTTCACGACCAGCGGAGCGCCCTGCTCGCGCACATAAGCAAGAGCCGAGGCCTCGTCAGTAAACGAGCCATAGGCGGCCGTCGGGATGTTCGCGCGCTCCATGAGCTGCTTGGAGAACAGCTTGGAGCCCTCCATCTGGGCACCCTCGGCACCCGGACCAAAGCACGGAATACCCGCCGCGCGGACGGCGTCGGCAACGCCAGCCACGAGCGGAGCCTCGGGGCCAATCACCACGAGTCCGCATCCATGGCTCTGGGCAAACGCCGCCACGGCCGCAGGATCGCAATCGTCGAGAACCACGTTCTCGCCGCAGCTCGCGGTGCCGCCGTTACCCGGCGCGATGTAGAGCTTGCCGGCGCGCGGTGATGCTGCGAGCTTGGCTGCCAGAGCATGCTCGCGGCCGCCGCTGCCCAACAACAGGATGTCGATGGTTTGAGTGTCCGCCTTCAAGGGTGCCTCCTCTATGGATTAACGGCCCGCCAACCAAGCGGGCCCATTACAAGCAAATATACCCCTCGGCCGCCCGTCCGGGCTGCAAAGGGGTATATCGCAATAACCGTATAAACCGATTACTTCCAGAATCGGTTGATGATCTGCTCGCGACCGGCGCCGACGCCGATAAACGTTACGCGGGTGTGTGCCAGATCCTCGATAAATGCCACGTAGTCCTGAGCCTCCTGCGGCAGCTCGTCAAAGCTGCGGCAGCCGGTGATGTCACACTTCCAGCCAGGGAGCTCCTCGTAGATGGGCTTGGCATGCTCAAAGCGCACCTGATGCTCGGGCACGCTCGTGTAGCGCTCGCCGTCGACGTCATAGGCAACGCACACCTTAATGGTGTCGAAGGCCGAAAGCACGTCGAGCTTGGTCACGGCGATGTCGGTGAGGCCGTTAACGCGCGAGGCATAGTTGGCGATAGGGCCGTCAAACCAGCCGCAGCGACGACGGCGACCGGTGGTCACGCCGTACTCGTAGCCCTCCTCGGTCAGCGTGTGGCCGGCCCCGGACTCGTAGGAAAGCTCGGTGGGCATGGGGCCCGAACCGACGCGGGTGATGTAGGCCTTCATGACGCCCAGCACGCGGTCGACGTTCTTCATGCCGACACCGGAACCGGTAATGGCGCCGCCAGCGGTGCAGTTAGAAGACGTCACGTACGGATAGGTGCCGTGGTCGATGTCGAGCAGCGTCGCCTGGGCGCCCTCAAACAGCAAGTCCTTGCCCTCATCGATCATATTGTTGAGCAGCAGGCTCGTCTCGGTGATGTAAGGGCGCAGGCGCTCGGCCATGGGCAGGTACTCGTCACAAATCTGGTCCACGGTGTAGGTGGGCAGGTTGTAGATGAGCTCCAGCTCGGGGTTCACGCGGGCAAGAGCGGTCTCCAGCTTATCGCGGAACAGCGCCTCGTCCAGCATGTCCTGCATACGCAGGCCAATACGGGCCATCTTGTCCTGGTAGCACGGACCGATGCCGCGCTTGGTGGTACCGATGTTCTTCTTGCCGAGCTTCTGCTCAAAGGCGCCATCCAGATCGATGTGGTACGGCATGATGACATGCGCGTTGCCGCTAATCTTGAGATTCTTGGTGGTGATGCCGTCGGCCTCGAACATGTCGATCTCCTCAAGGACAACCTTGGGGTTGACGACACAGCCGTTACCGATCACCGACACGTGGTCGGAATACATAATGCCGGAGGGCACCTGGTGCAGGCCGTACTTCTTGCCGTTGACGACGATGGTGTGGCCGGCGTTGTTGCCGCCCGAGTAGCGCACGACGGCATCAAAGTCGCCGGCGACTAGGTCGCAGATCTTACCCTTGCCCTCATCGCCCCACTGGGCACCGACCAAAACGGTTGACGGCATGTTTACTCCTCACATTCATGGACTGTCCGCGCACCGCAAGCGCGCAGAAGCACAAAACATTCCTAGTATACCCGTGCAACGGGCGCCTGTCCTACTCCTCGGTATGCGCCCCATCAAGCTCATAGAACTTGGTGGATGCCGGCAGGAACATCAGGTCGACGTCGCCGATCGGGCCCGAACGGTTCTTAGCCACGACAATACGCGTAACGCCCTCGTCGGGTCGGTCGTCGCGCGAGGCCTCGGCCTCGTCGGCAGATCGGTCCAAGAACATGACGATATCGGCATCCTGCTCGATGGAGCCCGATTCACGCAGGTCGGACAGCTGCGGGCGCTTGCCGGTACGGGATTCAACCTGACGCGACAACTGCGACAGCGCGATCAGCGGGATCTTGAGCTCCTTGGCCATAATCTTCAGGCCACGCGACATCTCGGAGACCTCGACGGTACGGCTCTCGGAACGACGGCCCGGCGGAGGACTCACCAGCTGCAGGTAGTCCAGAATGATGATTGCCTTCTCCTTGTTATGGAGCATACGGCGGCTCTTGGCGCGAATCTCGGTCACCGTGGTGCCGGGCGTATCGTCAATCAGAATATCGAGCTTGGACAGCGTCTGCGTGGCCTCATTGATATTGGCCCACTGCTCGGGGCTAATGCGGCCCGTACGGAAATCGCTGATCGAAATCATGGCATAAGCGCAAATCAGACGCTGGGCAATTTCCTTGCCCGACATCTCCAGCGAGAAGAAGCCGACGGTATAGCCAGCGGCGGCGGCATTGAGCGCCAAGTTCAGGGCGAACGACGTCTTACCCACGGCGGGGCGGGCGCCGATAATGATGAGCTGGCCCTCGCGGAAGCCCATGAGCATACGATCGAGCGACGGGAAGCCCGTGGGCACGCCTGCGGCCTGACCGCCGGCCTTGCACACTTCCTCGGCCTCGTTATAGGCCTCGACCATAAACTCGGTCAGCGTCTTGTAGCTCGACTTGACCTCACGCGCCGTGACCTTGAGCAGCTTGCTCTCAGCCAGCTCCACGACCTCCTTAGTATCGGTGGGGGCGTTGTAGGCCAGCGCGTTGATCTCGTTGGTGGCGCCAATCAGCTCGCGCAACATCGAGTCGCGACGAACGATGGCGGCATGGTGCTGCCAGTTGACGAGCGACAGGGTCTGACCCATCAGCTCCAAAATGTACGCCTCGCCACCCACGGCATCGAGCTTGTTGATGCTTCGCAGGTAATCGATCAGCGAGATGGAGTCGATGGGGATGCGACTGTTGTACATATCGACCATCGCGGTATAGATGGTCTTATGAATGGGCCGATAGAAGTCATCGGGCTGCAGCTCGACCTGAGCCTCTTCGACCACCTCGGGCGATAGCAGCATAGCGGCCAGTACGTTGGCCTCTGCATCTTGGTTTTGGGGGAGACCCAACTTGGAGCCACGGTCCTCGACCGTCAGCCCCGTCTCCCTATCGTCATATGCCATGAGCATCCTCATTCATATCGCTTGCGAGCATCCATAGTATCAGCCACGGCTATAAATCGAGCCGCGCCTTGGCAATCATCACCGAACCAAACGGATAAACGGTCCTATGCACGGGACCGCATCTCAATGACTGCTATGAACTCACCCAGCGCAAAAAACAAAAGGGCGCCCTGGTCTCCCAGAGCGCCCTTCTTAGAACAAGATTGTTGCGTTGCAGCAAATGCTACTCGGCAGCAGCCTCGGTCTCGGCCTCGGCGACCTCAGCGGCCTCCTCGACCTCAGCCTCGGCAGCGAGCTCCTCGGCGGTAACGCCGACGAGAACGACAACCTCGGCCTTGATCTCGCGGTACAGCGAGATAGCGACGGTGTGGGCACCGGCAACCTTGATGGGCTTACCGAGCTCGACGCGCTTGCGGTCGATGTCCATACCGAGCTGATCCTTGATGGCGTCAGCGATCATAGCAGCGGTAACGGAGCCAAAGAGGATGCCCTCGTCGCCAACCTTGACGTCAACGGTGACCTGCTTGCCCTCGAAGGCAGCCTTGGTCTCGTTGGCGGTAGCCAGACGGACGGCCTCGCGCTTGGCGATGTTGTTGCGACGCTCGTCAAGCTGCTTGAGGTTGCCCTTGGTGGCGGCAACAGCAAGCTTCTTGGGGAACAGGAAGTTCTCAGCGTAACCCTGAGCGACCTCTACGACGTCACCCTCGCCGCCCTTGCCCTTGATCTCATCGAGAAGAATAACCTTCATGATGCGTCTCCCTTCTTAGCCGCGGTCGCGGTTGCCACGAGAGGAAACCACGGGGACGGTGTACGGCAGGAGAGCCATCTCGCGGGCGCGCTTGATGGCGTTGGCGATGTCATGCTGATGCTGCGTGCAAGCGCCAGTGACGCGACGGGGCTTGATCTTGCCACGGTCGGTCATGTACTTACGGAGAAGCTGAGTGTCCTTATAGTCGATGAACTCAGTGTTCTCCTTGCAGAACTGGCAGTACTTACGACGCGGCTGACGTGCAGAATAATCATTAGCCATGTCAAAATACCTTTCATTTGGCAACTTCGGCGAGCCGAAGCCGCCTCTCACTCAAAAATAGGCGAACAACCCTTAGAACGGGATGTCCTCATCGTAGACGTCGACCGCGGGCGGCGTAGCCACCGGTGCGGCAGGATGTGCTGCGGGCGCGGGAGCTGCGGGGGCGTAACCGCCCTGATCGTAGCCACCCTGGCCACCACGGGAGCTCATAAACTCGATTTCATCGACGATGACCTCAAGCTTGCTCCTGCGCTGACCGTCGCGCTCCCAAGAGCTGTAGCGCAGCTTGCCCTCGATCGCGACCTTGTTTCCCTTTGCCAGGAAACGGCTCACGGCCTCGGCGCGGGTGCCAAACATAGTGCAGTCGACAAAGTTGGGATAGTCCTCCCACTCGCCAGTCTGCGCATTGCGGCGACGATCGTTCACGGCGACGCCAAAGGACAGAACCTGGGTTCCGCCGGCGGTGGCGCGCAGCTCGGGATCGCGGGTGAGGTTACCGGTGATGTTCACTCGATTGATGCTCATAACTCACTACTTCCTCTTGGGGCACAAGCCCAGTCCAAAACGACAGTCTTACTCCTGGTCGTCGCGACGGACGATCATGTGGCGGACCACAGCGTCGGTGATGCGCAGGACGCGATCAAGCTCGGCGATCTGGGTAGGATCTGCGTGGAAGTTGATGAGGGTGTAGTCACCATCGGTGAGGTCGTTGATCTCGTAGGCGAGCTTGCGCTTGCCCCACTCGTCAACGGAGTCGACCTTGCCAGCGCTCTCAGCGATCGTGGTATCGATACGCTTCATAACAGCGAGACGAGTCTCGGGGTCGAGCGACGGGTCAACAAAGAACAGCAGTTCATAAGCCTTCATATTGTCACCTCCTCTGGGCAAATGTGGCTTCAGGTCGTGAAGGTGCGCCTGAAGCAGGAAAAGACTTGGTAATAATATCTTTCAACCTCCCAGGCCGCAAGAATATGCAGCTACAACCTCATGACCTCCACATATGCCCATACTCACACGGCGTTTCATGCACATTCCAACCAAATGCTGACCAAAAGCTTGACGGATCTGTGGACAAGATACGGTGCCGTGGGGACAAGCCAAATCAAACCGCAGGTCAACGGGCACAAGGCTGTGGTCGCAAAATGCATACCAGTGGTCCACAGCACCACCCAAAGATTTTTAAATTCATTGCCAAGTCGCTCATGAATACCCCTTTTGAACAATTGAGTTTATCAACCACGCTGGTCGGAAGCCGTTTTTTGGCACCTCAAACCCCACTGCAACGCCAAGCGCGGCCGAGCGTGGTTGATTTCCGATCTCAGCCGAACACATTGAGCAAATAGGCCGTTCCCGCACCT
>CABMOY010000047.1 GCA_902388345.1 uncultured Collinsella sp.
TGGCGAGCGCGCCAGCCATTGCCGAGCGCATGGAGCAGGTACTGCGCAATGTCGGCGTGGCCCTGCGCGAACGAGCCGATTGGAATCCGATTCGCCGCGCGCCGGACGACTTCGACCGTGCGCCGCTTGCGCGCAAGGAGGAGCTCATTGAGTCCGACTCCGCGTGGGGGCAGATTGTCTGCCGCTGCGAGACGGTGCCCGAGGCCGAGATTGTTGCCGCGATTCGACGCCGCCCGGGTGCGGTTTCGGTCGAGGGCGTCAAACGCCGCTGCCGTGCCGGCATGGGTCGGTGCCAGAGTGGTTTTTGCCAGAGCCGCGTGGTGGCAATCCTTGCCCGAGAGCTGGGGTGTGATCCCAGCGAGGTGCTGCTGGAGGATGCCGGATCTTGGCTGGTTGAGGGACCACTGAAGGGGGTGCGCTAGGATGGCAAGCTTTGAAGTGAATGCAGCGAGCGCGACCGACGGCGCCGCGGACGCCGTGCCGACGCAGGCCTTCGACGTGGTCGTTATCGGCGGCGGACCTGCCGGCATGGCGGCCGCGCTTTCCGCGCATAAAGCCGGCGCGTGCGTGGCCATCGTGGAGCGCGAGCAGCACTTGGGCGGCATCCTGCGCCAGTGCATCCACCCCGGTTTTGGCCTTTCGCACTTCAAGCAGGAGCTCACCGGCCCCGAGTACGCGCAGCGCTTTATCGACCAGGTGCGCGCGACCAACATTGCGCTGTTCTTGGACAACATGGTGCTCGGGATTGATTCGGGCGAGTCCACGGAAGACGCCGCACTCCACACCGTCACGCTCATGAGCCCCACCGGTATGCTGCAGCTCACCGGGCGTGCGGTCGTCCTTGCCATGGGTTGCCGCGAGCGCACCCGCAGTGAGATCAAGATCCCCGGCAGCCGACCCGCCGGCGTGTTTACGGCCGGCCTGGCGCAGCGATACATCAATATCGAGAACCTCAAGCCCGGCTCGCGCGCCGTCATTTTGGGCTCGGGTGACATCGGGCTTATCATGGCGCGCCGCTGCACGCTCGAGGGGATTTCGGTCGAGGGCGTGTACGAGCTCATGCCGTACGCCAACGGCCTGCGCCGCAACGTTAAGAACTGCCTGGATGACTTTGGTATTCCGTTACATCTGTCTACCACGGTCACGCGCGTGATCGGGCACGACCGCGTGGAGGCTGTCGAGGTGAGCCAGGTCGACGAGCACCTGGCGCCCATTCCGGGAACCGAGCGCATCGTTTCGTGCGACACACTGCTGCTCTCGGTGGGCCTGATTCCCGAGAACGAGCTTTCGGTTGCCGCGGGCGTTGAGCTTGACCCGCACACGCGCGGCGCCGTGGTGGACCAGAGTCTGCAAACGGGCGTGCCGGGCATCTTTGCCTGTGGCAACGTGCTGCACGTGCACGACCTGGCCGACAACGTGACGACCGAGTCCGAACGCGCCGGTGCAGCCGCGGCGGCGTACGCGCTGGGGAACGGCGCGGATGACGAAGTGGGCGCTGCGGGCACGGGCTGCGAGCTCACGGTCTCCCCCGCCGGCATCGCAGGCTACGCACTGCCGGGCCGCATTACGACCGTCGGGCTCACTAAACTTAACTTCCGCGTGCGCCGACCCGTCGACGCCGCCCGCGTGCGCATTCTAGCAGGCGACGAAGAACTGTTTGCAGGCAAGGTCCGCCCGTTTAAACCGAGCGTCATGGAAAGCTTCCCGCTGCCGGCAAAGGTGATTCAGCGCGTACTCGACCTGGGTGTTAGCGAGATTGTCCTGTCCGTCGATCCCGTTGAGGAGGCGTAAGGCCATGAGCATAAACGCGATCGAAACGCTGCAGTTCAACTGCACCACCTGCCCATCCGAGTGCCTCCTGACCGTAGAGGTAGAGCGCGACGCAGACGGCGCCGTGGTAGAGGTGCGCTCCGTGACCGGCAACAGCTGCCCGCGCGGCGATAAGTTCGCGCATCAGGAGCTCACCTGCCCCATGCGCGTACTCACCACCACCGTGGCCATATCCGGCGGTGACGAGGCGCTGCTGCCTGTGCGTACAGCCGAAGCCATCCCACTGGCACTTCACGCCCAGGCCATGAGCCTCATCCGCGGCCTAGTCATCGATGCCCCCATCCGCATGGGCGACGTCGTGCAGGAAGATCTTCTCGGCACCAACATTGACCTAGTCGCCAGCATGAACATCGATCCAACCTAAGCAGCTAATTTGGGACGGGGCTCTTTTGGCTGCTTTTGCAAGGAGTGTCCCAAGGTGCCGGCATAAAAGGAACGTCCCTATGTGCCGGGCATGGGATACCATGGTGGCAACCTAGCGAAAGGACGATGTATGGCACATGTCGATGACCAGCGTGTGGCGCGCGTGCTCGATGCGCTCGAGGCTCAGCACCCCGGCGCGCAGCTGCTTGTGAATGACCCGTGGTCGATCTACTATCTGACCGGCTTTTATGCCGATATGTTCGAGCGTTTTTGCGGCGTGCTGCTCGCGCGCGATGACGAGCCCGTGATCTTAGTCAACGCCCTGCATCAGCTGCCCGAGTACGACAATGCCCGCGTGGCCTACCACACCGACACCGACGTCGTGACCGACGCCATCGCGAGTGAGATCGACCCAGCCAAGCCGCTTGGCGTCGACACTGTCATGCGTTCCGGCTTTTTGATGCCGCTCATAGAGCACCACGCCGCAAGCGAGTTTTTCCTGGGTGACTTTGCCGTCACCGCCGCGCGCACCTACAAGGATGCCGCCGAGCAGGAGCTTATGCGCGTGTCCTCGGCCGCCAACGACGCCGTGATGGCCGATGCCATCAAACTCGTCCACGAGGGCGTGACTGAGCGCGAAATCGCCGACCAGATGCTCGGCCTGTACCGCAAGCACGGCTGCGAGGGCTTTAGCTTTCCGCCCATCGTGAGCTTTGGCGCCAACGCCGGCGACCCGCATCACGAACCCGACGATACCGTGCTCAAGCATGGCGACGTGGTGCTGTTCGACATTGGCGGACGCCGTCGCAACTACTGCTCGGACATGACACGCACGTTCTTTTGGGGCCAGCCGGACGAGGAGACCGCGCACGTCTACGACATCGTGCGCCGCGCCAACGAGGCCGCCGAGGCGCTCATCACGCCGGGCGTTCGTATGTGCGACTTGGACCGCGCCGCACGCGACGTGATTGAGGATGCGGGCTATGGGCAGTACTTTACGCACCGCCTGGGTCACTCAATCGGTCTGCAAGACCACGAGCCGGGCGATGTCTCGCTCGCCAACGAGCAGGTCGTAGAGCCGGGCATGACGTTCTCTATCGAACCGGGTATATACCTCCCCGGTCACACCGGCGTCCGCATCGAGGACCTAGCCCTGGTGACCGAGAACGGCGTCGAGATTCTCAACGCCTACCCCCACGATCCGGTCCGCTTAGACTAGGCAATGCGGCAAAGGGGCTGTCCCTTTGCCGCATCACATGAATGCCGCCACAAAAACGGCCTATCTACTACGTTTAGCCCGCGTGGGTCGACCATACCCGTGTTTTCGCAAAACTGGCAAGCCCTTTACCTGCGGTTTTGATTTCGCAATTCTCGGTATGGTCGAGGGTTACCGGTCAAACGTAGTAAATAGGCCCATTTCGTGGCGAGCAAGTCAACTCGAGGCGCAGGGCAGCCAAAAAAGCCCCGTCCCAAATTGACTGCTTTTGAGTTGCGGTGATATACGGACCGTTTGAGGCTTCTGGCTTGTAAAACAGTCCGTATTTCACCGCAACTGATGAGGGGATGGGTTAACGGAGCAGCCCCGCTACTTCGCCGGCTAGGGTGATGGTACCGGCTGCTACGAAAGGCTCGCCCGCGGCATCGAAAGCCGCGAGGGCCTCGGATACACTGGGGTACACGCCCGCGAGCTTGTCGGCGTCCACCAGGGAGGCGAGCTCCTCTGCCGGCAGGGCGCGATCGGAATCGGTCTGGGTCACGACCACGCGGGGGAATGCCGGAACCAGAACGTCAACGATACCCGCCACGTCCTTATCGGCCAGCGCGGCACACAGCAGCGTGGGGCGGTTCTCCACGCACGGATCGATCTCGTCCAGCGCGCTCACAAAGTTCTCGCAGCTCTGAGGGTTATGGCAGGCATCAATCAGCTTGAGCGGATCGGTTCCCAGCACATCAAAGCGACCAGGCGTGGGACAGCCCATAAGCGACGCATCGAGCTTGTCATGATCGAGCTCGCGACCCAGATACCCCTCGCACAGCATGATCGCACACGCGGCATTCTGCGGCTGATACGCCGGCTTGACCATGCTCGACGTATAGATGGCACGCGGCGTGGTGCAGCTGAACTCCACCGTGTCGCCCACATGTGCCGGCACCTTGGTCGTGGCATGGTTCACCACCAGCGGCACTATGCCGCACTCGCGACAACGTGCATCCATCACGCGCTGAACGCTCGCCTCGTGCGTGCCCTCGCCCAGCACAACCAGGCGTCCGGGCTTAATGACCGCAGCCTTCTCCCCCGCAATGGCCTCGAGCGTATCGCCCAAAATGCGTGTGTGGTCGAGTCCAATGCCCGTAATGGCAACGGCGACGGGATCGGTCGCGCTCGTGGCGTCCCAACGACCGCCCATGCCAACCTCGAGCACGGCAACATCCACCGCGGCCTCGGCAAACACCACAAGCGCAGCGGCCGTCAGCAGGTCAAACGGCGTGATGGTATAGGCACGCTCCCCCGCCGCCACACGACGGGCATTCACGCGATGTCCCGCCTCAACAGCGGCAGAAACACCACGGGCAAACGCCTCGTCGCTTACGACGCACCCATCGACCTCCATACGCTCGGGATAGCGCACCAGCTGCGGCGACGTATACAGCGCGGTCCTGAGCCCCTCGCCTCGAAGGATAGCAGCCGAAAAACGCGTAGTCGAAGTCTTGCCATTGGTACCGGCAACCTGAATGCAATCAAAATACTCATCCGGACGTCCCAGCTCATCAAGCATATCGACAACCGTCTCGAGCAGAGGACCAGCATCCCCAGAAATCCGCCCCGTATCAGCAGCAAGCCCAACAGCCTCATCAAACGAAAGCAAATCAAACTCAAAAGGAACGGTATACAAGCCAGAACGCTTAGGCATTTTTAGAACCGCCATTCATAGAAAAATATAACAGTATAGGTTGAGGATAGTCAGCGAAAACGCCTCTGATGAGCCAAGGTGCCGTGAAACAAGGGCGCATAGGGCTTATGCCCATGCGCCCGAAGTTGAACGGCAAATTGGCCATCAGAGGCGTTTGCAGCGTCGAGTCAGCCGCCGTTCGTTAGAACGGCGGAATAGGTGTCCGCAGTAGCGAGCAATGCCCCAAACCGCGTCCCCCAGTACCGCCTACGAGAAGTCAGCAACCTGAGCAGTCAGCGCCGTCAGGATCTCCTTGAGCTCAGCTGCACGGTCCCTCTTCTTCTGGACCACCGCAGGCGCGGCCTTAGCCACAAAGCCCTCGTTGGCAAGGGTCTTCTCGCAGCCGGCGAGCTCCTTCTGCGCCGCGGCAATCTCCTTCTCCAGGCGTGCTTTCTCGGCCGAAAGGTCGACCTTGCCCTCGAGCACCACAAAGACCTCGACGCCGCTGTCGACCACGGCGATGCTCGCGGCCGGCTTCTCAACATCGGTACCCATGACCAGCGAGGCGGTGTTCGCCAGCGGCTCGATGGTCGAGCGCAGGCTCTCGAGCTTCTCGATATCCTCGGCACCGGCGCGCACGACCACGTCGAGCTCGGCCTTGGGGCTTAAGCGATAACGCGAACGTGTGGCGCGGGCGGCGGAAACGACGGTGCGGCACAGCTCAAACGCGCGCTCGGCGTCCTCGTCAACATACTTGGCGTAGTCGGCGGGCTCGGGCCACTTGGCGATCATGAGCGCCTCGGCGCGGTCCACGCTGCCCTCGGCGTCCAGATCGAGCACGCTCGCCGGCATGTTGTCCCAGATCTCCTCGGTCACGAACGGCATGAGCGGGTGCATCAGGCGAATGGAGGTGTCGAGCACAAAGATCAGGTTACGCTGCGCCTGCAGACGGCCCTCGCCCTTCAGACGGGCCTTGGTGACCTCGACGTACCAGTCGCAGACCTCGTTCCAGAAGAACTGCTGCACGCCGCGCGCCATGTCGCCAAAGGTGTAGTTCTCAATACCCTCGGTGACCATCTTCACGGCCTTGGCAAGGCGGCTGAACATCCAGGCGTCGGCCGGCGTCTCAACGACGGGCTCGCCGGGCGTGTAGCCCTCCATGTTCATAAGCAGGAAGCGGCTGGCGTTCCAGATCTTGGTCACAAACGACTTGGCCTGCTCGGTGCGCGGGCTGTCGATGAGCTTCTTGGTCTTCTTGTCGATGTTCGCGTCGAACTTGACGTCCTGATTGTTGGTGCACAGCGTGAGCAGGTTGTAGCGCATGGCGTCGGCACCGTACATACCAATGAGGTCCATAGGGTCAACGCCGTTGCCCTTGGACTTGGACATGCGGCTGCCGTCCTTGGCAAGAATCGTCGGGTAGATGACGACATCCTTAAACGGCACCTCGTCCAGGAAGTACAGCGAGCTCATGACCATGCGGGCGACCCACAGCGCGATGATGTCGCGTGCGGTGACGAGCGCCGTCGTGGGGTGATGGCCCTCGAGCAGCTCCGGCTTTTGCGGCCAGCCCTGCGTGGCAAAGGTCCACAGCTGCGAGCTAAACCAGGTGTCCAGCACGTTCTCGTCCTGATGCACGTGATGGCCGCCGCACTTGGGACACACATCGGTGTCCTCGGTGAGGGCGTCCTCCCAGCCGCAGTCCTCGCAGTAGAACACGGGGATGCGATGGCCCCACCACAGCTGGCGCGAGATGCACCAGTCCTTGAGGTTCTCCATCCAGGTGGTGTAGGTCTGCGTCCAGCGCGCGGGGTGGAAGGTGACCTTGCCGGAGTTGACGGCGTCGAGCGCCGGTCCCTTGAGCTTGTCGACGGCCACGAACCACTGCTCGGACAGCCACGGCTCCAGCGCGGAGTCGCAACGGTAGCAGTGCATGACGGAGTGGTCGAGGTCCTCGACGTGATCGAGCAGGCCGTGCTCGTCGAACCACTTGATGACGGCCTCGCGGCACTCGCCGCGGTTCATGCCGGTGAACTCACCGTAGCCCTCGACGACCACCGCGTGCTCGTCAAAGATATTAATCTGCGGCAGGTCGTGGGCCTGACCCATGGCGTAGTCGTTGGGGTCGTGGGCCGGGGTTACCTTAACGAAGCCGGAGCCAAAGTTGGCGTCGACGTGCCAATCCTCAAAAATGGGGATCTCGCGGTCGACGATGGGGAGCTTGACGGTCTTACCCACGAAGGCGGCCTTCTCGGGATCCTTCGGGGAGACGGCGACGCCCGTGTCGCCGAGCATGGTCTCGGGGCGCGTGGTGGCGACGACGATGTAGTCCTGGCCGTTGACCGGCTCGGTCAGCGGGTAGCGCAGGTGCCACAAGTGGCCCTTCTCGTCCTTGTACTCGGCCTCGTCGTCCGAGATAGCGGTGGTGCAGTTGGGGCACCAGTTGACGATGCGCTTGCCACGATAGATCAGGCCGTCGTGGTACCAGTCGCAGAAGACCTTACGCACAGCCTGGGCGTAGTCCTCGTCCATGGTGAA
The DNA here is from genome assembly GCA_902388345.1 of uncultured Collinsella sp. Classification (GTDB taxonomy): domain Bacteria; phylum Actinomycetota; class Coriobacteriia; order Coriobacteriales; family Coriobacteriaceae; genus Collinsella. The sequence goes on from CABMOY010000047.1 coordinate 7,623, forward strand.
GCGCTCGTTGTCGAAGTCGACGGAGCAGCCCATGCGCTTGATCTGCTCGACGATGATGCCGCCGTACTCGTGGGTCCAATCCCAGCAAGCGTCGACAAACTTGTCGCGACCGATCTCCAGGCGGCTGATGCCCTCGCTTTTGAGCTTCTTGTCGACCTTGGTCTGCGTGGCGATGCCGGCGTGGTCGGTGCCGAGCACCCAACGCGTGGACTTGCCGCGCATGCGGGCCATACGGATGATGGCGTCCTGGATGGAGTCGTCGGTGGCGTGGCCCATGTGGAGCTTGCCGGTCACGTTGGGAGGCGGAATGGTGACGGTGCAGTCGCCCACGCCCTCGCGGCGCTTGTAGTAGCCGCCGTCGAGCCACTTCTGCAGGATCGCCGGCTCGTTGGTCGACGGATCGTAGTTCTTGGGCATCTCTTCCATATATCTCTCCCTGTCCCGCCGGGGAGGAATGTAGGCCCGCCAGGGTCTGCATTCCTCCCCTTAGGTATCGATTACTTCAGTCTGATATGACTTCGCTGAGGCTTAAACAAACACACAGAATAACACAGGTAGTTGGGGTTATTGCGTATATATAAAATAGCCTCCGACCGCGGATGGTCAGAGGCTATTTGCAAGCACGTTTTTGGCTGGTTTAGCCGTAGATGCGCTGGGGCTGTTCTTCGCCCTTTACGGAGGCTTCGGTTACAACGACCTTGGCTACGCCTTCCTCGCTGGGGAGGTCGAACATCGTCTGCTGCAGCACGTCCTCGCAGATGGAGCGCAGCCCGCGGGCGCCGGTCTTGCGGGCAAGCGCCATGCGGGCGATCTCGTGCAGGGCCGCGTCCTCAAACTCAAGCTCAACATCCTCGAGCTGGAACATCTTGCGGTACTGACGCACCACGGCGTTCTTGGGCTCGGTCAGGATCGACACCAGGTCGTCCTCGTCGAGCGCCTGCGTCTGGGTGACGACGGGCGTACGTCCCACAAACTCGGGGATCATGCCAAAGGCGTTGAGATCCTGCGGGAGCACCTGACGCAGCAAGTCGTTCTCGTCGACCGAGGTGGGGCCAGCGATCTCGGAGTTAAAGCCCACGCCCTTGTTGCCCACACGGTCGGCAATGATCTTGTCCAGACCCACAAAGGCACCGCCGCAGATGAACAGGATGTTGGTCGTGTCGATCTGCAGCAGCTCCTGCTGGGGATGCTTGCGGCCGCCGGTGGGCGGAACGCTTGCCACCGTGCCCTCAAGAATCTTAAGCAGTGCCTGCTGAACGCCCTCGCCCGAAACGTCGCGGGTAATGGAGAGGTTCTCGGCCTTGCGGGCGATCTTGTCGATCTCGTCCACGTAGATAATGCCGACCTGCGCGCGCTCGATATCGCCATCGGCGGCGTTGATGAGCTTGAGCAGAATGTTCTCCACGTCCTCGCCCACGTAACCGGCCTCGGTAAGCGCGGTGGCGTCGGCGATGGCAAACGGCACCTCGAGGATGCGCGCGAGCGTCTGGGCGAGCAGGGTCTTGCCGGTACCGGTGGGACCGAGCAGCAAAATGTTGGACTTGGCGAGCTCCACCTCGTCCATGTCATCGTCAAACTGGCCGCCCATGCCCGAGGCCTCGTCAAAGGCAGACACCGCGGCACCGCCCTCGATCACACGGCGGTAGTGGTTGTACACGGCCACCGACATGGCGCGCTTGGCGTCCTCCTGACCCATGACATAGGCCGAAAGCTCGTCATAGATCTCGTGCGGCGTCGGCACGTGCGTGATGACCTGGCGGTCGTCCTCGAGCTCAAAGCCCTCGGTCTCGGGGTCCACGGCGGGCTGGGATGCAGCCTGGCCGTGGTCGTTAAGGAAGCCCGGCAGCTTGCCGTTGCGGGCAGCGTCCATAAAGTCCGAAGCCAGCGACTCCTCCAGAATCTCGGAACAGGCGGCGACGCACTCGTCACAGATAAAGATGTTGGTCGGGCCCTTTACGAGGCGACGAACCTGGCCCTGCTCTTTTCCACAAAAGGAGCAGCGGATGGGGTTGCCGTTCTCGTCAAAGTTGTCCTGCATGTTACCTGCCATCCTAGGCGTCCTTCGCGGCAAGATCGCGAGAGGTGACGATACGGTCAATCAGACCGTAGTCGAGGGCCTCGGGAGCGGTCAGGTAATTGTCGCGCTCGGTATCGGCCTGGACCTTCTCGATGGGCTGGCCCGAGGCATCGGACAGGATCTGGTTGAGCTCGCGGCGGGTCTTCTTGATCTCCTCGGCCACGATCTCGATCTCGGTCTGCTGGCCCTGGGCACCGCCGCTGGGCTGGTGAATCATGACTTTGGAGTGCGGCAGGCAGAAGCGCTTGCCCTTGGCGCCGGCCGAAAGCAGCACGGCGGCCATGGACGCGGCCATGCCGACGCAGATGGTGGAGACCTGCGGCTTGATGAAGTTCATGGTGTCCAGAATCGCCAGGCCGGAGTAGACCTCGCCACCAGGCGAATTGATGTAGAGCGAGATATCCTTCTCGGCATCCTGGCTCTCAAGATGCAGCAGCTGGGCAACGACCAGGTTGGCGCTGACGGAGTTGATCTCCTCGCCCAAGAAGATGATGCGGTCGTTGAGCAGGCGCGAATAGATATCGTAGCTGCGCTCGCCGCGCGGCGTCTGCTCGATAACGTATGGCACGAGGGCGGAATCGAACTTAGCGATCATACGCATCTCCATTTCTCTCTTGCGGACCAAATTGGTTCTAGATAAACGTACGGTGCCCGCATGCTATGCATTGGCTGGCACCGTACGAAGCAACCGGATAACCGGTGTATAACTTTACCCCATCACGGGCGCACGCATGCGCTCGCGGGCAAGGTGGCGAGAATTACTCAGCGTCCTTGGCAGTCTCGTCGACCTCGGTCACCTTGGCGTTCTCGACCAGGTGGTCGACGGCCTTGGAGCGACGGATGGACTCGCGGACGGCAGGCATGCGGCCATCGGCGATGAACTCGGCCTTGGAAGCCTCGACGTCCTTGACGCCGGCCTTCTCGAACTCGGCGTTGATGTCGTCCTCGGTGACCTCGATCTTGAGCTCACGGGCGAGGGCGTCGAGAGCCAGGGACTCACGGGCAACGTCGTTGGCCTGCTTGTGCAGGTCGCCGATGAACTGCTCCATGGTCAGGCCGGAAGCGGGCAGCCAGGTGTCCAGCGTCATGCCGCGGGCAGCGAGGTTGGACAGGAAGTTCTGGCCAAGCTCCTCAAAGACGGACTGCTCGTAGTCGGCGTCCATCTCCTCGAGCTGCAGGCGCTCGGCGAGAGCGGAGACGCAACGGTTCTCCTTCTCGGCCGGGAGGCGGGAAGCCTTGTCCTGCTCGATCTCGATCTTGATAGCGTCGCGCATGGCCTCGATGCTGTCGAAGCCAAAGTCGGACTTGACGAGCTCGTCGGTGAGCTCGGGGGTGTTGCGGACCTTGATGCCCTTGACGGTGACCTCGACGGTGTGGGTCTCGGCCTCCTCGCCCTCCTCGACCTCGTCGGTCCAGGTGACGGTCTTGACGTCGTCAACGTTGGCACCGATCAGGGCCTCGTTGAACTCCTTGGGGTTGCTGTCGCTACCGGCGATGAGCATGCGGCCCTCGGCGGCGAAGTTGTCGGCGTTCTCGACGGCCTTGAGGTCGACGGTGACGTAGTCCTCAGCCTCGACGGCGCGACCCTCGACGTCCTCGAAGGTAGCGCGGTAGTTGAGGAGCATCTCGACCTGGTTGTTGATCTCGGACTCGGTGACCTCCGCGGGAGGCATCTCAATCTCGACAGCGTCGAAGGAGGAGAGCTCAGCGGCGGGACGCAGGGAGAACTCGACGGTGTAGGTGTAGTCCTCGTGATCCTTAGCGAGGTCGAGGTCCTTGTAGTCACCGTTCTTGGTGGGGACGATGTCCAGCTCGTTGAGGACGGCGGGCTCGTTGGCGGCGATCAGGTCGTTGGTGGCCTGAGCGAGGGTAGCCTCGGCGCCAAGTGCGGAGTCGATGACCGGACGGGGGGCCTTACCGGCGCGGAAGCCCGGGAAGCGGTACTTCTTGGCGGTGTCCTTGTAAGCCTTCTTGATCGCGGCGTCGACGTCGGCGGCCGGGATGGTGACCGTAGCGGTGAGCTTGGCGTCCTTGACGTCAGAAGCGGTGATGTTCAACACGTTCCTCCTCATACTGCCCAGCTTATCTGAGGTGCTGGTACCTTTATGCAACAAAGAGTCGCGACGGCGGGAGCCGACGCAGATGCGTTGGTGCGGGCGAAAGGACTCGAACCTTCACGGGAATCCCACCAGAACCTAAATCTGGCGCGTCTACCAATTCCGCCACGCCCGCATGAGCGCACAGACTAGGAATGATAGCAGATACGAACGGCAAGCGCACGCAGACGTTTTACAGGCTCACGACCTCACCACGAGTGCGAAAGGCGGAACGAGTTGCCCCGTCCCGCCAATTACGACTTGTTCGCTGACCCGCTACTCCCCCAGCAGCGCTTTCTCCGGCGTGATCGGCAGCGAGCGAACTTGGTGGCCGGTGGCGTGTGCGACGGCCGAGGCCACGGCGGCGAGCGGCGTGTTGATGACGACCTCGCCGATCGACTTGGCGCCAAACGGACCCGTCGGCTCGTAGCTCGGCTCAAAGGCCACGCGAATGCTGCCGATATCCAGACGCGTGGGCAGCTTGTAGCTCATAAAGTTGCCGGTGCGCAGGCGGCCGCGATCGTCATGCTCAACAATCTCGTAGAGCGCGTGGCCGATACCCTGGGCAATGCCGCCCTCGGCCTGGACGCGCGCGAGCGCCTCGTTGATCACGGTACCGCAGTCGACGGCAGCGGCGTAGTCCACAACAGTCACCTTGCCGGTGGCCTTGTCGACCTCGACCTCGGCAATGCCGGCCATAAACGGCGGAGGCGAAACGGGCAGGCAGGCAGAGGCGTGCGAAGTCAGCGCGTCGCCACCCTCGATGTTCTTGACGCACAGGTTGGCAAAGTCGCGCAGCGTGAGGTAGCGGTTCTGCTCGCGCGCGGCACGCTCGTCGGACAGGCGCACGTACTGGCCGTCGAAGACCACGTCGACGACGTCAACGTCCCACATCTGGGCCGCCTTGGCGCAAATCTTCTCGCGCAGCTCGGTCGCGGCGTTCTTGGCGGCAAGGCCCGTCACGTAGGTACCGGAGCTCGCGTACGAGCCGGCGTCGAACGGCGACACATCGGTGTCCACGCCGCGCACCACGATCAGCGAGCTCTCCACGCCCAGCTCCTCGGCGGCAATCTGCGCCAGGATCGTGTCGACGCCCATACCGTTATCGGTGGCGCCGGTGCCGATGGTAATGAAGCCGTCCTCTTCCAGGCGCATGTCGATGCCGGCGATGTCCACGTTGGAGATGCCCGAGCCCTGCATGGTGAGCGCGCAGCCCAGGGCGCGCACGCGGTCGCCCAGGTCGACGGCCAGCGGCTTGTCGCGCCAACCGATCATGTCCATCGCGCGCAGCAGGCAGCGGTCGAGCGCGCAGGCGTTGAGCTTCTCGTTGTAGTACTGCGGCATGACCTCGCCCTCGCGCACAATGTTCTTAAGGCGCAGGTCGGCGGGGTCCATGTGCAGCATGTCGGCGAGCTCGTTGACGGCGCTCTCCACGGCAAACTGGCCCTGGGTGGCACCGTAGCCACGATACGCGCCGCCGCGGTTGGTGTTGGTGTAGACGGCGTCCCAGCTAAAGCGGCTCGCCTTCACATGGTTGTAGATGGGCAGGCTCTTATGGCCCGAAAGGCCGATCGTCGTGGTGGCGTGCTCGCCGTACGCGCCGGCGTTGGAAAGCGTGTGCAAATCGATGGCCGTGATGGTGCCGTCGTTCATGGCGCCCAGCTTAACGGTCATCTGCATCTGGTGACGCGAATTGCCTGCAGTGATGGTCTCCTCGCGCGTGTAGCAGCAATAGCTCGGACGGCCGGTCTGCTGGGTAACGAATGCCACGAAGATCTCGCAGCAGCCTGTCTGCTTGGAGCCAAAGCCGCCGCCGATGCGCGGCTTAATGACCTGCACCTGCGACTGCGGAATGTCGAGCGACTGCGCGACCATGCGGCGCACGTGGAAGGGCACCTGTGTAGAGGTGGTCACCGAGATACGCCCGAACGCGTCGGTCGTCGCAAAGGCGCGGAAGGTTTCCATGGGCGCGGTCTGCGTGGCCTGGCTGGTGTAAGTGCGCTCAAAGACGATGTCGCTCTGGGCGAAGGCCTCGTCCAGATCGCCATAATCGCTGGTACCGCTGCACACCAGGTTGCGCGGAACATCGCCGCCCTGCGGGAACATAAAGGTCACGTCGCCCTCGGGGTGGACCACGATGTCGTTATCGAGTGCCTGGGTAAAGTCGAGCAGGGGCTCGAGCACCTCGTAGTCGACCTTGATGAGCTTGAGCGCCTTATCGGCGGCCTCCTCGGTCTCGGCGGCGACGATCGCCACCTCTTCGTTTTGGTAGCGGACGAGGTTCTCGAGAATCAGACGGTCGTAGGGACTCGGCTGCGGATAGCTCTGGCCGGCAATGGTAAAACGGCGCTTGGGAACGTCCTCGTAGGTGTAGACGCCCACCACGCCGGGCACCTTCAGGGCGCGCGACGTATCGATGGAGCGGATCTTGGCGCGGGCATAGGGGCTGCGCTTGAGTTTGACGATCAGGGCGCCGGCGGGCACCATATCGCCCGTGTAGACGGGACGGCCCTCGAGCAGCGCCTTCGAGTCCTTCTTGGGCTGCTTATGGGTGATCTGCTTGTACGAGACACCGTCGCAGCTGGTGTCGTTGACCGGCAGCTCGGGCATCTCAAAGCCCACCTGCACGCCGGACTCGTTGAGGAAGCGGACAATGGCGCGCAGCTGGCTCTCGTAGCCGCTGCAACGGCAGAGGTTGCCGGCGAGCTGGCGCGACAGCTCCTCGCGCGTGGCGACGAGGCTCGGGTCCTCCTTGGCGGCGCGGGCAAGCGCCAGCACGTTCATGATGAGGCCGGGAGCGCAAAAACCGCACTGCTCGGCACCTTCGGCAGCCATGGCGCGGGCAAGCGCCTCGGACTCAGCCTTGAGACCCTCGAGCGTGGTGATGGTATGGCCCTCGACGCGCGCGGCGGGGACCGAGCAGCTCAGCACCGGGTAGCCGTCGAGCCACACCGTGCACAGGCCGCAGTTGGTGGTCTCGCAGGCGCAGCGCACCGACGCGCAACCCTGCTCACGCAAAAGCGAAAAGAGCATGGTATCGGGGGCAATCTGAACCTTGACCTTGCGGCCGTTGAGCGTAAAGGAAAGATCGATGAATTTGGCAGCCATTAGCGCACCTCGCTAGAATCGACGCCGGGCACGCGGCGGCAGGAATACTCGTCCGTGGCAAACTTAGGGACCTGCACGGTCTCGAGCTCGCGGGCAAGCGCGGCCGAAAGCTCGATGCCGGCGGCGCGGCGCACGGCC
>CABMOY010000048.1 GCA_902388345.1 uncultured Collinsella sp.
GAGCGCCGGCGATGCCGCGGGCGCCGCTGCTCAACCCGCTGCGGCTGCCGGCTCCGATGCTCAGCATGATGAGGCTGCTGCGAAGGCCGCGCTCAAGGCTGCCGAGATGGAGGCAAAGCTCGCTGCCATGGATCCCGAGAAAGCAGCCAAGGTCCGCGCGGCGCTTGCCGCCAAGGCCGTCCGCGACAAGCAGAAAAAGGAGGCGTAAGGCCCATGGCACATCGCTCCGTCATTCCGTTTGGCCCGCAGCACCCGGTGCTGCCCGAGCCGCTTCATCTGGACCTGGTGATCGAGGACGACCGCGTCATCGAGGCAATTCCGCAGATCGGTTTTGTGCACCGCGGACTCGAGAAGCTCACCGAAAAGCGCGACATGCACCAGTTTGGCTACATCGCCGAGCGCATTTGCGGCATCTGCGCCGTGGGTCACAGCTGCGGCTATGCCAGCGCCTGCGAGCGCATGCTCGACATCGAGGTGCCCGGCCGCGTGCAGTATATCCGCACCATTTTGCACGAGCTTTCGCGCATCCACTCGCACCTGCTGTGGCTGGGCCTGCTCGCCGATGCCTTTGGCTTCGAGGCGCTCTTCTATCGTTCGTGGACCCTGCGCGAGCAGATTCTCAAGATCTTCGAAAGCACGTGCGGAGGGCGCGTGATTTTGTCGATTAACGAGATCGGCGGCCTTAAGCACGACATTGAGGACTCCGAGCTGGCGGGTATTGTCCAGACGCTCGACGCTATGCGCCCCGACTGCGAGGCCCTGGTGCATACGTTTTTGGACGACAATAGCTGCGGCGAGCGCCTGCATGGCGTGGGCGTGATCAGCAAGAAGGACGCGCTGGAGCTTTCGATGGTCGGTCCGTTTGGGCGCGCCTCGGGCGTGGACTACGACGTGCGCATGTTCGGTGACGGTGCCTATGCGGACCTGGCCGCGTTTGAGCCGATTGTCGTTACCGACGGCGACTGCTATGCCCGCTGCCAGGTGCGTTGCGCCGAGGTCACGCAGGCCATGGACATTATTAAGGAGCTGGTGGATAAGATCCCGCACGACGGTATCGGTGGGCGCACCAAGCTTACGCCGGCCGACGGCGCGCACGGCGAGGTTGTGATTGAGCAGCCGCGCGGCGAGGCGTACTACTATGTGCGCGGCAACGGCACCAAGAATCTGGACCGTTTCCGCGTGCGCACGCCGACGTCGCAGAACCTGGCGGGTCTGACGCATGCGCTGCAGGGCGTGCTCCTTGCCAACGTGCCCATGATTATCCTGACCATCGACCCCTGCATTAGCTGCACGGAAAGGTAGGCACGGCATGAGTTTGCTGACATTTGCCAAGACGTCCTTGGGCTCTATGGTCAAGCAGCCGATAACGGTGTGCTATCCGCAGGAGAAGCTCGCGGCGCCCGAGCGCTTGCGCGGGCACATCGTCAACGACATGGACGTGTGCATCTGCTGCGGCATGTGCGCGCGTCGCTGCCCGGCGAGCGCACTCGCGGTCGATCGCAAGGGTGGAACGTGGTCGATCGACCCGTATGCCTGCGTGGTGTGCGGTGAGTGCATCGAGAGCTGCCCCAAGCACTGCCTGACTATGGACACCGCTCGTACTCCAGTTGCGGCGGACAAGACTCCCACGGTAGAAATCAAGCCGGAATAGCGCTGGGATGGGGCCGGTGGGGCAAGAATGCCCCACCGGCCCCGCGCGTGAACGCGCGGGCGAGCCGCCGCGAACAAAACTATGCCGGATTACGGGGCTGGATAGCGAATCTCCGACCATACAGAAAATCGCAAAAACAAAACCGCAGGTAGATAGCCTGCCGTTTTTCAAAAAATGAAGGTATGGATGAGGGCCTCGACTTTAGCCCCGTAATCCGGCATAGTTTTGAAATGACATCATATTCGTAACAGCCCTTGATCTCCTATGGACAGAGGGAAACGGATCATTTTGGCCTGTCGGCTCCGAGTCGCACCTATTTTCCTGCGAAAACGCCGTGTCTCAACTTTGGTGAGACATTTGTCTCACGCTCAAAACCGAATCTGGAACATGTGTCACCTGCCCTAATTGTGTCTCATTCCGTAACTTTAGGCTGATGCAAGGTCTGAGACCGCGAGAAGGGAGACGCGATGAATAAGTACACGAGGAGTCTCTTGGCGGTGATACTGGCCGTAGTGCTTGTGTTGCCGGCTGCAGCATTTGCCATGCTGCCCGAGGCCAACGCCAGGTCCAGCACCGGAATGGACGGACCGACGGTGAGCAATAAGATAGTCGACCACGACACCAGTAACAACTGGAAGTTCTGGGCTGGCGGCTATGACGGCAAGGAAGTAACAACTCAAAACGTCGGCCGAATCTGGACCGACAAGACGGTCAAGGAAACCGCGGCAGACGAAAAGTCGGATTTCCTGACTACGCTGTCTGCTATCTCTTCGACATCCGATACGACGGTTTCCGGCAAGCCGCTCGACATCGTGCTGGTGCTGGACGCTTCTGGCTCGATGGATGACCCCATGGGCGGTGGAGATTCCGCCAAGCGTATCGTTGCGCTCAAGAATGCCGCCAAAAGCTTTATCGATACCATCGCCACGCAAAACGAGAAGATGGATGCGGGCAAACAGCATCAGGTTGCCATCGTAAAGTTCGCAGGCAAGAAGAGGAGCGATAGGGTCGGTAATGATACCTATCGCGACGACGGCTATATCTATAACTACTCGCAGACAATGCAAGGGTTGACGACGTGCTCGGTCGATGGCGCAGAGAGCCTTAAGAAAACGATCGATTCCATTGCACCTGCCGGTGCCACGCGCGCCGACTATGGCCTGCAGCTGGCCGAGGGCATTTCGTCTAATCGCGCGGATGCCCAGAAGATCGTTGTGTTCTTTACCGATGGCTCTCCTACGAGTACTAATGGTTTCGAGCCCGAGGTCGCTAAGGATGCCATCAATGCTGCCAAGACCATAAAGAGCGGCGGGGCGACCATTTACACCATTGGAATCTTCAGCGGCGCGAAGCCGAGTGACAATCCAACAAACAATGACACGAGCAACGCGAACAAGTTTATGCATGCCGTGTCGAGCAACTACCCGAATGCCTCATCGTCCGTTAGCTATGGCCTTTTTGGATCTGTTGACTGGAGCGTTAATTTCGGCGACTCCGTTGCCGATGCCAGCTACTACAAGTCGGCAACCAGTGCCTCTGAGCTCGAGAAAATCTTCGAAGAGATCTCGGGAAGCATTATCCAAACTGGTTACCCGACAGAAGTTCACGGCGGTTATGGCGAGCATAAGTCTGGCTACATTACGTTTACTGACGAGCTGGGCGACTTTATGCAGGTTGACGACTTTACGTCTGCCGTGTACAACGGCGAGACGTTTACCAACCCGGCAAAGAGCACCAAGGGCAATGTCGACACCTATACATTTACTGGTGCGGCCGCGAACCTGGACATTACCGTTCAGCGTGCCGAAAAGGGCAAGCCTCAGTCCGGCGATATCGTAACGGTTAAGATTCCTGCGTCGCTGATTCCGCTGCGTCACTTTAAGATCAAAGATGGCGTACTTACGGTCGACAATACTGAGCCCGTTCAGGTGAGCTATACCTCGAGCGTTAAGAAAGTCGCGCTCGATAACCTGTTTACACCCGATCAGGTAGCGGGGCTCGAGGATTACATTAAGAGCAATACGACCACCGCGAAGGACCGCTCCAAGACCGTTAACTTCTACGCGAACAAGTGGGAGACCGGCGCGTTGGGTGATACGGTTGCGAACTTTGAGCCGGCCGATACCAACCGCTACTACTACTTCCAGAAGCAGACTCCCATTTACACGGACAAGGACTGCACACAGCCTGCAAAGAATTCACTGGCAGAGAAAGGCACCTATTACTACAAGGATGAGTTTGAGGAGCAGGGCGAGAACGGCGAGGCCAAGCCCGCCACCGCCGTCATCGAGTTTATCGGCGGCGACGCTGCGAAGTTTGACGGTGCCATAGTTGCCGACAAGGACGGCAACCTTTCGTTTAGCGTGGGAACCGCGCGCCTGGCCTTTATTGACGAGCTTCATACCACCAAGGAGCGCGTGGGCGGCAACCTCACCGGCACCGCGACCGACGTGCTCAATCCCAAGTGGAACAACACGTCTGCCAAGTCGAACGCCACGGAGGTTGACGTTCACTTGGGCAACAACGGCAAGATCAGCTATAAGTACGACATGACGCCGGCAACGGTGGATACCAAGACCGACTTTGGTCTGACCAAGGTGCTCGAGGGTCGCGAGTGGACGGATGCGGATGAGTTTAAGTTTGAGCTCTCCGCGACGTCCGAGAACAGCGCCCCGATGCCCGAGTCTGTGACCGTGACTGTTAAAAACGCCGATCTGGATGATAAGGGCAAGGCAGCCATTAACTTCGGTGAAATCACTTACGACAAGCCGGGTGAGTACACCTATGAGGTCCGTGAAGTTAATGGCGGGCTGGGTGGCATCACCTACAGCGATAACGTTGCCGCGTTCAAGGTGACTGTGACGGTTAACGCCAAGGGCGAGCTTAAGGCCGACGTTGAAAAGACATCGGGTAAGACTAAGTTCACGAACACCTATACAGCTGAGCCCGTCAAGTCCAGCGTCACCGACAAGATTGAGGTCACCAAGACCCTGACCGGGCGTGCTCTTGCGGAAGGCGAGTTTAGCTTTGAGCTGCGCGAGATCAAGGGCAAGGACTCTGAGCTTATCGAGACCGTCAAGAATGATGCCAACGGCAACGTTGTGTTCAGCCCCATCGAGTATACCAAGCCCGGCGAGCACACCTATACGTTGCACGAGGTCAAGGGCAATGCCGGCGGCGTCACCTACGACGAAACCGTCCACACCATCGTGACCACCATTGCCGACAACGGCAAGGGTCAGTTGGTGGCTACGCATAAGCTGCAGGACGCCGATAACGGCAAGAAGATTGAGTTTAAGAATGCCTACAACCTGACGCCTAAGGACTCCAGCGTCACCCACAAGATCACCGCGTACAAGTCCCTGGCCGGCCGCGCCCTTAAGCCCGGTGAGTTCGAGTTCGAGCTCGTCGAGGGCGATGAGGTCGTCGCCACTGGCAAGAACAGTTACGACGGCATGATTGCGATGAGTTCCATCAGGTACACCGAGCCCGGCGAGCACACCTACACGCTGCGCGAGGTCCACGGTGGAACCAAGAGCAATGGCATCACCTACGACGGCACGACCTACACCATCGTGACCACGGTTACGGACAATGGCGATGGCACACTCGATGTCCATCATGTCCTGAAGGGTGACAAGCCTGCTGAGTTCAAGAATTCTTACGGCCTGACCCCCGTGGATTCCGTCATCACCGACCAGATTACCGCGAAGAAGGTCCTGGACGGCCGCGACCTCAAGGACGGCGAGTTCGAGTTCGAGCTCGTTGAGGACGGCAAGGTTGTCGCCACCGGCAAGAACGATGCCGACGGCAAGATCGTCATGGACAAAATCACTTACGATAAGCCCGGCACTCACACCTACAAGCTGCGCGAAAAGCTCCCCAACGAAGCGGGGCTGAGCAACGGGATCACGTACGATAAGACGAGCTACACCATCAAGACGAGCGTCATCGACAACGGCGACGGCACGCTTAAGGTGACCCATACGCTCGAGGGCACCGAGCCGGCACACTTTGAGAACAAGTACAATACAGCCCCGAACGAGTCCAGCGTCACCGACCAGATCATCGCGACCAAGTCCCTGACCGGCCGCGATCTCAAGGACGGCGAGTTCTCCTTCGAGCTCGTCGAGGGTGACAAGGTCGTCGCCAAGGGCACCAATGCGGCCGACGGCAAGATCACGATGGACAAGATTACCTACACCGAGGCCGGCGAGCACACCTACACGCTGCGCGAGGTCAAGGTCGATGCCGACAACGGTATCGCCTACAGCACCGCGGCCTACACCATCGTGACCACCGTCACCGATGATGGCAATGGCAAGCTCACGGTTGAGCACGAGCTGCAGGGCGTCGAGAAGGCTATCTTCGAGAATGCCTACAGCGTTACTCCGAATAACTCCAGCGTCACCGACCAGATCACCGCGACCAAGGTCCTGGACGGACGCGACCTCAAGGCCGACGAGTTCTCCTTCGAGCTCGTCGAGGACGGCGAGGTCGTCGCCACCGGCGCTAACGACGCCGATGGCAAGATTGCGATGGGCAAGATCACCTACACCGCCGCCGGCAAGCATACCTATATCCTGCGCGAAGCCAAGGGCGCCGAAGGCAATGGCATCACCTACGACGGCACGACCTACACCATCGTGACTACCGTTACCGATGACGGCAATGGTAAGCTCACGGTCAAGCACGAGCTGCAGGGCGCCAACGAGGCGAAGTTCAACAACAGCTACAAGCCGAATCCTGACGAGTTCAGCGTCACCGACCAGATTACCGCGACCAAGTCCCTGGACGGGCGCGACCTCAAGGCCGGCGAGTTCTCCTTCGAGCTCGTCGAGGGCGAGGGCAAGGACGCCAAGGTCGTCGCCACCGGCAAGAACGCCGCCGATGGCAAGATTACGATGAGCGCCGTGAAGTACGACAAGCCCGGCAAACACACCTACACGCTGCGCGAGATCAAGGGCGGAACCACCAGCAAGGGCATCACCTACAGTGACGCCAAGTACACCATCGAGACCACCATCACGGACAACGGCGACGGTACCCTCAAGGCCGAGCATGTCCTGAAGGACGCCGAGGCTGCGACCTTCGAGAACACCTACAGCGTGACCCCGCTCGATGCAGAGCTCGACTTTGACCTGAACAAGGTCATCAGCGGCCGCGACTGGACGGATGGGGACGAGTTCAGCTTTACCATCACCGCCCCCGAAGGCGCCCCGCTGCCCGATCCCGCAACCGTAACCGTGAGTAAGAAGGACGCGAAGGACGGCATCGCCGCCATCAAGTTCGGCAAGATTCACTACGCAGCCGCTGGAACCTACAAGTACGAGATCCGCGAGAACGCGGGCAGCACGGTCGGCATGACGTATGACGCGCATGCCGCAACCGCCGAAGTGACCGTGACCGAGAACGGCGATGGCAGCCTGACCGCCAACGTCACCAAGAAGGAAAACGGACGCTTTACCAACACGTACCGCACTGAGCTTAACTACACCGCTGCCGGCGGTCTGTGGCTCAGCAAGTATCTGGACGGCCGCCCCATGACCGAGGGTCAGTTCACCTTTACCGTGACACCTGCTGACGACGCTTCGGCTCGCGCGCTCGGTCTGCTGCCCGGGGCTAATAGCTTCAAGTCCCCCGCAGCGGCAGAGGCAACGGTCGGACTGATCGACATTCTGGCTGGTCATGAGGTTATATTTACGCAGGCTGACGCCGGCAAGACCTTTACGTACACCGTGGCCGAGAAGAACGACGGCCAGCCCGGTTACACCTACGACGACGCCGTGCGCACGGTGACGATCGCCATCGCCGACGACACCGCCGGCACGCTCACTGCTACGACGACCGTTTCCGGCGGTCCCGAGGGCACGCATGAGACAGTCCACAAGAGTGGCGAGAACAAGGTCGAGAAGGCCCTGGTGCCGTTCCACAACAGTTACAGCGCTACGACCAACACGCCTGGTGGCACCGCCGCTCAGGTCGTTGCCACCAAGACTCTGACCGGCCGCCCGATGGCCGACGGCGAGTTCTGGTTCGGCATCGCCTATCAGGGTGAGCTTGTGGCATACGAAAACCTCAAGCCCAATATCGGCGGGCACGTGAGCTTTGATACGCTGCACTACGACACTAAGATGCTTGCTAATCTTGAGGCTGCTGGGCTTGCCCATCGTACCGACAAGGACGGTAAGCTTGCCTGGACCATTAACTACACGGCCTACGAAGATTTATTCGGGCTGCCGAATGGCGTTTCCGCTACAACGTGGAGCTTTGGCTTTAAGGTTATCGTCGTCGATAACGGTGACGGTACCCTGACGGCAACGGTCGACTACGGTGGCATCGAGCCCTTGTTCGAGAACGTCTACGGCGCCGATGCCGTTGACGCCGCGCTCGCCGGCACCAAGAAGCTCCAGGCTGCCGAGGGCCTGACCCCGGCCGACATCGCGGGTAAGTTCACCTTTACCGTGACTGCCGACGAGGCTGGCGCCCCGATGCCCGAGCGCACGACCGCAACCAACGACGCGGTCGGCAACGTGGACTTTGGCAAGATCCACTTTACGCTCGACGACCTCAACCGCGCCCTGGGCGTGACGGACGATGCGACCGATAAGGCCGAGGCTGATGCCGACGAGGCGGAGGCTGAAGAGGCCGACGCCGATGCCGATGCCAACGCTGACGAGCCCGGCGACGAGTCCGAGCCCGCAGCCCCCACCGCCCCGCGCTCGCACACCTTTACCTACACGGTGACCGAGTCCGGCAGCGCCTCTGGCGTGACTAACGACGCCAACGCCACACGCAAGGTTTCCTACACCGTGACCGACGACGGCGCTGGACATCTGAGCGTCGTGCACGAAGGCGACGACGGTGCGGCCTTCACGTTTACCAACACCTACAGCGTGACGCCTACCGATTCGTCCGCGACCGATCAGGTCAAGACGGTCAAGCGTCTGACCGGACGCGACCTTGCAGCTGGAGAGTTCACGTTTGAGCTGCTCGAGGACGGCGTGGTTGTCGCTAACGGCACCAACGACGCCAACGGCACCGTTACGCTGAGCCCGATCCGCTACGAGGCGCCCGGTACGCACACGTACACGCTGCGCGAGGCTTGCCCCAACGCGCTCGGCCTGTACAAGGGCGTCACCTATGACAGCACGACCTACACCGTCGTGACCACCGTTTCCGACAACGGCGATGGCACGCTGACCGTGACGCACAAGCTCGAGGGAACCACCGAGTCGGCTGGCTTTACCAACAAGTATCACGCCATGCCCACGCAGGTTTCCATCGGCGCCATCAAGGTGCTCGAGGGACGCGAGCTCAAGAAGGACGAGTTCAGCTTTAAGCTCGTTGGCGAGGGCATCGAGTCCACCGTCACCAACGATGCCGACGGTAAGATCAGCTTCGACAAGTTTGAGTACGACGAGCCCGGTACGCACGTCTACACCATCAGCGAGGTCAAGGGCGACGAGGTCGGTATGACCTACGACAAGTCCGTCTTTACCGCGACGGTCAACGTGGTCGATGACGGCGAGGGCAACCTCAAGGCGAGCGTCGCCTTTACCAAGGGCGACAAGAGCGTCGAGGGCATCGTGTTCAACAACACGTACAAGAAGCCCGAGACGCCTAAGCCGGCGCCCGATCCCGGCACGCCCAAGACCGTGACGAATATCGTCAAGACGGTTACGCGCTACCTGCCCACCACGGGCGACCAGCAGGCCACCGCACTGCTCATGGCATTTGTTATCGCCATGGCCGGCGTTGGAGCCCTGGTCTGGGGTATCCGTAAGCGCTAGGCACGCTGGCAGCGCCCGGGGCCAAAAGGCCCCGGGCGGCCGGCGGGGCTAAATCCCGACCTGCTCCTACCCCCAGCCGCCACGGAGGCATCTCCCTCCTCCGTGGCGGCACTTTTGTGCGTTGGGGAGGAGGGCACGCCACGAAACCGGCCCATCTACTACGTTTAGCTCCTTACCCCCAACCATGCCGAAAAGCGCGAAAACAAAACCGCAGGTAGAACGCCTGCGGTTTTGTTCAAAACGAAGGTATGATCAGGGGTGTCGAGTCAAACGTAGTAGATGGGCCGATTTCGTGGCGGGCGGTTCCGGCTGATCCCTTGGGGACGGAGGAAAACGGATCATTTTGGTCCCGCGAGGCTGGCGGAGACACTCGTGCAGGGCCGCCCGAACAAAACTATGCCGGTTTACGGGGCCGGATTCCGAATCCCCAACCATGCCGATATCTGTGAAAATAAAACCGCAGGTAGACAAGCCGTCATTTGGCGGAAAACGCGGGTATGGATGGGGGTCCTGAGTTTAGCCCCGTAAACCGGCATAGTTTTGAAATGGCATCAAATTGGCGGCAGCCAGCGGCTAGCCTCGCAAATAGGCGATGGCGATTTGGGTGCGGTTGCGCAGGCCCATTTTGGCCAGGATTGAGCTGATGTGGTTGCGTACGGTGCCTTCGCCCATATAGGCGGTGGCGGCAATCTCCTTGTTGTCGAGACCGCGGGCGATGAGCTCGGCGACTTCGAACTCGCGGTCGGTCAGGCTGGCAAAGGCGGTGGGCCGGCGGGGCGCGCCCGCCTCGACGTCCGTTCCGCCAAAATCGATGTCCTCGATCGCCTTGCCCTCGAGCACGCGTTTGCCGTCCATGACCTGCGTCAACGCTGGCGGAATGGCGGCGACATCGGTCTTGATCAGGTAGCCGCGGGCGCCCAGTTTGAGCGCCGACACAATGTACTCGTCATCCGAGAACGTCGTCAGAAACACCACGCGCGCCGCGGGGTCGCGCTCAAGGATCTCGCATGCCGCCGAAAGTCCGTCACGCCCCGGCATCTGGATGTCGAGCAGCGCGATATCGGGTGCGTGCTCGGCGTAGAGCGCCACCGCATCGTTGCCGTTGGCGCCGGTACCCACCACCTCGATCTGCGGCTGTGCGCCCAGGATAATCTTGAGTGAATCGGCCACCAAACGGTCGTCGTCGACAACTATGAGCCTCATCGGGCCTCATCTCCTTGCTGTTTGGGAACGGTGGCAAACACGCGCCAGCCGCCGACGCCGGCGCGCGGGCCGGCGGTGAAGGTGCCGCCAAGCGCCTCGATGCGCTCGCGCATGGAGGCGAGCCCCATGCCCTCGGCGATGCCGCGACCGCCCGTCTGGGTCCCGCCCGTGCCATCGTCGGTAACGATGAGCTGGTAAAACGATGGATGCTCCAAGCATCGCACAACAACGTTTTGCGCGCGGGCGTGGCGCATGGTGTTGGATAGCGCCTCGCGCAGGACCGCCGCAAAGCAGTTGGTGATGTTGGCGGGCGCATGCTCGGCCAAAACCTCAAGCTCAATCTGCGGGCCGCCATCTGAGCGCACGCCTTCCACGATGCGCTCGAGCTGTACGGAGAGGTCGGCGGCAGTGTCATTGAGCGCGTGGACGCTGGCGCGCACAAGTTGGAGCGCCTCGTCAACGGTGTGCTTGACGTCGGCGAAATCGGCGGCAACGCCGGGCTCATTGGCGTGGACTATGCGCAGGGCCTCGGCCTGTAACGAGGCACGTGTGAGTTGGTGGCCGACGCTATCGTGGATTTCACGCGCGATGCGGGCACGCTCGGCGAGCGTCGCGAGTTCGACCTCGTAGTCCTGGCGGTCGGCAAGGTCGCGGTTGCGCGCTTCGAGCGCGAGGGCTCGTTCCTGCAGCTCGTCGCGGATGCGGCGCATGCGCTGCTGCTCGCGCTCCAACTGGGCGGTACGTAGCGATAGCAAGGTGGCGGCAACTGAAAGGATGGCGGTCAGCAACAACGCGCGGGCGGAAAGCATGCCGGCGCGAAGGTCCGCGACGAGTGCAAAGACAAAGGTGACGCCAATGCCCAACGCGACCCAAACGCGTTCACTGCGCACGCGCCGCGCGATGTCATAGAGGGCGAGGGGCGCAAACGGCATAAACGACGGCACGAAGACAGCCGCGATGATGTAAGCGTAGCTCGCGGCCTCGCTTGTGCGGCTCGTGCGTTCCTTCTGTGCGAGCTCGGCCAGCGAGGTGGCAATAACGCCAAGGCAAAACGCCGCAACCAGGCGAGCGTCCACAGCAATGCCCAGAGCGGCCGCAATGCAGCACACCAGCACAATCGATTTGTCGAAAAGCCTGTTCATACGGGTATTGTACGCGATGCTGCGCGCGGGGGAGGCGCCGCCCGGGGCAACCGTGACATTCCTCCCGCGCGGCAAAGCGGGAGCGTCGGCAGACCGCACGACCAAGATCCTCGCACTCGTGACAAAGCTCACTGGTGCGCGCTGCCCGCTCCTGCGATGATGCAATCGTACCGGGCCGCAAGCAACAGAAGGGCCGCCCCATGACAGACATCGTCCACGTCGAAAACCTCGTCAAGCGCTACGATGACCTTATTGCGCTCGACCACTTTAACCTGAGCATCGCCCCCGGCGAGATCTTTGGCCTGCTGGGCCCCAACGGCTCGGGCAAAACCACGTCCATCAACTGTATCCTGCAGCTGCTTGCCTACGACAAGGGCGCCATCGAGCTGTTCGGCGAGCCCATGACGCCCGCCCGCTACGACCTCAAGCGCCGCATCGGCGTGGTGCCGCAGCAAGTTGCGGTGTTCGACGAGCTCACCGTGCGCGAGAACATCGACTATTTCTGCAGCCTCTACGTCAACGACCGCAAGCGCCGCCGCGCGCTGGTCGAGGAGGCGATCGACTTTGTCGGCCTGGGCGACTTTGCCAAGTTCCGCCCCGGCAAGCTTTCGGGTGGCCTGGCGCGCCGCCTCAACATTGCCTGCGGCATCGCGCACAAGCCCGAGCTTATCTTCTTTGACGAGCCCACGGTGGCGGTCGACCCACAGAGCCGCAACGCCATCCTAGAGGGCATCTGCCGCCTGCGCGACGAGGGCGCCACGGTGGTGTATACCAGCCATTACATGGAGGAAGTCGAGCAGATCTGCAGCCGCATCATGATCATGGACGGCGGCCGTGTGCTGGCGCAGGGCACCAACGACGAGCTCAAGCGCATGATTCAGATGGGCGAGCGCGTGACTGTCGAGGTCGGCGCCGTCGAGCCTGCCACAGTCGAGCGGCTGCGCGCCCTCGAGCATGTACTTTCGGTTGAGCTTTCCGGCGGCGAGCTCATCTGCACCTGCGAGGCGAGCCCGCACAATTTGGTCGACATCCTCGACACGCTGCGCGCTGCTGACGTAGCACTCGGCCGCGTGTGGAGCGAGCCACCGACCCTCAACGACGTGTTCCTCGAGATCACCGGCCGCGAGCTGCGCGACTAGGGGGCAGCCATGTTCAACACCATTATCATTACGGTCAAGACGCTGCTGCGCCGGCCGAGCACGTGGGTCTGGGGCGCGATCTTTCCCATTGCGCTTTCAACGATGTTCATGTTTATGTTTGCGAACCTCAGCTCCGACGGCAAGATCGACCCGGTGCCGGTAGCCGTTGTCGCTGACGAAGCCTGGGGCGCTTCGTCCTTTAAGGACGTGGCGACCTCGCTTGCCGAGGAGGGCGACGATCAACTGCTCGATGTGAGCGAGTACGAAGACTTGGCTGCCGCGCGCAAAGCGCTCAAGTCCGGCGAGGTCGCGGGCATCTACACGGTCGATGCTGCGGGCACACCCAGGCTCACGCTGCTCTCGAGCTATGACAGCTCGCGTGCCTCGTCGGTGCTCACTGACCGCAGCATCCTTGAGACGGTGGCAAGCTCGTATACACAAAATGCTGAGCTCATGGCCCAGATTGCCCAGGACAACCCGGCGGCGCTCGCCGATCCGGAGACGGTTGCGCGCGCCCTGTCGCTCGAGGGCGGAACCCGTCGCGTGAGCCTGACGCGCACCACGCCCGACGGCACGACCATTTACTACTACGCGCTCTTTGGTCTGGTCGCGATGATGTCTGCCGAGTTTGCCGCCTTGAGTGTCGTCGACCTGCAGCCCAATCTGTCGGGCCTTGGCGCGCGCCGCTGCGTGGGTGGCCTTTCCAAGACGGCGTCGCTAGCTGGCATCTTTGTCGGCTCGTGGCTGGTTTCCTTTGCCTCGATGGCGGTCGCGATTGGCTACGTGCGCCTGGTGGTCGGCGTCGACTTTGGCGGGCGCGAGGGGCTGTGCCTGCTGGGCGGTGCTGCATCCGCGCTTGCCGCCACGTGCCTGGGGCTCTTTGTGGGCACGCTTCCCGTTAAGGGTGGCAAGGCGTCCAAGTCGGGCATCCTCACGGGCTTTGCCACCACGTGTGCCCTGTTCGCCGGCCTCTACGGCGAGCCGGCGATGGCGCTTGCCGACGACGTCGCCCGCGCCTGCCCGGCCGAGTGCTGGCTCAACCCCGTCAAGCTCATCTGCGACATGTTCAACCGCCTGTATTTCTTTGAGGACCTGGGCCCCTTTGCCGTTCGCGCTGGCGCGCTGGTCCTTATGGCGCTGCTGTTCGTTGCCGCCGCCACGCTGATCTTTGGAAGGAGCCGCTATGAGCACCTTTAAGACTGCGCTTCGCATGGCGCTCGCGCACCCGCTCTATCTGCTCATCTACACGGTGTTTATTTCTCTGCTGGGTGTGTTTATCGCGGCATCGGTGAGCTGGAACTCGTCGCAGCTCACCGAGTATAAGCCCTACGATGCCAACGTGATCGTGGTCGACCGCGACGACAGCGACCTTTCGCGTGCGCTTACCAAGCATCTGGGTTCGCGCTTTGAGCTGGTCACGGGCGTTGGTGACGACACGTACGACCTTGCGGATGCGCTCGCCAAGAGCAACAGCGCCAAGGGCAGCGCCGACTGCGTATTCTTTATCCCGGAGGGGTTTGAGGGCGACCTCGTTGCAGCCGCCCGTGCGGGGGAGTCCCTGCCCAAGCTCGATGTGACCTACGGTGCCGGCACCATGGCGGCGGCGCTTTCGTCTGCCGAGGCCTCGCGCTGGATCTCGCTCGCGGGCGCTGCGGCCGCACTTGAGCCCACTGCCTCCAACGGTGACGTTGCCAAGGCTGCCGAACATGCTGCTGCCGAGCGTGCCGAGGTCGAGATCGAGCAGGTCAAGGTCGACTCGACTGCCGCCGCCACGCTCGAGTCGTATTTCAACTTCGGTGCGTACGCGATTATCTCGTCGGTCATCGTGTCGGTGGGACTGGTGTTCTCGGGCATGAACGAGCCCGAGCGTGTGCGCCGCATGGAGGCCGGCCCGGTCTCCGAGCGCCAGCGCTCGCTTGCCGTGTTTGCGGCCGCCGCCGTGCTCACCGTCTGCATCTGGTTTGTGTCGAGCATGATGGGCGTCGTGGGCTTTGCCGGCGCGGTCGCCGAGGTCGGCGCGGTGCATTGTAAAAGGCCGTCAATTGCA